>CAZXXC010000044.1:0-30802 GCA_964644665.1 uncultured Methylococcaceae bacterium
GAAATCTCCGTCTTCTCGGCGCAGAACTTCGACCGGCGCCGACCCGGTACCGTGCTGGCCGATTTCGAGACACTGTTGAAGATCGTCGGCGAAGCCGGAATGCCGGCCACTGCGACCCATCTTCTGCCGCTGAGCAGCCTGGACCAGATCAACCGGAGTCTGAGCCATCCGATCGAAATGCCGCTGGCGCGGCCGCTACAGAAATCCTATCCGCATATCGATGGTCTTTACCTGCTGCTGCGGGCCAGCGGTCTGGGTCACATTACCGTGGTGAAGAAGAAACCGTTCTTGAAACTCGAGCCGAGGCATCTGTCCGCATGGCAATCGCTGAACCCCGCCGAGCGGTACTTCGCCTTGCTGGAAGCATGGTGGGCGCGCGGTACCGCAGACATCCTCGGCGATCGGGGCGGTTGGGCGACAGCCTTTCAGATCAGGGCCCAGTACCTGTTGACCGACCTTCTGGCCGCCGGGCGGCGGACCTACCCGGGCGCGAAGGAGGCGGATACCTTGCGTTACTTCCCCGGCCTCTACAACGCGGCGTTGTTGCAGTTGTTCGGATTGATCGAGGTCGATGCCTTGCCTCCCGCAATCGGCAAGGGGTGGCTGCCCGGGAGGATCGAAATCACCGGCTGGGGTCGCGCGCTGGCCGGGAGTTACCTGCGGCACCAGAAATGGGCTCTGCTGCAAGAGGTGGAGCCAGCAGGTGAAGATCCGGTGGGTTGCTTTTTTCTGCCGGAGACGGACCGCTATTATCGCCAGTGGACTGGCGCGATCCGTTCGCATTTTCCCGCGTGGACGCACGACCTCGGCGACGTCGAGCCTGAGTTTCTGCCGGGTCCGTTCGTCGTCAAAGTGTCTCTGGGTGGGGACTGCTGGCGGCGCATCGCATTGGCCGGCGACACGCATCTGGAGACGTTCGCCGACGCGATACTTGCTGCGTTCAAGTTCGACAACGATCACTTGTACTGCTTCCGCTACAAAGACCGGTTCGGCCGGAATGCGGAGATCGATGATCCCCGTCTGTCGGAAAGCGAGAATCTGCCCGCGGACGCCGTCCGGCTCGGTGATCTTCCGCTGTTCGAGGGTACCCGCATCACGTTCCTGTTCGATTTCGGCGACCAGTGGGAGTTCGACATCGAAATCGAACGAGTGGACGCCGATCTCGCTGTCCCGAAACCGCGGATATTGGAGCGGGAAGGGAAGGTACCGCGGCAGTACGGGTGAGCGGCGGCCGGGCCGGGAGAGGCATCCGGCCCCTCATGCTGGCATTAGCCGTTCGCTGTTTGGCAGCACGCGGCAAATCGCGAATAATGCGCGCAGATTCCGATCGAAGGCAGTCCTCGCGATGAACCAACCCGCAGAACGCCTCGCAACCTACGAAGACCTGTTCGACCTGCCGGACCACGTGATCGGCGAGATATTGCACGGCCAGTTGATCACGCAGCCGCGGCCGGCGCCCAGACACGCGCTCGTTTCGTCGATCGTCGGCGGAGAATTGATCAATCCGTTTCACCAAGGCCGCGGCGGTCCCGGCGGCTGGTGGATCCTGGATGAACCCGAGCTGCATCTGGGTCCGAACATCCTCGTACCCGACCTGGCCGGGTGGCGCCGGGATCGTTTGCCGGTGTTTCCGGATGACGCCTATTTCACGCTGGCGCCGGATTGGGTGTGCGAAGTGCTTTCGCCCGGCACCGCGCGGACCGACCGCGTGGTCAAGATGCCGATCTATGCCGAGCAAGGCGTGGAGTGGCTGTGGCTGGTCGACCCGGACCAGCGCACCCTCGAGGTGTTCCGGCTGCACGAAGGCCATTGGCTGATGGAGAATGCCTGGCAGCAGGACGACGAGGTGAACGCGCCGCCGTTCGCCGAGCACCGTTTTTCGCTGGCCAATCTGTGGGTGCCTGCCGCGTAGGCTCGCTCGCACCGATCGGCCATGCCATCGCGGCTTTGCGGTTCTTGCTGATGACGGCAGGCGCACGGCGTAGCGTCACGCTTGCAGGACTGCTGCCGGTGCTGGCGTTCATCGCAGGAGCCGGTTTTCGGTCAGGGACACCGCCGCCGCATCCCGGCAATTGTCATCCGCTTTGCGCGTCGCTTTGGCGTGGCTGCCTGTGCATCAGTTAACAGCGCCCGGCACGGCTGTTCGCGATGCTTTTTGAGTTGGCCCATCCTGTTTGAGAAGGCGATCGCCGGACCGCCGGCCTCGTGCGAGTAGCTGCCATGAATATCCGGATCAAACTACAAATGACGTTCGTGCTTCTCGTCGCCCTGTTTGGGGCTGCCTCGGCCGCGTTCGGCGGCGCGAGCGCCGATTTGGTGCCGGAAATGCCGGCGGCCCGGTTGGCCGGAGCCTTGACGAGTGGCGACTCGCCTCGGCGACTGAGACTTCGAGACGTGCCGTTGGATGGAACCGCCGCTCCGGTGACTCTCGTTCTGGAGCGCTTCGAGGTATTCAGACCGCAGGCACGGATCATCGTTCATCAGCGCCGACAACGTACGATCCTGAAACCGCCGGTTTCCGCGTATTTCCGCGGAAGTATCGAAGGGGTGCCGGATTCGGTTGCGGTGGTGTCTGTCGATGAGTCGGGCGACGTCCGCGGCATCGTGCAGTCGAGTGAGCGAACGTGGGTGCTGGGCCGGCCGAGACCAAGCACTGCGGGCGAGAACACGCCGGATCTGGCCAGCAGGGAGTTCCAGCCTGTCCAGGCCCCGGAGGCCGTGCGCCCGTTTCAATGCGGAGTCGATCGGTTGCCACGACAACCGGCAGATGCACGCCTGTCGGTGCTGGCGGCGGCACCGCTGCCGCCGGGCGAAGCCTACAAAGTGCCTGTCGCGATCGAGACCGACGCCGAGTTTTACAACCGATTCGGAGGCTCGGGTGCGGCTGCTTCCTACATCGGAAACTTGTTTGCCTACGCGTCGACCATCTATCTCCGAGAGGCCGGTGCGGAGTTGTCGATCGATTCGGTGAGTCTCTGGGCCGGTGGCGTGACCTCGGATCCATGGAATCACACCAGTACCGAATCGGGTCTCTACAGCTTTCGCGATTATTGGAATGCCAACAGGAAGGACACGCCCCGCGCGATAGCACATTTCCTCAGCGGCAAGAGCCTGGGCGGCGGTATCGCCTATCTCGGCGTGCTGTGCAACAAGACGGTGGGTTATGGTTACAGCGCCAACATCTCGGGTGATTTTTCGGTCGAGAATCCTCGGACGGTCTGGGACATCCTGGTCGTGACCCACGAAATCGGGCATAACTTCGATTCTCCGCACACCCACGACTACGAGAATGTCGCCGGAGAGAGTCGGCCGGTGGATGACTGTCCAGCCGGCATGTTGCCGAGCCTCGGCTCGCTGACGGGTGGCATCGCCGGTAGCGGCGCCGGTACCATCATGAGCTACTGCCACCTGCTACCACCGTACTATTCCAATATCAGCATGACCTTCGGTCAGAATCATCCCTATGGCGTGAATGCGTATCGCGTCAGCGACCTGATCAGGAACTATGTCGCCGACGTGGCTGCGGCCAACCCGTCGTGCATCGGCTTGAGCGGAGGTCAGAAGTACAACCTGACGGTCACGAAAACGGGCATCGGGACCGTGACGAGTTTCCCGGCTGCGATCAATTGCGGGACGACCTGCAGCGCTCCGTTCCGGGAGGGAACCGCGGTCATACTGACGGCGACGCCGGCCAGCGGCAATCAGATGGTCGAGTGGGGTGGCGATTGTGCGGGCCAGGGCGGCGCGAGCTGCATGGTCGAAATGTTGCGTGATCGGAGTGCAACGGCGCAGTTCAAGTCGGCCAGTAATATCGTCCTCAGCACGTCGGCCAGCGCGCCGAAGTACGGCGACGAAGTGACCTTAACCGCGACCCTAGACAGCGCAGCGTCGACCGGGTCGGTGACGTTCAAAGACGGGAGTACGACGCTCGGCAGTGGGAACTTGAGCAATGGCAAGGCCTCGCTCGCGACGTCCGGCCTGACGGTCGGCAACCACTCGATTGTCGCCGGTTACAGCGGGGACGCGAATTTTGCCGGAGCCACCAGCGGCATGATCAGTGTCGTGGTGGGCAAGCGTGGAAGCACCACCGCGCTGAGTGCCTCGCCTGCCGCGGCGCAATACGGCGATGCGGTCAAGCTGACGGCGACGGTGACAGGCAAAGCGCCGAGCGGTACGGTGAGCTTCAAAGACGGTTTGGCGGGGATCGGGAGTGCGATGCTGGTCGATGGCCAGGCCGCGATCGTTGTCTCGAGTCTGGCCGTCGGCAGCCACAAGCTATCCGCCGGCTATGGCGGCGATACCAATCACACCGCCAGCACCGGCGGCATCGCCGGGTTCAGCGTCGGCAAGGTGGCCAGTAGCACCGCGCTCGTTGCGACTCCTGCCGCACCGACCTATGGAGCGAAGCTCGTCTTCATCGCGACGGTGAGCGGCAAATCGCCGACCGGCAAAGTGAGCTTCAAGGATGGCACGACCACTCTCGGCACCGCCAACGTGAACGGCGGCCAGGCAGCGTTCAGCACCAGCTCGCTGGCGGTCGGGAACCACGCAATCGCCGCCATTTACAGCGGAGACTCCAAGCACACCGGAAGCAGCCACAACGTCGATGTCACCGTGGACAAAGCGGCCACCAGCACGGCGCTATCCGCCTCGGCCACTACCGCGACCTACGGTACCGGCATCACGTTCACGGCGATGGTCAAGGGCGCTTCGCCGACCGGAGCGGTGACATTTCGGGACGGAGCCGCTGCATTGGGCACCGGCGTGCTGACCCAGGGCAAGGCGTCGCTGAGCAGTATCCTCGCGGTGGGCGAACACCGTGTGACGGCGGAGTACTCGGGCGATGCCAGGAATGCGGGAAGCAGCAGCGTCGGCGTGGCCGAGACGGTGAACAAAGCATCCAGCACCACAGTGCTGAGTGCGTCTCCTGCCGAGCCCAAATTCGGTGATGGCGTCATACTCAGCGCGTCCATTGCAGGGAAGTCCCCGAGTGGAACCGTGGCGTTTTCGGACGGTGCGATGCCGCTCGGAAGCGCGGCCGTGGCTAACGGCAAGGCGACACTCGCCGTCTCGAATCTGGCGGTGGGTCTGCACTCCATCATTGCCAGCTACGGCGGTGACGGTAATCTCAGCGGAAGTACGAGTGCCGCTCTCGCGGTCAATGTCGCCAAACGCGCCAGCTCCACGGCCGTGGCTGTATCGCCGACGGCCCCGAAGTTCGGCGATCCGGTCACAGTCACGGCGACGATCGATGGCAAGTCGCCGACCGGTAGCGTGACCTTCAGGGATGGTACCGCCGTGATCGGCAGCGGGCCGCTGGTGGGCGGCCACGCCTCCATCGTTGTTTCCAATCTGGCAGTTGGCGGCCACGGCATCTCCGCCACCTATGCCGGCGATGGAAATCACGCCGCCAGCGCCAGCAGCACTGCCAATGTCACGGTCGGCAAACTTGCCAGCAGTGCGGCATTGGCGGTTTCGTCGCCCGCACCGAAGTTCGGCGAGGACGTGATGTTGGCGGTGACCGTGAGCGGAAACGCCCCTACCGGTACGGTGACGTTCAAAGTCGGCACGATCACACTCGGCACGGTGGCGTTGACGGAGGGCAGGGCGGCTCTGACCACAGCGAAGTTGGCGGTCGGTAACCACCGGGTCACTGCCAGCTACCCGGGAGATGTCCGACATCTCGGCAGTAGTGCGGTGATCGACCTCGCGATCGCAAAGGCCGACAGCAACACGGGCCTGATGGTATCCGCCGCGACCGCGCCCTACGGTTCCCGGCTCAGCCTGACAGCGAAAGTGTTCGGCAGCACGCCGACCGGAACGGTGAGTTTCAGGGACGGTGCCGTCCTGCTGGGCACCAAGTTCCTGAGCGGAGGTGGCGCGGCGCTGAGCACGACCAGCCTGCCGGTCGGCATGCATTCACTCGCCGCCATTTATTCAGGCGACAAGAACCATGCCCCCAGCAGCAGTCCCGCGATCGAAGTCCTGGTAACGGAGCGTGCCTCGCTGCGTTGAAGCAGGCCCACGCCACGTGGCGATCCCTTGTCGTCCGCCCGGGGACATTTGGTGTCCGGGAGCGGAACCGATGCCGGGCGGGTTTGTCCTATCGGCTGGCGGCATCGTCCGGGTCGAGCCCGCCACGCGGCCAGGTGCGATCTGATAGAATCGGCATCCTTCCACCCGAGGCCGGCAGAACCCTTGAATCGCATCGTTCGAATCGCAACCCGCAAGAGTCCGCTGGCGCTATGGCAGGCGGAACATGTTGCAGCGAAGCTTCGTACCGCGTTTCCAGGCCTTTCGACCGAACTCCTTCCGATGAGCACCCGCGGGGATAAGTTGCTGGATGCACCGCTGGCCAAGGTCGGCGGCAAAGGCCTGTTCGTCAAGGAATTGGAACAGAGTCTGCTGGACGGCGAGGCCGACATCGCGGTTCATTCAATGAAGGATGTTCCGGTCGAGCTTCCCGAGTCGCTGCATATCGCAGCCATCATGGAGCGGGAGGACCCGCGTGATGCGTTCATCTCGGAGCGTTACGAACGACTCGATGAGTTGCCGCCGGATGCTGTGATCGGTACTTCCAGCCTGAGACGGCAGTGTCAACTGCGGTCGCTGCTCCCGACGTGCCGATGGACCGGTCTGCGCGGCAACGTGAATACGCGCATGACCAAGCTCCGGACGCGGGAATGCGATGCCATCGTCCTCGCGGCTGCGGGGCTCAAACGGCTTGGATTGGAGCACTCGATCAAGCAGGTGTTGCAGGTCGAAATCTGCCTGCCGGCCATCGGGCAAGGTGCTCTCGGGATCGAATGCCGGCGAGGCGACCGGCCTATCGAGGAACTGCTGAGCGCGCTCCATCATGCGCCGACGGCTGTCTGCGTGCAGGCCGAGCGGGCGCTGAACGAGCGGTTGCAGGGAGGCTGCCAGGTGCCGATCGCCGGATATGCCGAAGGGACCGGAAGCGATCTGCGTTTGCGCGGGTTGGTGGCATCCGTGGACGGGACGACGGTGCTGCGCAGCGATCGGCGGGGCAATGCCTCCGACGCTCGCCATCTCGGCGTGACCGTTGCCGAGGACCTGTTGGCCCAGGGTGCCGACCGAATCCTGCAGGAAATGGGTGTGATGTGAATGTTCGCGGTCCGGGAACGTCACGGTTGGCCGGCTGGAATGTGCTGGTGACCCGGCCGGCGGGGCAGGCCGAATCCTTGTGCACACTGATCGAACGAGCCGGCGGGCACCCGGTCCGGTTTCCGTTGATCGCTATCGAACCGAGCGGCACGGCTGATTCCACTCTCCGTCTGCTGCAACGACTCGAGGATTGGGACTGGCTGATCTTCGTGAGCGCCAATGCGGTTCATTACGGCTGCGGTCTCGGTGATTGGTGGAAGCGGCTACCAGACCGGCTCCGGATTGCCGCGATCGGTCGTGGGACGAGGGCTGCGCTGCGCGAACTCGGGCTGAGGGTGGACCTGTCGCCGAAAGCGCAGTTTAATAGCGAGTCGCTGCTGGATGCGCCCGAATTTCATGCGGTGGAAGGGCAACGCTTCCTGCTGGTCCGGGGCTGCGGAGGACGCGAGTTGATCGCCGAAACGTTACGGCGTCGCGGGGCGACAGTCGAATATGCCGAGGTCTATCGGCGTGTCACGCCGCGGATCGTCCCGGACGATCTGATTCCTGCCTGGCGACGCGGCGAAATTCACGCGCTGGTGCTGTCGAGCGGCGAGGCTCTCGAAAACCTGGTGAAGCTGCTCGGCACGAATCATCTCGACTTGCTTGCGGACACGCCCGTTGCAGTCATTAGCGAGCGGCTGGCAACTCGCGCGAAAGATATCGGCTGTCGTCGGATCGATATCGCGCCGGAAGCATCGGATGCCGGTCTGTGTTCCGCCATCCTACATCTCGCAAACTCGACCCGAGGTTAGACTCGATGCCAGAAAATCACGAAAGTGCGTTTGCCGACGACGAAAGCGTCCCGGCGACTGCGGAAGTGGCGGATGAGGGGGCCATACCGGCCTCGGAATCCGGGTCCGAGCCGCCAGTCCGGGCGAAGAGGAGCGGTGCCTGGCTCGGCTACCTGACCCTGGTGATCGTGATTCTGCTGGCGGTCGGCGGATTCCTGCTGTTGCAGGCATTTCGCTCGGAGCTGGGAGGCGAGCTGAACAAGGAGGACCAGCAGGTCATTGAATTGACACGTCAGTTCGGCAGTTTACAGCACCAACTTGCGACACTTCACAATCAGGTGGCAGGTCTGCAATCGCAGTTGGCTACTGCAGATGCCAAGGTCGAACGGATCCTGAGCGAGCAATCCTCCACGTTCGGCGAGCGCCTGGAATTGACCAAGTCCGAGTTCACCAAGGCGGTCGAGCAGATTCAGAGGCAGTTGAGTCGGACCCGTGGCGATGTGCTGGTGGCCGATGCCGAATACCTGTTGAGCGTCGCCAATCAGAAGCTGCATCTGGTGGGTGACGTCAAGGCCGTATTGGCGGCAATGGAGGCTGCGGACCAACGGCTGCATGACAGCGGCGACCCCGGGGTCTTCAGCGTGCGCGAGGCGTTAGCCGAGGAAATCGATCTGTTGAAGAAGACGAATCCTCCGGACATCGTCGGGCTATCCTCCAGAATTCTGGCTCTGGAGCAGAAGATCCGGCAGATTCCGCTACTGCTGCCCCATGCCGCCGCGGGGGGCGAACAGCCGGGTTCGAAAGCGGAACGATCGGAATCCTCCCAGAAATCCGAGGAAGTCGATTCGGGTGAGCAGGGGCTACTCGACTCGGCAATCGAAAATCTGAAGGAACTGGTCACGGTTCGCCATACCGACCGTCCGATTCAGGCCATCCTGACGCCGGAGGAGGTCGAGGGGCTGCGGCAAATCCTGCTGCTGAAATTGGAGATGGCACGCGCTTCACTGCTGCGCGGGGATGAACCGATGTACAGCGGAAATCTTCAATCTGCCACGGAGTTCGTTCAGTCCTACTTCGATCCCCAGGCCCAAAGTACCCGGCAGATGTTGGACGAACTGGCCTCGCTGGCGGAGCAGAAGATCCGGATTCCGATGCCTGACATCAGCAAGTCGCTGAGCCTGATCCGTAATATCGAACATCTCCGGCTGAAGGCGGAACCCGTCCCGCAGCCGAAAGAGCAGCCTGCCGGAGCCACTCCTTGAAGAAACTGATGTACCTGGCGCTGGCGATTGCGCTGGCGGCGGCAGGGGGCTACTTCATCCATCAGCGCATCCTGTCGTTGGGCGATCCCGGCTATGTCATCGTCGGCTACGGCGGGTGGGCACTGGAAACCTCGCTGTTCGTCGTGGCGACGGCGCTGTTCATCGCTTTCGTGACTCTCTATGCGCTGATCCGGCTGGTCATTCACACGGTGCGCCTTCCCCGAACGCTGAGCCGGCGCCGCGGCGAGAAGCGCTCCCGACGTTCGCAGCAGGCCCTGCTGAACGGCCTGATCGAAACCGCCGAAGGAAACTTCGAAAAGGCCGAGAGGAGCCTGATCCGCCACGCCGCCGACAGCGGTCTTCCTTTGATCAATTATTTGACGGCGGCGCGGGCGGCGCATTCGCGCGGTGCGATCGAACAGCGCGACGAGTATCTGAAGATGGCGCACGAGAACATGCCGGAAGCGGAGTTGGCGGTCGGCCTCATTCGGGCCGAGTTGCAGCTTTCGAAGCAGCAGTTCGAGGATGCGCTGGAGAATCTGACCCAGCTCGATCGGATCGCACCCAGTCATGCCGCGGTGTTGCGCATGCAGCACCAGGCCTACGCGCAGATGGAGGATTGGGAAGGGGTGCGCCGGCTGATCCCGTCGCTGCATGCCAACAAGATCATGATGGAGGCCGAGATCCGGCTGCTGGAAACGGAGACCTACAGCGCCTTGCTGAAGAAGGCATCGGAACGGCGGGACCCGGCCGAACTGGAAGCACTTTGGAAGGGGGTGCCGGATCACATCCGTTCCGCTCAAGGAATTCAGGCCCTGTATTTCGCCGCGATGATCGAGGCTGGTGGGGGCGATGCCGTCGAGGGTCATCTGGCCGCGGCACTGACCAAGGAATGGAATGAAACGCTGGTGGTACTCTACGGCGAGATCCGTTTTCCCGATCCGGCTCTGCAACTGGTGCGCGCCGAGGCATGGTATCCGAAGCATCAGAACGATCCCGTGCTGCTGCGTGTTCTGGGCAAGTTGTCCTTGCGTGCGAAGGAGTTGCCGAAGGCTCGCTCCTATCTGGAGCGCAGCCTCGGCCTGGAAGAGAGCGTGGAAGGTTACCGATTGCTGGGGGATGTGCTGCTGCAGATGAAGGATGCCCCGGCCGCCGCCGAGGCATACCGCAAAGGCCTGTTTTACGCCTCGAACGAGGTCGTTACGCAGATCGAACAAATCCCGGCTGACGACTCCTTGGATGGCGAGGAAATGTCGGCGGCACCGTGATGGGTACCGAGTGTCCGGGTGCCGTCCGGTTGTTCAGCCGGCTCCACCGATTGCCAGGCTTTCCCACATCCGGTCGATGCGGGCGATGACCTCATCGCTCATCCGGACCGGTGTACCCCATTCGCGCTGGGTTTCTCCCGGCCATTTGTTGGTGGCGTCCAGCCCGAGCTTGGAGCCGAGACCCGATACCGGCGAGGCGAAATCGAGATAGTCGATCGGCGTGTTGTCGATCATCGTCAGGTCGCGCGCCGGGTCCATTCGTGTGGTGATTGCCCAGATCACATCCTTCCAGTTGCGCGCGTCGATGTCGTCGTCGACCACGATCACGAATTTCGTGTACATGAACTGGCGCAGAAACGACCAAATGCCGAACATGACCCGTTTGGCGTGCCCCGGGTACTGTTTCCGCATGCTGACCACGGCTAGGCGGTAGGAACAGCCCTCGGGCGGAAGATAGAAGTCGACGATCTCCGGAAACTGCTTCTGCAGGATCGGTATGAACACTTCGTTCAACGCGACGCCGAGGATCGCCGGTTCGTCGGGCGGGCGGCCGGTATAGGTGCTGTGGTAGATCGGCTGCAATCGCTGGGTGATCCGCTCGATCGTGAATACCGGAAACCGCTCGACTTCGTTGTAGTATCCGGTGTGGTCGCCGAAGGGCCCCTCCGCAGCCAGTTCACCTGGATGCAAAAAGCCTTCCAGCACGATTTCGGCGCTGGCCGGCACGCGAAGCTCACTGAGTTGCGCCTTGACGACCTCGGTCTTGCCGCCGCGCAGCAAACCGGCGAAGGCATATTCCGACAGAGTGTCGGGCACCGGCGTCACGGCGCCGAGTATGGTCGCCGGGTCGGCCCCCAATGCGACGGCGACCGGAAACGGTCGACCGGGGTGGGTCTGCTGCCAGTCGCGGTAGTCGAGCGCGCCGCCGCGATGGGCCAACCAGCGCATGATCACCTTGTTGCGTTCCAGCACCTGCAGCCGGTAGATGCCGAGGTTTTGCCGTTCCTTCAGAGGGCCTCGGGTGATCACCAAGGCCCAGGTAATCAACGGCGCGACATCGCCGGGCCAACAGGTCTGGATCGGGTAGCGCCCCAAGTCGATCTCGTCTCCCGCCATGATCAGTTCCTGGCAGGGCGCATGCCGCAGTTCCCGAGGCGACATGTTGAGCACCTGGCGAAAGATCGGCAGCTTGTCGAATGCATCGCGCATGCCTTTCGGCGGATCGGGTTCCTTCAGAAAGGCCAGCAGCTTGCCGACTTCGCGGAGCGCCTCGACCGAAGTCTCGCCCATGCCCATGGCGACCCGATGCGGCGTGCCGAACAGGTTTCCCAGCAGCGGAATCTCGGAGCCCTGGCAGTTCTCGAACAGCAGTGCGGGACCCTGCGCCTTCAAGGTCCGGTCGCAGATCTCGGTAATCTCCAGGTAGGGATCGACGCGGACCGGGATGCGCTTGAGTTCACCCATCTCCTCCAGTTGCGAGATGAATTCCCTGAGGTCGCGATATTTCATCGAAGGCATCCAGGTCAGTACGATTTTCGCGGGCAGCGCCCGGCCCGATCCCGGAGGACGGTCAGGCCGAATTCCGTTGCTCCATCAGTCGTTCCAGGATAGGCCCGAAGATGACTTCCATCGCCAGTCCCATCTTGCCGCCGGGGACCACGATCGTGTTGTATCGTGACATGAACGAGTTGTGCAGCATGGCCAACAGGTGCGGAAAATCGACATTGAACTTCCGCGGCTCGTTGAAACGGATGACCACGAAGCTCTCATCCGGCGTCGGAATGTCGCGTGCGATGAACGGGTTAGATGTGTCGACCATGGAGACGCGCTGAAAATTGATGTCGGTCTTGGAAAATTGCGGCGTGATCACATGGACGTAGTCGTACATCCGGCGCAGGATCGTTTTCGTGACGTCTTCCGGCTTGTAGCCCCGTTCCGCGGTGTCGCGGTGGATTTTCTGGATCCATTCCAGATTGACGATGGGGACCACGCCCACCGCCAGATCGGTGTACTTCGGCAGATTCAGACTGTCGGTCACGACCGCGCCGTGCAACCCCTCGTAAAACAACAGGTCGGTGCCCGGAGCGATATCCAGCCAGTCGGTGAAGGTGCCTGGTTCCACACCGCCGTACCGCTCGCCTTCCTCGCGGCTGTGGATATAGTAGCGTCGTTTGCCGGTACCGCTCTCGCCGTACTGACGAAACAGTTGCTCCAGTTCATCCAGCAGGTTGGCTTCGATCGAGAAATGGCTGAAATTTCGTCCCTGCTCGTTGGCCAGCCTGATCCTCTCCTTCATGGTCCGCCGATCGAATCGGTGGAAGCTGTCACCCTCGACGATGACCGCCTTGATCTTCAGACGGAGAAACAGATGCTCGAACGCGTGTGTGACAGTTGTCGTCCCGGCCCCGGACGATCCCGTGACGGCGATGACTGGATGCTTCTTGGACATATCTCTCCCGAGTTCGACTCTCTCTCTTCAACTCCGGCTGAGACGGCCGTAGACCCCGGGTCCGAATGCGCCGCGGCGAGTCTGGGCCGCGGCAAGGCACAGATCGGGTTGTCCTTTGCAGTCGCCGCGAGCCAAACCGGCCGGCACAGCTAGAGATGAAGTGGCTGCAACGATGCGGACCGACGCCGCAAGTCGGTCGAAGTCCGTTGCGCCGCCGACACAACAGTCTTCGCCGGTGGCCTGCCCCTCTTGACGGCCGGTCCGGCGGTGCCGGGATCCCCGTGGAGGCAATTCGCAGGTCGCTTGACCGACCCTGACGACGACTTTCGATTATCCATCAGTCCCAAGCGATTTGTCACGGGCCGTGCAGTGCTCACTCGGGCGCCGAAAGCGGGCAGGCCGGGGCCGGTCCGTGACATGGGCGGCCGCGTCCCGGAAGATCGAACGCCCGTGCCTTAGCAGACCGACGCGAAGGTGATAGCATAAAAACCCGTCTCGAACTCTTCCGTGCTGCAGATTGCGATGAAAGCGAAGGTTTGCCGGCTCCTGCCATTGGCCGTTGTCCTGTCCGTGCTGGTCGGTTGCGCCTCCAAACCGGCCGAGCAGACCCATCCTGACCGAAACTTGGCGCGACTGCCGGACACCAGTCATGCCCCGAAACCCGAGGCGGTCGTACCGAAGCCACCCAGCCATGACGGCAGCGGCGGCTACCACTCGACGTTCGTATCGGGGGACTTCGGCGGTACGCCTACCGTGGATCGATTCATCGAACACATGGTATCGATGCACGGTTTCAGTACCGAGTATCTCAACGGTGTGTTGTCTCAGGCGCGGCGCCAGCACTGGACCCTGGACTACATGAACCGGGAAGCGCCGACGGTGAAACCACGCCCGGGCGCCTGGTCGCGTTACCGCGCGAAATTTCTGACCGAGCAGCACATTTCCAGAGGCGCCGCGTTCTGGCAACGTCATGCGGCTGCGCTGCAGCGCGCCAGCCGACGCTACGGGGTTCCCCCCGAGTATGTGATGGGCATCATGGGGGTCGAGACCATCTACGGGGCCAACGTCGGCAAGGACCGGGTACTGGACGCGCTGACCACGCTGGCCTTTGACTATCCCCGCCGTGCCGAGTATTTCACCGAGGAGCTGGAGAATTTTCTGCTGATGACGCGCGAAGAGCGGATCGATCCGCTGACTCCGCGCGGCTCGTTTGCCGGCGCGATGGGACTCGGACAGTTCATGCCGAGCAGCTTTCGTCGTTGGGCGGTGGATTTCGACGGTGACGGCCGCAAGGATTTATGGGAGCCCGAAGATGCCATCGGCAGCGTCGCGAATTACTTCGCCGAACACGGTTGGCGTGTTGGTGAGCGAGTGGTTTCCGCCGCCCAGGCGAACGGCCCGCAGGCGGGCCTGCTGGAATCGGGTTTCGATACTCACTATTCGCTGGCCACGTTGGACGACTATGGCATCCGCCCGCGGGGCGATTTTCGCGGCGAACGGGACGGAGTGCGGTTGTTGCGGCTCAGCACCAACGATGGCGATGAATACTGGCTGGGCCATCAAAACTTCTATGTGATCACCCGCTACAACCACAGTACCCACTATGCGATGGCCGTGCACGAGCTGGCGAACGCGGTGAAGGAACGCTATCAAGCCGCGCATTCGGCATCGATCGACTGACAGGCTACGATCCCGTGCCACGGGGCAGGCCGGGTCGATGCCACGCCCGGCCGGTCTGCTCGTCGGTTCGACCCGTTACAGCACCCGCGCCAAATCGAGTAGATAAGGAAGCCCGGGTCGGACCATCTCCACAGGCGGTGTCGCCAGCGGTGTGTTTGGCGGCCCGCTGCCGTTGGTCAGGAACGTGCCGCCGGTGCTCCAGGGCGGTACATGGACGGGTGGCAGCCGCCGTGAGTCCGGCCGGGGGGGGCCATCCTGGGCCGGTGCCATTGGCGGCAGGCCGGCCGCACCCCAGACGCCCGGCCGGGGCGGAAAGTAGGTGCAACCGCCCGCGATGTTGCCGGTCCAGGTATCCACCAGGTCGATGACCAGCGAGTGGACCGGTGCGATGGTCGGATGCAGCGTAGAGGGGGGGTTCCAGACCTTGAACCGGATGCCGGCGACGTATTCGCCGTGCGTTCCGGTTTCATGCAGGGGTACCCGAAAACCGTTGCATGACAACAGGTAGCGTGAAGCCGGAAGGCCCTGGCAGCGCACTTGTACGCGCTCGCAGGACGAATCCAGGAACCGCGCCATGCCGGCACCGACGACGCTCTCTTCGGCCAGCAGCGGCCACGGTTCATGGGCGGCACGGACTTCGAGCGTGATGTCGCCGATCTGGGTTCGCCCCAGCACCGGAAAGCGCAAGTCCAGAATCGGGCGGAACCAATCCGGCTGCAGCGGAAACCCCGCTCGCGACAATTCTTCGAGGACAGACTCGAGATCGCCCCACAACACCCGCGGCAACATGAAGCGGTCGTGTAAGGCATTCCCCCAGTCGATTGGGCGCACCGGTCGGGGATGGCGCCACATTGCGGCCACCAAGGCCGTGACCAACAGGCTTTGTAGCGCGGCCAACTGCGGGTCGGGCGGCGTTTCGAACGACCGCAGCACCGATTTGCCGAGGCGGAGGCTTGGCCGGTCCGGTGCGTACAGCAGATCCATCCGGATCTCGGCGCGCTTCATGTTGCCGGCCGGATCGGCCAGCAGGTGGCGTAACAGGCGGTCGGGAATCCACGGTTGCGCCACCTCACCCGCCGGGATGCGATCCAGCGCGATCGAAAGCTCGTACAGCGCGTCATCGCGGCCCTCGTCGGGACGTGGGGCTGGCCCGTCGGGTCCCACCAGGCGCCCGGCGAACAGGTACGACAGGCTGGGATGACGTTGCCAGCAGACGATCAGGGACCGCAGCAATTCCGGTCGGCGAAGAAACGGACTGTCGGCCGGATTCTGCCCGCCGAGGACCAATTCCGCGCAGCCGCCCGGCGGCAATCGACGGCCGTCGCCGAGTATCCGCTCGGCCAGCAATCCCAGTTGCGCCGCTTCCTCATACGCCGCCTCGATCAAGTCGCGATGAGCCTGCCACGTCTCGACCTCCGGCAGCCACAGCTTCAAAGTCCCCGGCTCCGGTTCGACCACGATGCGCTGCAGTCGGTGGTCGTCCGGGGGCTCATAACCCTCCAGCAGCACCGGGAGACCGGTTTCGACGGCCGCTTTCCTGATGGCCGCAACGAGTTCGAGGTAATGCTCCAGATGGGTCAGCGGCGGCAGAAAAGCATGCAACTGCCCGTCGCGCAGTTCGACCGCGAGTGCGGTGCGAGGGGGACGCCGGCGGTCCGTCTCGCTGTCGGCTTCGTCGGCCGCCTCGTCGGCCGGCATCCAGGTCGTAAAACGGGCGCTCAGTTCACCGCAGACTTCGGGAAGAATCTCGCGAGGTTCGGTCTGACAGCGTTCCGGATCGCTGTCTGCGACTCCGGCCTCGCCGACCGGCAGGCTGTCGATCGGCAGCCGAAATCCGATCGGCGACTGGCCCGGGATCAGAAACAGCCCCCCCCGGCGGAACAGCCAGCTCCCGCTGATCCAACGTTGCTGAACGGGATCCCGGCGCAGCGGCAGCACGTAGCCGGCCGGTTCGCCATGGCGGGCGGACAGGCAAGCCGCGAGGTGGCGTCGACACTCCGGATCGCGCAAATCATCGGAGGTGGGAATGAAGTCGACGGCCAATTGGCTGGCCCAGAGCTGGTGCAGACCATCCTCGTGCGCGGCGATCACGAATTTCGCGGCAATTCCGAGCGCCCGTGCCAACGCTTCCGCAAAGATACGTGCATCGTCGGTGCGCACCACCATCCCTTGGCGCCGCCGCCAGCCCGAAAGGTCCGAGTCCTGCCAGACGGGCCGCCCGTCGGCACGGAAGAAGCATGCCAGGCGCCAGCGCGGTAGTTCCTCGCCGCTGTACCATTCCCCTTGTCCCAAATGCAGTAAACCGCCGCCGGCGAAGCGCGCGGCAAGCGCGCTCAACAGCATCTCGCCGGTTTGGCGCTTGTCCGGGCCCAGCGCCGCGGTGGTCCATTCCAGTGCGCCGGCATTTCGGGCCGAGACAAATGACAATCCGGCTCCCAGCCGCAGTTTGACATCGAGTTCCGCCAGTTCGGCATCGAGCCTGGCGCCCAAAGCGCCGACGTCGTTCCAGGCCGTCGGCCGGAGCGGCCATGCCGGAGGTTCCGGAACCAGTTTGCGTAGCGACAGAGCTTCACTACGTCGTTCGTCGCAAGCCTCCAGGTAACCGGAAACCGGCAACGTTCGCAGCGGATCGGGCGCCGACGCCAGCGGAATGTAACCTTTCGCGGTAAAAAGACCGCTGGCCGGATCCAGCCCGATCCAGCCGGCGCCCGGCAGGTAAATTTCGCTCCACGCATGGGCGCTCACGACGTCCGAAAACTCGGGCGAGCTCGACAGCCACACGCGATAGCCGGAGGTGAAGCGGGCGGCCAGCCCCAGGCCACGCAGGCTCAGCGTCAGCAGCCAGGCGGTTTCCCAGGGCGACCCGACACCACGCCGCAATAGTCCCTCGGTGTCTACCCAACCGGGTACCGACGGCCCCGCGCTCGGAATTCTGTCGCTGACCCGGCGGGTGATCCCGCCCAGCTTGTCCACGATGTAGGCCGCGTTGCGGTCCAGCGCGGCCAGCCAGTCGATCAGCCGCGGTCCCGGACGATCGATGCGCAGATACGGCGCCAGTTCCTTCCGTAGTTGGGCCGGATACTCGAACGGATAATTCCCGGCAAAGGGCTCGACCAGAAAATCGAACGGATTGACATCGTCGAGCCGGGCAATGATCTCGACCTCGATCCCCAGCCGAAACACCGGTTCCGGCAGATCGAGCCGCGCCAGATGGTTCTCGTAAGGGTCCCGCAGCCAGTTCAGAAAGTGAGGCTCCGCCTGGATGTCGAGGCTGTAGGCTTCAATGCCCCGGGCGTGCGGTGCGGGGCGCAGCCGCAGCCAGTGCGTGGACAGCTGGCTGCGCTGTCCGAAGCGATGCTCGAAACGATGGGTCAGCGCGATGCGATCAGTCATTGTGGTCCCAGCCGCCGAAGGTCCAAGGTGCAAGGGTAGTCGGGGTTCGGTGCCTCCGGCGGTGGCTCATGCACCAGCGGAGCGTTGTCGGGAGCACGAAACGCAGCCCAGCGTTGCGCCCACGGCGGCTGTGGCGCGTCCCCGCCGGTATGGCCGTAATCGCGGAAGCGTGATACGCGCCGCGACTCGGCCTCGTAAGCGTTGACGGGAAAGGTTTCGTAAGCGCGTCCTCCGGGATGCGCGACATGGTACTGGCACCCGCCGATCGAGCGGCCCAACCGGCGATCGAAGATGTCGAATACCAGAGGAGCATGTACCTCGATCGTCGGATGCAGTCCGAATGCCGCCTTCCATGCCTTGTAGCGCACGCCGGCGACGTAGTGGCCGGCTTCGGCGGTCGGCTGCAGCGGCAATCTGCGTCGATTGCAAGTGATCAGATAACGCTCCGGATCGAGGTTCCGGCACGTGACCTGCAACCGTTCCACCGCGGAATCGACCACCCGCGCCTGGCGGTGGGCGGTGGCATCTTCGCCCAGCACCAGCCAGGGCTCGAGCCCCATGCGCAGTTCCAGCTCGACCCCTTCGTAGCTGACCCGACCGTAGACCGGAAAGCGGAACTCGAGGAAGGCCTCATACCAGGCCAACTCGAACGGGTAGCCCGCCTGCCGCAGTTGTTCGATCACCGAGCCAAAATCGGCCCAGGTGTAGTGCGGCAGCAAGAACCGGTCGTGCAATGCGGTACCCCATTGCACCAGCGGATGGCGATAGGGATGGCGCCAGAAATGGGCCACCATCGCCCGCAGGAGCAGCATCTGCGCCAGACTCATTCGGGCATGCGGGGGCATCTCGAATGCACGAAATTCGAGCAGTCCCTGCATGCCGGCCGGTGAGTCCGGTGAACAGAGTTTGTCGATCGAGAATTCCGCGCGGTGGGTGTTGCCGGTGATGTCGACCAGGAAGTTGCGCAGGGCCCGGTCGAGAATCCACGGCACGCCGATATGCTCGATTTCCTGCAGGCTCAGGTCGAGTTCCTGCAGCGAATGACAACCCCGCTCGTCGGCTCGCGGTGCCTGCGAGGTCGGCCCGATGAACAAGCCCGAGAACAGGTAAGACAACGACGGATGATGCTGCCAGAACGTGACCAGCGAGCGCAGCAGATCGGGGCGCCTGAGGAAGGGGCTGTCCTCCGGCATCGCGCCGCCCAGCGTGACATGGTTGCCGCCGCCGGTGCCAGTGTGACGGCCGTCCAGCATGAACTTCTCGGTGCCCAGTCGCGACAGCCGCGCTTCCTCGTACAGCGTCACGGTGTTGTGTTCCAGCTCCTTCCAGTTGGAAGCCGGATGAATATTGACCTCGATGACGCCGGGATCCGGCGTAACTTTGAGCGCCTTCAGCGCTCCGTCGCGCGGCGGCTCGTACCCCTCGATCAACACCGGCAGCCCGAGCGCTGCCGCAGTGTCTTCCACGGCGGACAACAGGTTCGCATAGTGCCCGAGGACATTCAGCGGCGGCATGAACACGTGTAGGCGACCGTTGCGGGGCTCGATGCACATCGCGGTATGCGGTACGCCTTCCCATGCCGTGTAGCGCCGCAGGATCGTTTCAGGCTGCGCGTCGGCCGCCAGTGGTTGCTCGTACGTCACGGCGCCGGGATTCTCGGTCCGCAGCGGCATGGCCGGCGACTCGGGCGTAGGTGGTGCCGGCTCGGCCCATTCTCGCTCCACTCGGACCATCCACGGCAGTTGTCGAATCGGCAGCCGCAGCCCCATCGGTGACCCGCCGGGGCTCAGATACATCCGTCCGCGTGGAAACGTCCAGCGACCGGACCGCCAATCGCCGGCCGAGTAGTCCCAAAGGATCGGCAGACAAAAGCCCACCGGCTGGTCGAGCCCGCGCGCCAGCACCAGGCTGGTATCGTCGCGGAATTGCGGCGCCCACGGGATCGCGACGGCATCGTAGTTCTCGGGTTGACTGGCTTCGCGCCACAGGTAATAGAGCCAGTCCTCGTAGCCCGGAAGCAGACAGCTCGGCTCGATGCCGAGGCGTGCGACCAGCCCCTCGGCGAAACGCTCGGCCTCTGCGACACCAAAGCCGTAGTTGCGACGCTCGTCCGCGATCCATTCTTCGTTGCGCCACAATGCCGGTCCGTCCTCCCGCCAGAAGCAGCCCAGCGCCCAGCGCGGTAGCGGCTCGCCCGGATACCATTTGCCCTGGCCGTAGTGCAGCAGACCGCCCGGCGCGAATGCCACCTTCAGCCGTCTCAGCAGCGTGCCGGCGCGGATGCGCTTGTTCAGTCCCAGCGCCTCGGTGTTCCATTCCGCGCCCTCCATGTCGTCGATCGAGACGAACGTCGGCTCGCCGCCCATCGTCAGGCGGATGTCGTGCGCGTCGAGCTGCGCATCCACGGCGCGGCCCAGTTGCTGAATGGCCGACCACTGTGCATCCGTATACGGCTTGGTGACGCGCGGGTCCTCGTGCACGCGCTTGACCACGTTGCTGTAGCCGAACTCGACTTCGCATTTGTCACTGAAGCCGGTCAGCGGCGCGGCGCTGACCGGGTCCGGCGTGCACGCCAGCGGGATGTGCCCTTCGCCGGCGAACAGGCCGGATGTGGGATCGAGCCCGATCCAGCCGGCACCCGGCACGAAGACTTCGGTCCAGGCATGCAGGTCCGTGAAGTCCTGTTCCGGGCCGGATGGACCATCCAGCGATTTCTGATCGGCCGTCAACTGAATCAGATATCCCGACACGAAGCGGGCCGCAAGGCCCAGATGGCGGAGAATCTGCACCAACAGCCAGCCGCTGTCGCGGCAGGAGCCGGTCGCCTTGGTCAGCGTCTCCTCACCGGTCTGTACACCGGGGTCGAGTCGGATGGTGTAGCCGATGTCCTGCTGCAGCCGGATGTTGAGCGCCACCAGGAAATCGACGATGCGCGTCTTGCTGCGATCCACGCACTGCAGCCATTGCATCAGCCGGGGACCCGACTCGGTCCGCTCGAGGTAGGGCTCCAGTTCCCGATGTAGCAGCGGGTCGTAGCGAAACGGATAGTACTCGGCGTATTTCTCGACATAGAAGTCGAACGGATTGATCACCGTCATCTCGGCGACCAAACGTACCGAGAGTTTCAACTCGTTGACTTTCTCCGGAAACATGACCCGCGCGACGGTATTCCCGAACGGGTCCTGCTGCCAATACAGCCGATGGTTTTCCGGCGCGATGTCCAGACGATAATCATGGATCGGCGTCCGCGCATGGGGTGCCGGGCGCAGCCGAATGATATGCGGGGACAAGGTGATCGCACGATCGTATCGGTAGCTCGTGCTGTGTTCGATGGCAACATGGATGGCCACGTCCGTGAATACTCCGGGAAATGCTGGGGGACGACGCAAGGGAATCTCGCTCGCTGTGCGGCGAACGGCGACCCGACCTACTCTAACGGTATTTCAGCGGGTGTGCCAAAGTCGGCGGAGCGAGGCGGAGATGCCGGGTCATTCGTCGTGAAGCAATTAGCGGGCCTCACATACGATACGCTCATCGACTGCGATGCGGCGGTGGCCGAACTTCCCGGCTGCCCAGTCTTGGTGCGATCGGCCAGCCCAAATTGGGGCCGATGCGCGCTTTCTGCCATCTGGCGGGTTGCGGTTTCTCGTTCACTGCGGTTTGGTCCGGTTCTCGCTAAGCACCGCGAGGGAGTCCGCTTGCGATGTGGCGGAGGCCGACCGGTTTGCCGCGGTATCCTGCCCATGGCGGCTCAGGATCGCGATCAGACGTTCGATTTGTCCAGGCTCCAGGCTCAGTGAGACATCGCGTTGCGGGAACGGGAACTGGATGCCTTCCTGAGCGAAGGATTCATAGATCGCGAAGCACAAGTCGCTGGCGACCGACAGGGACCGGTTGACATCGGCCAGATAAGCCACCAGCTCGAACTGCAATGCGCTTTCGCCGAATGAACGGAACAGCACCAGCGGAGCCGGCTGTTTCAGAACATCGGCATGGCGGCCGGCGGCTTCGAGCAAGATCCGGCGCGCCTTCTGGGTATCGCTGCCGTAGGCCAGTCCGACCGGCACGATCACACGGCCTTGCGGATCGGCATAAGTCTTGTTCATCACCGGATTGGCGATCAGGTTCGAGTTCGGAATGAACACCGAGCCGCGGTCGAAGGTCGTCAACTCGGTCGCCCGCACGCTGATCTTCTTGACGTA
This sequence comes from uncultured Methylococcaceae bacterium, assembly GCA_964644665.1. Classification (GTDB taxonomy): domain Bacteria; phylum Pseudomonadota; class Gammaproteobacteria; order Methylococcales; family Methylococcaceae; genus Methylotetracoccus. The sequence goes on from CAZXXC010000044.1 coordinate 22,153, forward strand.
TCCCTGATGTTCGCCGATGACCACCCAGTCGCCGGTCTTGATCGGCCGCTCGACCAACAGGATGATGCCGGAGACGAAATTGCTGACGATGTTCTGCAGGCCGAGGCCGACGCCGACTGACAGCGCACCGGCGATCAGGGCCAAATTCGACAGATCGATACCGATCGTCGAGATCGCCAGGGTCGCGGCCAGCAGGAAACCGGTGTAACCGACTGCGGCTCGTATCGAGTGGCGCAGGCCGGCGTCCATCCGGGTACGCGGGAAAATCTGATGTTCCAGTGTACGCTGGAACAATCGAGTCGCCAGCAGCAGTACGCCGAACAGCACACCGGCCCAGAACACGTCGGCCGGCGAAATCCTGATCGGCCCGATACGAAAACCATCCAGCGCGCTGGTCCACCACACCGCCACGGATTCCGGCCGCACGCCCCAGATCAGCGGCAGCACCGCCAGGGCCGCCAGCAACAGCGAGAAGCGGAGGCCGACTTTCAGCCAGAAGCCGAACAACTGGCTGCCCTCTTCGGTCAGCGCGAGAGTGTCGCGCAGCTTGAGCGGCGACTGACACTTGGGCGACAGCAACTGATCGATCATCTCGCTGCCGAGCTCGCTCAACAGCACCAGCAACGCGAAGAAGCCCGCGGACTGCACGAACTGGGTCGCGAACAAGCGGGACAGTGCGACATATCCGAGGCACGCCGACAGTGGAATGGCGGCAACCAGGAGCGCCAACAGTGCACGGAGCAGTGCCCACCGGCCGGGATGCGCCATCGCGTCGGACTTCCCCGTCTGCCAGACTCGCGTCCGCAGCAGTGCCAGCAGCAGCGCGGCGATGGCCAGCCCGGAAAAGAACTGATGCAGCGTCAGTAGTTCGACCGATGACTCGATCTGCTCGGTGATCGCCCGGATGACCCAGTCCGCGGCGAATACCGCCGCCAGCGCCGAGACGATCCGGCTGATCGACAGCGCCGCCTGGTCGGCCAAAGGTACCAGGCGCCAGCTCGGCGCATTCGGCGCGAGTGCCGCCCAGCAGAGTGCCGTCGTGAAATGGACGAAGATCAGCGAAACGACCACGACGCGTGCCACCGGGAGGGCGGCATCGGACAGCAACTCGCTTTCCCGAAGGCTCAGGTAGAACGCCACGACCGCTGCGGACGGCAGCAGCGACCGGACCACCCCGTTGAACACCGCGGTTCGCAGCCGCTGCCGGTAGGTCGGCTCGCCCTCCAGGGAGATATATCCGAAACGGCGGAGCAGCCACAGCCGCAGTGGCCACGCCAGCATGATCGCGGCCAATACGCCGGCAGGGATCCTCCATCCCTTGCCGAACACCCCGCCCGCCGCGAGTTCCTGACGAAACCAGGCGTCCAAACCGGTCGCCGCCTGCTGCAGGATGCCATTCAACTCCGGCAGCGCCACGCGCCACACCCGAGGCTGCAGCGGCGACAGGCCGCGCGCCATGGTGCGTTCGGCGAAGCGGAGGCGCCGCAATGCCGACACCCGCTCCAGCACTAGGTCGGCACGCGACACGATGACGTCGGCTTCCTTGGTCAGTCCTTCGGTGGCCGCCAGGTGTTCGGTCACGGCCTTGCGCCGCTCCGCCACGGCCGCCGGTTCGGCGGGAGCATCCGCGGGAGGCGCCGGGCCGAGCGTCGCGATTTCGTCTTTCAGTTTCGCGACCTCCGGCTTGGCCGCTTCCGCGGCTCTGCGTGCGGCCGATTGCAGCGCACGCAGCGAGGCTTCCAGCGATTCCAGCGTCTCGTCGCTGATGTCCGGCCGCGACACGGCTTTTTCGGCACGCTCCAACGACCGATCCCAGTCCTTGGGTAACTGAACCAGCGGACTCGCGGCCGGTTCCTCGGCTGGAGACGGCCGAACCGGCACGATGCCGATCAGCAGCAGGAGGATCAGCAGGCGCAGGGTGTTCATAGCAGGCGCGGCCATGCCGGCCGGCGACGCGATCCGGCGATCTTCGGCCACTTCACACGAGCCCGGCGGCATTGCTTGGAAACTCAATCGCGCACCCATTCCTCCACCAACCGGCTCGGAATGTGCGGCGATTCGCTGGACGGCGGGTGCGGCCGGCGGGCGACGATGCAATAACACACGTGCAGGGTCTCGAACAACAGCACCAGCGTGATGGTCAGGAACAATGCAGTCAACGCGGCATCCAGATAATCGTTGAAGATCAGTTGCGGCACCTTGGCTGCGGCTTCCGGCGCCAACACCCCGGCGGCCAGTTTCTGCGACAGATCCATGGCATGGGCTAAGAACCCGATCCGCAACTCCGGGCTGAACAGCTTCTCCCAGGCTGCGGAACCGGTGATCACGACCAACCAGGTCAGCGGTACACCGGTGACCCAAGCGAAGCGCAGCTTGCCGGACTTGACCAGAATCGTCGTCGCCACGCACAGCGCGATCGCCGCCAGCATCTGGTTGGCGATGCCGAACAGCGGCCACAGGCTGTTGATGCCGCCGAGCGGATCGATCGTGCCCATGTACAGAAAGTAACCCCAGCCGCCGACCACCAGCCCGCTGGTCAGCAGCACCCCCGGGTACCAGCTCGTCCGCCCGAGCACCGGTACCCAGTTGCCGAGGAGGTCCTGCAGCATGAACCGCGCGACGCGCGTGCCGGCATCGAGCGTCGTCAGGATGAACAGCGCCTCGAACATGATCGCGAAGTGATACCACAGCGACAGCAGACCGTCCCCGAAGGCTCTTGAGAACAGGCTGGCCATGCCGACCGCCAGTGACGGTGCGCCGCCGGTCCGCGCGAACAGCGTCGTTTCGCCCATCTCCCGAGCCAGTTCGCCCATGTGCTCGACTGTGACCGGAAATCCCCAGGATGAGATCGCGGCGACCGCATCGGCCGCCGTCGCGCCGACCACGCCGGCCGGACTGTTGATCGCGAAATAGACGCCGGGATCGAGTACGGTCGCGGCGATCATCGCCATGATCGCGACGAAGGATTCCATCATCATCGCGCCGTACCCGATGAAGCGTGCATCCCGTTCGTTGGCGAGCAGCTTGGGCGTCGTGCCGGAGGCGATCAGCGAATGAAAACCCGAAATCGCGCCGCAGGCGATCGTGATGAACACGAACGGAAACAGGCGCCCGCCGAAGATCGGCCCGGTTCCGTCGATGAATGGGGTCAGCGCCGGCATCTTCACGGCCGGGTGCAGCACCACGATCGCGACCGCCAGCGCTGCGATCGTGCCGAGTTTCATGAAGGTCGACAGATAATCGCGCGGTGCGAGCAGCAGCCAGACCGGCAGCACCGCTGCGGCGAAGCCGTAGCCGATCACCCACAGTGCGAGTTGCGGTGCATCGTAATCGAACAGCGGGCGCAGTTCCGGGTAGCCGTCGATCCAGCGTCCGCCGACCACCGCGAGCAGCAGCAGCGCCACGCCGAGCAGCGTCGCTTCGATGATGCGGCCCGGCCGCAAGTGATACATGTAGACGCCGATCAGCATCGCGATCGGGATCGTCGCGCCCACGGTCGAGGTGGCCCAGGCGCTGTGTTTCATCGCATTGACCACCACCAGGCCCAGCACCGCGATCAGAATGATCATGATGACCATCACGCCGAGCAATGCCGCACTGCCGCCGACAGGCCCCAATTCGTTGCGGGCCATCTGCCCCAGCGAGCGCCCGTCGCGCCGGATGGAGCAGACCAGGATCACGAAATCCTGCACGCAACCCCCCAACATCGCACCGATCAGGATCCAGATCGTGCCCGGCAGATAGCCGAATTGCGCGGCCAGCGTCGGACCGATCAAGGGCCCCGGTCCCGCGATGGCGGCGAAATGGTGGCCGAATACCACCCAGCGGTTGGTCGGCACGAAGTCGCGGCCGTCGTTGAATCGCTCGGCCGGTGTCGCGCGCGTCGGGTCCAGTACCAGCACCTTGGCGGCGACGAAAGCGCTGTAGAAGCGGTACCCGAGCGCATAAACGCACACGGCGGCGACCACGAACCACAGGCTGTTGACGTTCTCTCCGCGGTTCAGCGCGATGCCGCCAAGTGCCGATGCTCCGAGTACGGCGACGGCGGACCAAATGAGGTATCGTACCCAGCCACTGGATTCTTTCATGCGGAAGTGTTCCTGATCCGGTCTGCCGCGTTGAGATGGGGTCGGTGTGGCGCGCCTCCAGCCTAATTTGCGGGGCCGCCAAACTATTATGCCAGCCTCGTGTCGACTTCAGCGTCGTGCCGTGCCGCGTCTGCATGTCCTGCGCCAGTCGAGTGACCTGACTTTCTTGACGATGGGCACCTTGGTGCTCGATCCGCCCGAGGATTGGTTCGCCGCCGGAGCGGATTCAGTCGGCGCATTTCTGACCGTGGCCCATTGCCCATCGGCGGTGTGATCGCGGCAGGCGTCCCGGACACCGCAATTTCGTCTGGTGTGATTCGGGTGACCGCGGATCCTGCCGGGGACTTCAGCCGGAGAGAGCTCGAATTGACCCTTGCCGATCAAGCTGTCTAAATATGTGTTTGTGCCGAGTCGCCGTGACGCGGCGCGGGGCGCACATTCGGGGCGGCCTAGACGGTGGCCCGATCCGGCGTCGCGGTCCGATAGACAGGGCCGCCACGCGATCACGTCCGAAGGGAGTAATTTCGGGTGGAGGCAGTTATTTCCAGTGAGTATCGATACCGAACGATCGCGGCACGCTGAATCATGACTCGGGTGAGCAGTTGCCGGTTTCTCGTTGTCACGGCCGCGTTCGGCGCGGTACTCACCGTCGGCTGCAGCCCGGCGGGAATGCTCGATCTGGAACCGCGCGGTCCGGTCGAGGCGCGCGAATTCACACTGATCGTGTTGACGTTCGCCAGCATGCTGATCGTGCTTCTTCCGGTATTGACGATGACCGTCGGGTTCGCCTGGTGGTACCGGGCATCGAACACGCATGCGGTGTACTCGCCGGACTGGTCGTCCTCGGCGAAAGTCGAGTGGGCGGTCTGGTCGATCCCCGCATTCATCGTGCTGATCCTCAGCATCCTGACCTGGATCTACACGCATCGATTGGATCCCACCAAGCCGATCGATCCCGGGGTCGCCCCGCTCCGGGTCCAGGTGGTCGCGCTGGACTGGAAGTGGCTGTTCCTCTATCCCGACCAGAACGTCGCGGTCATCAATCAACTCGCCATGCCGGTCGGTCAACCCGTGGCGTTCGACATCACCTCCGATACGGTCATGAACTCGTTCTTCATCCCGCAGTTGGGGGGGCAAATCTATGCGATGGCCGGCATGAAGACGCAGCTGCATCTGCTGGCCGATCGAGCCGGTACCTATTACGGCGAGAACACACAATTCAGCGGACGCGGTTTCCCGTATCAGCATTTCGAGGTGCTCGCACTTCCCCCGGAGAAGTTCGACCGGTGGCTGCGGAAAATCCGCGAATCTACAGATCGTCTCGACGCTGCACGCTACGCGCTGATCCGGCACCCCAGCGTGCGCGATCCGGTGACCTATTTCGCGCCGGTCGAATCGGGCCTTTTCGAGCGGGTCATCGCAAGGTTCCGGCGATGACGGTCGCCCGCATTCCTTCCGGAGTTAGCCGATGTTTGGCAAGTTGACGCTGCAGGCGATCCCTTACGACAACCCCATCGTCATGGGGGCGGTCGCGTTGATGCTGGTGGTCGGACTGCTGGTCGCCGGACTGCTGACCTGGTTTCGCCAATGGCCGATTCTGTGGCGCGAATGGCTGACCAGCGTCGATCACAAGAAGATCGGCGTGATGTACATCGTGTTGGCCTTCGTGATGCTGCTCCGCGGCTTCACGGATGCCGCAATGATGCGCGCGCAGCAGGCGCTGGCCGCCGGCGATCATCCGGGCTATCTGCCGCCGGACCACTTCGACCAGATTTTCACCGCGCATGGCACGATCATGATTTTCTTCACCGCGACACCGTTCGTGATCGGCTTGATGAACATCGTGGTGCCGCTGCAGATCGGCTCGCGCGACGTGGCATTCCCGTTCCTGAATTCGGTGACGCTGTGGCTGACCGCCGCCGGTGCGATGCTGGTGATGCTGTCGCTCGCGGTGGGCCGGTTTTCGACCGCCGGCTGGACCGGCTATCCGCCGTACTCGGAACTGACCCACAGCCCTTCGGTCGGCGTCGATTACTGGATCTGGGCGCTGCAGATCAGCGGCGTGGGCACCACGCTGACCGGGATCAATTTCATCGTCACGGTACTGAAGAACCGCGCACCGGGCATGACCTTCATGCGCATGCCGCTGTTCACCTGGACGGCGCTCTGTTCCAGCATCCTGATCGTGCTGGCGTTCCCGGCGTTGACGGTGGTGCTGGCGATGCTCAGTCTGGACCGCTATCTGGGGATGCATTTCTTCACCAGCGAGGCAGGCGGCAATATGATGAACTACATCAACCTGTTCTGGATTTGGGGGCATCCCGAGGTCTACCTGCTGATCCTGCCGGCTTTCGGCATTTTCTCCGAGGTCGTCCCCACCTTCTCCGGCAAACGCCTGTTCGGCTACCGCTCCCTGGTCTGGGCCACGCTGGTGATCGCGCTGCTGTCGTTCACGGTCTGGCTGCACCATTTCTTCACGATGGGGGCCGGCGCCAACGTCAATGCGGCGTTCGGCATCGCGACGATGCTGATCGCGATACCGACCGGCGTGAAGCTGTTCAACTGGCTGATGACGATGTACCGCGGGCGGATTCGGTTCACCGCGCCGATGCTTTGGACGTTGGGCTTCATCCCCTCGTTTGCGGTGGGCGGCGTCACCGGCGTGATGCTGGCGGTACCGCCGGTCGACTTCATGATGCACAACAGCGGCTTCCTGGTGGCGCATTTCCACAACATGCTGATTCCGGGCGCGCTGTTCGGCTACCTGGCCGGTTACATGTATTGGTTCCCCAAAGTGTTCGGCTTTCGTCTGTGCGAGAAATGGGGCAAGCGCGCGTTCTGGGCCTGGCTGGTCGGCTTTCATCTCGCGTTTCTGCCGTTGTACGTGCTGGGTCTGATGGGCATGCCGCGGCGCATGGCGACCTACGGCAATCCGGAATGGCAACCCTACCTGATCGTGGCGGCGGCCGGTGCGGCGCTGATCTTTGTGGGTATCGTCTGTCTGGTCGTCCAACTCGTGGTCAGCATCCGTGCCCGCCAGGAACTGGCCGATATCACCGGTGATCCGTGGGACGGGCGCACTCTCGAATGGGCGACCGACTCGCCGCCGCCGGTCTACAACTTTGCGGTCGTCCCGACGGTACGGGCGCTCGACGCGTTCATGGACCGCAAGAAGAGCGGCGCTCCCTCTCTGAAGCCGGAGCGCTTCGAGGATGTGCACTTGCCGAGCAACACCGCGACCGGCTTCCTGATCGGCGGGTTCGCCTTTCTGCTGGGTTTCGCACTGGTCTGGCATATCGGCTGGCTCGCCGGCGTGTCGGTGCTCGGTGGGATGGCTGCCCTGATCGCGCGCAGTTTTGCCGATGACACCGAGTATCGGGTTCCGGCGGAGACGATCGAGGCGCTTGAGCGGGTGCGATGGAGGAAGCTGGAATCCGCCGGGATTCTCTCCACTCCGCAGTCGGCACCGGTGGCACGATCATGAGCGCCGTCACGGCCATGCCGGATGCCGGTTCTTCCGAGCAGCGCGCAGCGGAGGCGGTCGGCGCCCACGCCCTGGGCTTCTGGATTTTCCTGATGAGCGACGCGATCATCTTCGCGCTGCTGTTCGCGACCTATGCCACGATGAGCCAGGGCGCTGCCGATGCCCCCTCGACGCGGGAGCTGTTCGACCTCCGGCGCACCTTTGCCGAGACCGTGCTGCTGCTGACCAGCAGCCTGACCTGCGGTTTCTCCGCGCTGGGCCTGCAGCAAGGCAAGGCCCGTTCGGCAGTGATCTGGCTCGTCGTGACCTTGTTGCTGGGGCTCGGTTTCATCGTCGTCGAGGCCGGCGAATTCCGGGACATGATCGGTCGGGGCGCCGGCCCGGACCGCAGCGGGTTCCTGTCTTCGTTCTACGGACTGGTCGGCACGCACGGACTGCATGTGAGCCTGGGTACGATCTGGGGCTTGGTGATGATCGCGCAGCTACAGATCAAGGGCCTGACGCCGATGGTGCGCTCGCGATTGGAACGCTGGGGGCAGTTCTGGCATTTCCTGGACATCGTCTGGATCGGCATTTTCTCGCTGGTCTATCTGCCCGGACTGGTCGCATGAACAAAGTCGCTGAATCCCCGGTTTTCACCGCCAAGTCCTACCTCGCCGGGTATCTACTGGCGATGCTGCTCACGGCGATCCCGTTCGCGCTGGTGGCCGCCGGCCGATTGGCCCAGCCGGTCACGCTGACGATCATCGCGGTCTTCGCCATTCTGCAGATTCTCGTCCATCTCCGCTACTTCCTGCACCTGAAGCTCTCGCGCGGCAGTGAATGGCAACTGATTGCACTGGTGTTTACCGGCATCATCCTGCTGATCGCGGCGGCCGGCACGATCTGGATCATGTCCAACCTGACCGCCAACATGATGCCCTGAATGGCGTCGGGTGAGCGGGGGCAGAGACTGTCGGTGGTCATCCGGCGCATTCCGGATCGAAGTGATACCATTCCGTTTGAGTTCGCGGGGCGAAGGCGGCGACGGGTGATCGGCGTAATCTCGGCAACGCAGCCGTCGCTGGATCGGCGGCCG
>CAZXXC010000045.1:0-30287 GCA_964644665.1 uncultured Methylococcaceae bacterium
GCCATCCCATCGTCGCGCCAGCAATGCAGCAAAGCGCCTGAACGGTCTTGCCTGATGTTCGCGGCGGACGGCACCCCGACCGCGGTAAACTAGACCGCCTTCGCGTTTTCCGTGGCGGTGAGTGTGTACTTCAGAGGTTCCCGAAATGAACAGGTATCGGCGTGTCGCCGCCGGATTGTTGGCATTCGTACTGGCTAACCCGAGCACTGCGACGGAATCCACCGTCCAGCAGGCGGTGCAGGTCATCCGGAATGAATGGGAACAGGTTTTCTACCAGATGCCTGCAGATCAGCAGGGCCCCCGACTGGAGGCGCTGCTGGCCCGATCGAAACGATTGGTACAACACCATCCCAAGGCAGCAGAACCCCTGATCATGGAAGCCTTGGTGTTTTGCGCAATGGCCGGACATGATGGCGGATTCAGCGCGCTCGGCTACGTCAAGCAGGCACGGGAATCCCTGCTGCAAGCCATCAAGCTCGACCCGCATGCAATGGAAGGCAGCGCATTGGTCATCCTGGGAAATCTCTACTATCGACTTCCCGGCTGGCCCATCTCGTTCGGCGATGACGATCGGGCTCGAGAATATCTGCAGATGGCCTTGAAGCTGTTTCCGGACCGACTCGACACCAACTACTTCTATGGCGACTTCCTACTGGAGCAGGGAGACTTCAAGAATGCTTTGACGTATCTGGAACGAGCCGAGAAGGCGGCGGTGCGTCCCGACTCGCAGCAATCGGACATCAAGCTCAAGCAGGAGTTGAATCAGGCGCTGCAGGACGCCCGCGAAAGGAATGCGGCGCGCGCCAGCTTCTTTAGCCGGTTCCTGTCGAGTTTTTCCAAGGAGCCCAGCCGTCCATGAGCGGAATCTTTGCGCTCACACCGCCATTCCGTTCACCGGGAGGCGGCAGGAAATCCAGTCGTCCAATCGGATACAAGAAGCACAGTGAGAATGTTCGTGAATCATGATTTCGGACTGGCGCTGCTGATCGCGGCGCTCTTGGTATGGATGTGGTCGTTCTACTTCTGGCAACGGCGGGCGATCCGGCAGCGCCCCTCCCCACCCGAGCCCGCTTCGTATCCCCCCGTGAGTGTCATTCGACCCATCAAGGGAAAGGATCCCGGCTTGGACGAGAACCTGCGAGCCGCCTTCCTGCACGGCTACCCCGGTGAGGTCGAGACCCTGTTCGTACTGGACGATGACCGAGAACCCTGTCTGCCGCTGGTCGAGCAGGCGATCGCCGAAGCCCGGCGCCTTGACCCCTCCGTCGAGGCCCGCATTCTGTATTCAGGCCAGCCGCCGGCGCATCGTACCGGCAAGCTCAACGCGATGATCGTCGCACTGGCCGCTGCGAAGTACGAACTGGTCGCATTCATCGACTCCGATATCCGGCAGGATCGCGACGATCTCCGAGTCTTGGTGGCCACGCTGCTCGCCGATCGACGGGCCGGTTCGGCATTTTCCACCGTGATATCAAAAGCCTCGCCGAAGACTCTGGGCGATGTCGGGTACGCGTTGATGGTCAACGGCTTGTATGAGCCGTCCGCGTTGGCCACCGCGCACCGGTTCGGCGGGCAACTGCCCTTCATCATGGGGCATATCATGGTCCTCAAACGTGAAGCCATCGGCGCCATCGGGGGGCTCGAATGTGCGGAGGGCCAACTGGTGGACGACATGTACCTGGGCCGCCGCCTGCACCAGGCCGGATATCGCAACAAGATGTCGCCAAAGCCGGCCGCCATCATTCAGCAGGCGATGACCGTCCGGGAATGGCTGCAGATTCTGGTCCGCTGGGTCGCCTTTTCGATGTCCGGCCTGCCGCTGTTGACTTGTAAGCTGCCGCATTTCATGACCGGAATTTCGTTTTGGGTCGGACTGGTTGTCGCGGGGATGGCTGGCATGGCCGGAAAAGTGTGGCTGGCGTCGTTCGCCGCGTTGCTGCCGCTCTCCGCTGCAGCGACGATCAACGACCTGCATTACCGGATGGCGGGGAAGCCGATACCGCTGAACTTTTACTGGGGGGCGGTCGCCTTGTGGCTTTCCGCACCGCTGATCTATCTACATATCTGGCTGAAGAGGGAAGTCAATTGGCGCGGCAGGCACTATCGTCTCGACCGACATTCCCGGCTGCTCAAGAGCGATTCTTGAACCTGGCGCCGCTCGCGATGCCCGCGAGACCGGCCATTGAGCCTGCACGCCACGACCAAACCGCCCCCCGCCGCAATCGGTGTATCCGCGGCCGTGCCGAAAACGCATGACGAGCACTCGGCCGTTTTGCACCCGGAATTCATCCTAGGAGTCGCTGATGATTCAACCGCTTCTGATCGCCGCCAGGATGGCCGGCCGAGAATTTCGATCCGGCGAACTGTCGGTGCTGATCGCTGCTCTACTGGTCGCTGTAGCGAGCAGCACGGCCATCGGCATCCTGGGTGACCGGCTCAATCGTACGATGGCCCAACAGGCAGCGGAGTTCCTCGCTGCAGATCTGGTGGTGGCCGGCCACCACCCGGTTCCTGCCGATTGGAGGTCGAAGGCCTCGGAACTCGGTCTGCGGCATGCTCAGACCGTCGAATTTCCCAGCGTGTTGATGGCGCGCGATGAGATTCTGCTGGCCGGTATCAAGGCCGTCAGCGATGCCTATCCGTTAAGAGGGCAGTTGCGCACTTCGGCCGGCGTTATGGGCACGGAAGTGGGTGCGGCCGGGATTCCCGAAGCCGGCACCGCCTGGGTCGAGCCGCGGGTGTTGAGCAAACTGGGCCTGGCCATCGGCAGCGAGATCGATGTCGGCGAGAAGACGTTTCGGATCACCCGGATCGTCACCCGCGAACCAGATCCTCGCGGCGATTTGTACAGCCTGTCGCCCCGCGTCATGATCAATATCGCAGACCTCGATGCAACGCGGGTCATTCAGCCGGGAAGCCATGTCCATCGCTACGAACTGATCGCCGGAGACGAGGAGCCGGTCAGGACGTTCAGCCGTTGGCTGAAGCCGCAGCTCCACCCCGGCCAACGCATCGTCGATGTGCATGAAGATCGCCCCGAAGTGGGCAATGCGCTGAAGCGGGCACAGCGCTATCTGGGATTGACGACGGTCGCGATTATCCTGATCGCAGGCTGCGCGATCGCAATGAGCGTCCATCGCTACACCGAACGGCATTACGACCTGACCGCGATGCTGAAATGCTTTGGCCTCACTGGCCGGTCGATACTGCTGTTCTATTTGATCCAGTTTGCACTGATCGGTCTCGTGACCAGCGCAGCAGGATCCCTGTTGGGGTGGTCGCTCCAAGAACTTGCCGGCTATCTGCTCCGCAATCTGCTGCCGCAGCGATTAGCTGCCCCGAGCGGCTTGGCACTGTTGTTCGGTGCGCTGACCGGCCAGTTGATCCTGTTCGGATTCGCGCTGCCGCCGCTGCTGCGCCTCAAACGCTGTACACCGCTTCGCGTGCTACGCCGTGACATCGAGCCGGCCCCCAACCGCACTGCGACGGTCTACGGCCTCGCCCTCACCGTGCTCGGTGTGCTGCTGTGGCGCGTGACGTCCGACCTTCACCTGACTGCGATCCTTCTGGCCGGCGGCATCGTCGCGATCATGCTGCTCGCGCTGATCGCCTGGACGCTTCTCGGGCTGGCTCGAATAGCGACCGGACGGCTCGGTCCGGCTTGGCGATTCGCCCTGCGCAACCTCGGCCACAGCCGGATGGCGGCCGTCGGCCAGACCCTCGCGTTTGGCGTCACGTTCGTCGCCATGCTGCTGGCCGTCCTGGTCCGTACCGAACTGATCGACGAATGGAAACGCCAGCTTCCGGCGGACGCCCCGAATCATTTCGCACTGAATCTATTCGAATCCGACCGCGCGCGGTTCAGCAGCTTCCTCGCCACGGAGCACATTCAAGGAAGCGCATTTTACCCGATCGTACGCGGCCGGCTGACCCGCATCAACGGCGTCGACGTCTGGAGCCGCGGCTTCATCAGCGGGTCGATGGCGGAATCCGCGTTGAATAGGGACCTCAGTCTGACCTGGTCGGCCGAGCTACCTGCCGAAAATGTCATCAGCGATGGGCGTTGGTGGCGCCATGACGAAGCCCTTCAGGTCTCCGTCGAGGAACGGTTGGCGGCCGATCTGGAACTGCGACTGGGCGATCGGCTGACGTTCAACATCGCCGGCATGGAGCGCGATGCTCACATCGCCAGTTTTCGGAAGGTCCGCTGGGATACCATGATGCCGAACTTCTTCATGATTTTCTCGCCGGGCAGTCTCGACGATCAGCCTCACACCTACCTGACCAGCTTCCACGTACCGCCGGAGCGCAAAGACGTGCTGCTCCGCTTGGCCAAGAACTTCCCGGCGGTGAGTCTACTCGAGGTCGATCGTTTGCTGTCCCAATTGCAGACCATCCTGCAGCAGATTTCCGGTGCGGTGGGATACATGTTGTTGTTCGCGTTAGTGGCCGGGTTCACGGTCCTGTTCGCCGCGGTCCGCGCATCGCTGGACAGCCGGCTTTACAACAACGCGGTACTTCGTGCGCTCGGCGCGCCGAGCAGTCTGTTACGCCGAAGCCTCTGGATCGAGTTCTGTGGTCTCGGATTTCTCGCGGGGCTATTGGCGGCGGCGTTGGCCGAGGGAATCACCTGGGCATTGTTTCGTCAGGTGTTCACTCTCAGCGCGCATTGGCATCCGGACTACTGGCTGATCACGCCGCCCTGCGCGGCACTGATCATCGGCCTTGCAGGCTATCTGCACACCCGTCCGAAGCTGCAGCGAACGCCAATGAGTGTGTTGAGAGAATTCTGACCGCCGCACTACTACGGAGTGCCGTGGGAATGACTCCGACCGTTCCGGAACGTTGGCACGAGTTCATTCCCACTGCACCGAAGATCGACCACGACCGCACCCTTCGCGGCGCCCCTGATGCTCGCGCCGGTGCAAGGGTCGATGGCGATCAGTCAGGCGACTCGAATCACTTGAGATTGATCTTCGCCGTCCAGCCGGAATTGCCTTGGCAGGGACCGTCCTTGACTTGCACCTTGACGAAAGACAGCGCACCGGTCGATTGCTCCTCCACCACGACGGCCTGCGTCCCGTATGCCACACGGCACACGATCTGCTTCTCGTCCTCTTCGGTCTGAGCAACACTGACGAGACTGGGAAGCGCATTGAGCTGGGTTTCACCGCCATTGGGATTGGCGAGTGTGACCGACTGGCCGGCGCTCAGTGTCGCGATGGTTTTCACCGGAGCGCCACCCCCACCGCCGCCGAGCGCCAGCAACAACGCCACAACCACCGCAGCACCGCCCGCCACATACAGGACTTTCGGATTGGACTTCAGGTTCTGCATCATGCCGGCTGTCGCGGTCCCGGCCTCGCCCTTCTCGCCCGGCGCGCTCGGCGGCGTGGCGTTCCCGGCTTCGTTGTTTTCACTCGACATTCTGTTTTACCTCCTCTTGTTATGCATCGATGCCGCGTGGCACAAAACCCCAGGCCCCGCGGGGCATGTGCACGTTATCATGTTGTCAATGGCTTGCAAACTGCGTTGTCCTCCGCCTCTCGCCGGAAACCCGCCGCGGCGATTGGACGCATTTCTCCCCCGTCCCTCTTCAGAGCGGCCGGCCGCGACCGAAGTTCCTCCGCGACGAAACTTCGCAGATTCGGGCGACATCCGGCTTGCCGGCCTAAACGTCGCAAAACGGGACGCGGCCGTGCTTCGCCGATCGCTTCCCCGAATCCACTTGATCATTCGAACCCGGATCCCTACATTCACCAAGTCGAATCCCGTTTCAACACACAGCACCATGGTTGGCAAGAAACTGGTCTCCCCATCCACGAGCGGGGTGCAATCCTTTCTCGAACGGCTTGCCGGCACTCCGGCCGTGACCCCCAGGGCGAGCGCCGGCCGCCTAGTCTTTGCGCTCGACGCTACCGCCAGTCGGGAACCGACCTGGCAGACCGCGCAGCGGCTGCAGGCCGAGATGTTCGACGTGGCGGACTCACTGGGCGGGCTGGAACTCCAACTCTGCTACTACCGCGGATTCGACGAGTTCCATTGCAGTCGCTGGCTGTCGACTTCCGAGGCCTTGAAGGCCGAAATGGCGACAGTCGCATGCCTCGGGGGATACACCCAGATTGCGCGGGTGCTGGACCATGCACGGGCGGAAACCACGCATCAGAAGGTCGCTGCACTGGTTCTGATCGGAGACTGCGTCGAAGAAGATGTCGACCGACTCTGCCGGAGCGCCGGCGAGCTGGGGCTGTTGGGCCTGCGGGTGTTTCTGTTCCAGGAAGGCGGCGACCGTCACGCCGAGTCGGCGTTTCGGCAGATCGCCCAGCTGTCGGGCGGCGCTTACAGCCGATTCGACGCCGGAAGCGCGCGGCAATTGCGCGAACTCCTCGGCGCCGTCGCCGCCTATACCGCCGGCGGTCTTCAAGCGCTGGACAATTACAGTCGGAAGACCGGCGGCGCCGCGATGCAGCTGACACACCAACTGAAGCCGACGTGAATCCGGTCGTTCTGCTGCTGATCGTCGTGATCACCCTACTCGGTGTGCGGTGGTACCGCGATTGGGCCTCTCGCCACACCGGCTCAGCACGCCAATCACTGCTGGCCTGGCTCGGCATCGGGCTATTGGCGTACCTGGCCGTGACCGGAAAACTCGGCCTCGTCATTCCGTTGTTGCTGACCCTGCTCGCGGCCCTGCTTCGCCTGGCACCGGTGCTGATCCAGTTCCTGCCTCTGCTGCAGCGACTCTGGCGGCAAAACCGGAGCCAACCAGGCGGCGCCCAGGATCGCGATCGCTCGACCGCTGAAGCCAAATACCTCAGGATGACCCTGAACCACGCGACCGGTGAAATCAGCGGGCGCGTGCTCGAAGGTCGTTTTGCCGGCCGCGACATTCACACCATGACACTCGCCGAGCTCATGGAGTTGCAGCAGGAATGTCGCCGGCACGATCGGGATTCGGCCGCACTGATCGAGGCTTATCTCGATCGCGTTCACGGCGACCGCTGGCGATGCGGCGGTGATTCCGGTCGATCAGGGTCGGTGGAACGCAGTGAAATCACCAAAGAAGAAGCTTATCGGGTTCTGGGTCTAAGCCCCGGTGCATCACGTGAAGCGATCATCCAGGCCCATCGCCGCCTGATGCAGAAACTACACCCGGACCGGGGCGGTTCAGACTACCTTGCGGCGGAAATCAACCGCGCCAAGGAAATCCTGTTGGGAAACATCTGAAGCCGGTTCACTGAACGCGCCTTCGTCGCTCGGCTTCGGGTCAGGGCGGAGGGAAGTTGTAGATCCCGAACATCGGGTTTGCCCAGATGCCCATGCCTCTTCCCCGAGCCATGCGCTCCAACATCATGTATTCCACCGGCGCTTCGGGCAGAGCCAAAGCCCAGCCCTCGGTGATCAGATACGCTCCGAGATCGACACCTTTCACACTGCAGTAGGCCGATTCCGTGTCGTCGGCATTCACCGCCACGGTATCGCAACGGACGAAATTGGAGCCGATCTTGAATTCCAGAGCAATGCTGACTTGACTTGAACAGGAGAGCGGCGTCCAGAACCGCTGGCAGGTGTACGCCGAAGGCGGGATGAACAGCCCATAAAGGCGAAACGTCCGACCCTTGATGCGGATCGAACCATCGCCGTTGACGTAGGCATAGCTGGCGACGCCCGATGCCTCACCCGTAGCCAAACCGAGCGCCAAAATCGAGCATGCCACGCAGTTGCGCAAGAATCCGACGGGAGCCATGGACGTCGCGGTCAGACGAGCGGGAAAGCCCGGTGTCATTGTCTCGCAATATCGCGGCGTTTTCACACCAAGGATGGATGCATCCGGTCGACAGCTGAATCAGCCCGCAGCGGGCGGGGACACCTGGACCGGCGATCCGTTACCGATTCCGTCGATCGCAGCAAGGGTATCGCGGGCAATCTGCAACTCCTCGTTGGTTCTGACGACCAACACCCTGACTGCCCGATTTTCACGGCCGATGTCCAGCACATCGGCAATCGACAGTGCGTTGCGTCCGGCATCCAGGTCGATGTCGAACACCTGCAAACCGCCACAGACGCGGGAGCGTATGGCCGGAGAGTTTTCGCCGACACCGCCGGTGAACACCAGCGCGTCGAGTCCACCGAGGGCGGCGATATAAGCACCGACATATTTCTTGATCCGATAGCAATAAACGTCCACCGCCCGTCCGGCTTCTTCGTCCCCCGCATCGGCGCGCGCCAACACCTCGCGCATGTCGTTGCTGCCGCAGAGTCCTTTCAAACCGGAGCGTCGGTTCAGCACCCCCTCGATGTCCTCGGCATCCATGTCGCGAGCCTTTTGCATGTAGAAGCAAACCGCCGGGTCCAGATCACCACATCGCGTACCCATCACCAGTCCCTCGAGCGGCGTAAAGCCCATCGAGGTATCGATGCATTCGCCGCGGTCCACCGCCGCGGCGCTCGCGCCGTTACCGAGGTGCAGCGTGATCATCCGCAGTTGCGCCAGAGGACGAGCCAAGTGATCTGCTGTCCGACTCGCCACATAGCGGTGCGAACTGCCATGAAAGCCGTAGCGGCGCACCCCATCGCGTTCGTACCAGTCCTCGGGTACCGCGTAGCGGTAGGCGCGCTCCGGCATGGTCTGATGAAACGCCGTGTCGAACACCGCGACTTGCGGTACCTGACCGAAGCGTTCGCGGCAAACCTTGATGCCGATCAGATTCGGCGGATTATGCAAGGGCGCCAGCGAACTCAATGCGCGAATGGATCCGATCACGGTCGGCGTGATCAGAGTCGGCGCGGAAAATGATTCACCGCCGTGCACGACACGATGTCCCACCGCGATCAGCTCACCACCGTCTGCAAATCCGTCCGAAGCCCGCAATGCTTGTTCGATGTCGCGAAAGGCTTCGCGATGATCCGTCGCCGATACCTGCCGGGATTCCTCCACGAGTTGCCCTGTCTGGTCCCGCCCCCGGTGCCTGATCACCGATCGGCTTTCGCCGATCCGTTCCACCACTCCGCCCGCAACCAACTCACCTTGCGGCATGGCCAAGAGCTGGTACTTGATCGACGAACTGCCGCAGTTGATCACTAGAACCTGACCCAGTCTCGGACTTGTCTGCGCCATTACGCACTCTGCTCACTCACTATCACAACCTCTACGGCTCGCATGCCACCCGGCAGTACAGCATGCCGTTCTAACGTCGCCCGGTGACGGTGTCATGACACGTCGGGAATCGATCGCGGACCAGCGCTACAGGGCCTGCCAGCTCATACCCGGAAACGACTCCGTTGCCGGCACGTTACGGTCCTCTGTATCTCGCGCTATCCATTGAGCCAGAGCTGACCAGTCACACCGTTGTAACAATTCCTTCTTAAGCTCTGAACTCCGGGTTGGGTTCGCGGCCGCACTGTGCGGGCGGGCTGGCGCCAACCAACCGACCTTGAACCCCCTGGCTCGGCCCGATCACTCGGTCCCGGCTCAGATCCGTTGCAGCGCGCCACCAATTCCGGAACGGGCACCCACCCATAACGTCCCGCAATTGCCACCGCCGCATCGACGGCGAAAGTCCGACATTGACCCCGATGAGCATTGCCCAGTCCCTCTCCGAAATCGTGCCCAGCCCGGACGATACGTTCGATCAGTCGGCAGCGGCTTCGGTCGAAACCCTTCGACGTCCCCTACCGGGCCGCCTCCGCGTCCGGGTCCAAGGGCTTTATCGTTCGAATCGCCTACGGGACGCACTCGAGGCGCTGCCGATCGGAGTGCCCGCGCTGCAAGCTGTTTCCGCCAATCCGCTGACCGGAAACGCCTTGGTCTTGTTCGACCCTCGGGTCGCGGTGGCAGAAGTCCTGACCGCACTGGAACGCTGCGCACGCGATCACTCCGTCGCCGCATACCATTATCGCACGCCCCCCTGGGGACCAAGCGGCAAGTCCACGCGCGAATCGCCCAAGCCACGCCGACCGCGTGCTACTGCATCCGGCCGAATGCCCGCGGCCCAACCCGTGGTGCTCTGGCACACCCTGACCGACGAGCAGGTGCTGACACGCTGGGCCAGCAGCCGAGAAGGCCTGCGCTCGGCGATCGCCGCAGAACGGTTGTCACGCTATGGCTACAACATCCTCAGCGAAGCACAGCGGCGCTCGCCGTTGGCAATGTTCCTCGGTCAATTCGCGAGTCCTCCGGTCGCGTTGCTGGGATTGTCGGCGGCGGTCTCCGTCGCCACCGGCGGCGTGGCCGACGCCATCGTGATCCTCGGTGTGGTCGCGATCAACGCCGTCATCGGCTATGTGACCGAAAGCCAGGCCGAACGAACCATCAACGCGTTGAGTCACATGGGACCAAAGCACGCCACGGTGCTGCGGGATGACCGACCATCAACGATCGCACTCGATCAAGTGGTTCCCGGCGATATCCTGGTCTTGACGCCGGGCACCTATGTGGCGGCGGATGCCCGCCTGTTAGCCAGTAATCAGCTCTCGGTCGACGAATCGGCGTTGACCGGCGAGAGTCTGCCTGTGGCCAAGCATCACCGCTTCATCGGTACCGATGAAACACCGCTGGGCGACCGCAAGAACATGGTCCACATGGGAACGGTCGTCACCGGCGGCAGCGGTCTGGCCGTGGTCGTCGCCACCGGCAAGCGGACCGAGATCGGCCTGATCCAATCGCTGGTCGGCGAGGTCCACAGTCCCGACACGCCGCTGCAGCGCCAGCTCGATGACATGGGCATGCAGCTGGCCTGGGTATCCGGCGGAATCTGCCTGTTGGTGTTTGGCCTAGGGGTGGTACGCGGTGCCCCGACGCTACTGATGTTGAAATCCGCGATTTCCCTGGCGGTGGCGGCAGTGCCGGAGGGACTGCCGACAGTCGCAACATCGACGCTGGCGCTGGGTATCCGTGAAATGAAGCGGAGAAATGTCCTGGTTCGCCATCTGCCGGCAGTCGAAAGCCTGGGATCGGTGCAGACCTTGTGCTTCGACAAGACCGGCACGCTGACCGAAAACCGGATGCGCGTCGTGATCATCGAGACGCCGATGCGGAAGGTTTCGGTTTCCGTCGAAGGCGCATTCGAGTCCCAGGGCCAACGCATCGAGTTGGCCACGGCCGAGGACTTCCGGCGCCTGATCGACGTCGTCGCATTGAACAGCGAGGTCGAGTTGAACGGCGGTGCCCTCCACCCCGATCTGGACGGCTCACCAACCGAAATCGCGCTGCTGGAAATCGCCCTGCATGCCGGAGAGGACGTCAAGGCACTGCGGACCCGCCATCCGGCCATCAAGACCATCCACCGGGCGGAAGGCCGACCTTACATGGTCACCGTTCACGCCGTGGAAGGATCGGACCATCTCATTGCGGTGAAGGGCGGTCCTGCCCAGGTTCTGGAACTTTGCGACCGCCACTTCGACGGCAGCGGGATCGCGGCCCTGGATGAGACACGGCGGGCTGCCATCCTGGACCAGAACGAGGCGATGGCTGGTCAGGCACTGCGGGTGTTGGGCGTCGCTTACGGTCATTCGACTGACACCACGACCGCTGCGGTGACGAAGGATCTGATCTGGCTGGGACTGATCGGCATGGAAGACACCATACGTCCCGGCATGGCCGAGCTGATTGCGCAGTTCCATGAAGCCGGCATCGAAACCGTGATGATCACAGGGGATCAGAGCGCAACCGCGTTCTCCTTCGGCCAGAGGCTCGGCCTAAGCCATGGCAAGCCGCTGGAAATCGTCGATTCCAGTCATCTCGACAAGCTGGACCCCGGAGTCTTGAAAGGTATCGTGCACGACACCACGGTGTTTGCCCGCGTCAGTCCGGCCCACAAACTCAGAATCGTTCAGGCTTTGCAGGAAGGTGGCAGAGTCGTCGCGATGACCGGGGACGGTATCAACGACGGGCCGGCGTTGAAGGCGGCCGACGTGGGCGTTGCGCTCGGCGAGAATGGCAGCGATGTCGCGCGCTCGGTGGCGGATGTCGTACTGGAGGACGACAACCTGCACACGATGATCACGGCGGTCGAGCACGGCCGAACGATTTACCGGAACATCCGGAAAAGCCTGCAGTACCTGATCGGCGGCAATCTGGCGGAAATCGAGATCATGCTGGTCACCACCGCCATCGGCGCCGGTGAAGCACTGAATCCGATGCAGTTGCTGTGGATCAACCTGGTGACGGACATTCTGCCAGCGATCGGACTCGCGCTGGAGCCGCCCGAGAGCGACGTCCTGAAGGAGAAACCTCGCGACCCGCGCGAAAACATCCTGCGGCGCGAAGACATGGCGCGGCTGCTTCGCGAATCGCTGATCGTCTCGGCCGGATCGCTCGGTGTTTACGGCTACAGCCTGGCGCGCTACGGCATCGGCCCGAACGCGTCGACGAACACGTTCATGACCCTGGTAACCAGTCAGATGTTCCACGCCATCAGCTGTCGCTCCGAGCGCACTTCCGTGTTGGACCGCGCACGGCCCGGCAACCCCGTACTGTTTTCGGCCGTTGCGGCATCCCTGGCGTTGCAAGTCCTGGCAGGCGTGTTGCCGCCACTGCGCACGCTGTTGCGCCTGACCCCGATCAGAACGGCCGACTGGGCCGCAATCGCCGCTGGATCCACGGTGCCGTTCATCGTCAATGAGGCACTGAAACTCCTTCCAAAGCAGAATGCTGACAACGAGACCCGTTCATGAGCAAGAACTTCCTCTTCACTTCCGATTCGGTCACCGAAGGTCACCCGGATCGGGTATGCGACATCATCAGCGACGCGATTGTGGACCGCTTCCTGCAGCAGGATCCCTACTCGCGCGTGGTGACGGAGTGCGCGCTGTCAAAAAATGTGGTGTTTCTCGCCGCACGCTTCGCGTCGAAGGCTGCGGTCGACATTCCCGAGGTTGCCCGACGCGCGATCGAGGAGATCGGCTTCCACAGCGGCGAATTCAGCGCACGCGACTGTACGGTGGTGACCAGCTTCGTGGCACAGTCGCTGGAACAACGCGTCGAACAGGATGAGGCCGAGATGTCCGATAAGGAACTCGATCGGTTCACCGTCAAGAACCAAGTCACCCAGTTCGGTTTCGCCTGTCGGCAAACGCCGGAACTGCTGCCGTTCCCGATCGTCATTGCCAATCGACTGGCGCGACAGCTCACTGACGCCAGACACGGGCGATTGATCCCCTATCTCTCCGCAGACTGCACGACCCAGGTCGGCGTGGAATACGAAGGCCGTCGGCCGGTACGGATTCACAGTCTGACCCTGATCGCCGGTACCTACGGCGTTCCGAACCTCGGGCCCGCGGAACTCCGCAGTGATCTGATGAAAGCAGTGATCGGACCGGTATTCGAGAGCGAGGCCCTCAGGCCGGACGAGCGCACCGAGATTTTCGTGAACCCACGCGGGATGCTGCACAAGAGCGGGCCGGCAGCGCACTCCGGAATGACCGGCCGGAAGACGGCCAGCGACACCTATGGCGGCTACGCCCGCCAAGCCGGCTCGGCACTAAGCGGAAAGGATCCAACCCGCATCGACCGGGTCGGCGCTTACGCCGCCCGCCATGCCGCCAAGAACGTGGTAGCGGCCGGCTTGGCCGAGGAATGCGAAGTTCAGCTGAGTTATACCATCGGCCAACCCCATCCGGTCAGCGTACAGGTCTCGACGTTCGGCACCGGAACGTTGAGCGAGGACGCGATCAAGGCGCGCGTGGAGCGCGTCTTCGACTTTCGCCTCGGAGCCATCATCCGCAACTTCGCCCTACGGCATCTCCCTGCCCGACACAAGGGCGGCTTCTACCAGAGGCTACCCGCCCACGGGCACTTCGGCGCATCGTTCACGTCACTTCCGTGGGAAGCAACCGACAAGGCCGACCTGTTGCAGCAAGGGCGCCGTCCGGCATGATCGGACGCGGACCCCCGCCGAACAAGCGGCGAAATCCGCTTCGCTCGGCCGTTGTCGACCAACAGGTCCCACTGAAACCGCATGCAACGTGTTCCGACCAGCCATCCCGCCACGGTTTCCACGACAGCCGACTACACGCAGTGCCGATCATTCAGACTCGCAGCCTCTGCTCGACAGTCATCAATACCCAATTCGGCCCATCAGCGGTTCAGCCGGCAGAGCCGGGATACACCTTCAGCATGAACTGGTGACCGATCAGTATGACGATATCCACGACGTAAGTCGCCAATAGCGCCATGATGACGATATCAACCCAGCTCGCTACCGCCTTGCCAAACTTACCCAGATCGCGCCTGAGTCGATCATAACTGCGGGAAAAGCACCACGCAAAGCCGAGTAGACCCGGAAAGATGAAAATGACCTTGAGCACGCCATAGTCGCGATAGCGGAAAGCATATGCAACGACGAAGGCGAGGAATCCATATGCACAGATAACCAGCAGCAGGTTTGATAGCCCGTAGGGGCGAGTGCTTCTGCCGCACACCCACCTCATCGACAGCAACGCCTCACTGGCAAGACCTGTGACCAACAACACCGAAGGCAATAGGCCGAGCAGGAGCGCTACGCGAATGAGCCCGACGACGGCACTACTGTCTAACCTCCAACTGAATGGCCAATAATCGAAATGAACCGAGTGGAATCGTGCGTAAAGCTGCGACCACAACGAAGTTTGATGGTCAGGATAGAATTGTTTGGACTCGTCGTAAGGCAACTCCACAGTCTCACGTGCAAGCGGGGTATAGATGTTGCGCGGCTCCCTCAGGAGGTCAACGAGACGAAAAGTCAAGAAGCCATCAACAATCGACCGAATACCTGGCCGGTATGCTTCAGTTTTCTTCAGGAAACCCGGTGGCGGAGCCGCCTTGATATTAATCGTGAACGGAGACTCCGTCGAGCGATACTGATTCAAGTAGGGACCGAACAAGGCAAGAGAACCAAGATAGACGGTCACAAAAACCACGGCCCATCGGATTAGCGCGACTCGCTCCCATCCGGCCGCCAAGGCCGGACGCAAGATACCAACGGCAAATACACAGATCGCAATCAAGAAAACAACAATGCCGTTACCCTTGGATAGCCCTGCAAGTATCGATGCAGCAAGCAAATAGACAAAATGTACAGGGAAGCGGAACCGAAAGAACATATAGCCGAAATAAATAGCTATCGTTCCAAACATAATCACAAACGAGTCGTTTGTCGTCTGGCTGTTGATAGCGATCAGTTTCGGGTTCAATGCCAGAATCGAAAACGTCAGCAGCCTGGACTTTCTCGAAATATCAACTTGCTGTAACCACTTGAGCACAATCCAGAGCGTGACGATGCCTGCCGCGCAAGCGAGCAGATTTCCAACCCTGACATGAATCGCCGGTATGGACGAGATCATCGGTTCCAAAAAGTTGGCGATCTGAAGTATTGCGGCGACCGTCGAGTGATACAGCTTGGGTTGAAATGACTCCCAATGGTCCCGACTCGCCGATTGATGATCTTCAAATGCGAGTGCGCGAATCACGCTGATGTGATCGTCGTTCGCGTCACCATTGAGCAGCGACAGAATCACTCTCAGCGTGACTCCCGTCAGAAACAGCAGCTTGTACCAGAGTGCCATCCGGTCTTCACGGACAGCAATGAGTCGTTTCGCCATCAGGGAACCTTATGAAATACGGTTTGCCGGACACACCATCGGTAGATCAACCACCCGACGAGTCCGGGCTAGCAACGCGCGCGTGAAGCCAGTACGTAGGAAACTCAAGTCTCTGAGCGCCGCATCGCGCGCGTTCGGCCAATTCGATGCCGAAGCCGCCGTCGGGAACTACCGGCGTGAAGAAACCGATGGACCGGGTGTTCGTTTGCCGAGCAGGCGACATAGACCGACTGCTCGTTCCGAAGCCTCCCCGCCCTGAGGGAAGCCGGCTGTCGACCCTGTCGAGCCGCAGCGTGTCCCGGGCGTGCGGCAGGCGAAGCGTACCGCAGCACCGCCGCATCCGACCGTTGTTGGACCTAACACCGAGCAGTCGAAGATCATGTCTCCGCCCGGTACCAGTCGCGGCACCCAGGCTTGCCGCACTCGTCTCCCGCGCATCGAAAAAATGGCCGCAATGCGTTGTGAGGCAACCCTCGACGGTACCCGTTACAAACTCGACCCACACTGATATGATTTCTCGACGATAGATTCAGCTTCCCTTCTTGAATTATACGGAGCGTCATGGAAAAGGTCACGGTGATACTGCCCGCCTACAACGAGGAAATCACCATTAGAGAATCGATTGCTGCGTTTCACGAGGCCCTTCCCGAGGCAGAGATCATCGTCGTCGACAATTGTTCGACGGATGGGACAAAGGAGATTGCCCAATCGACGCTGCGCGATCTGAATGTGCCGGGTCGCGTGCTCTCTGAACGACGCAAAGGCAAGGGCAACGCGGTCCGAAGGGCATTTCGCGAGATCGATGCCGACGTCTACCTCCTCGTCGATGCGGATCTCACCTACCCGCCGGACCAGGCCAACGAACTGATTCAGCCGATTCTCGACAACGAGGCCGACATGGTAGTCGGCGATCGCCTCACCGCGGGTCATTATTTTCGCGAAAACAAGAGACCGTTCCACGATTGGGGAAATAGATTGGTCCGTAACCTGGTCAATAGTCTTTTCCGAGCCAAGCTGGCAGACATCATGAGCGGCTACCGCGCCTTTAGCCGGACGTTCGTGAAAACTTACCCGATTCTCGTCGAGGGGTTCGAACTGGAAACCGACATGACCCTGCACGCTTTGGACAAGCGCTTCAGAATCCACGAAATCCCGATCGCCTATAAGGACCGGCCGCCCGGAAGCTTCTCCAAGTTGAGCACTTTCGCCGACGGCGCCCGTGTCCTGTTCACTTTCGCCCAGATTCTCCGTTACTACCGACCGTTGCAGTTCTTCGGCGGTGTCGCTCTGCTGTTCTTTCTCGCCGGGTTGGCCGCCGGCCTGCCGGTCCTTCTGGACTGGGTGCACTACCGCTACGTCTATCATGTGCCGCTCGCAATCCTGGCGGCGTCATTGGAGATCCTGGCGGTGCTGGCGTTCAACACCGGCCTGGTGCTGGACTCGATCACTCACCTGAACCGAATGCACTACGAGCGCGACCTGCTGTGAGCCGACACCGGCGTACACAGCAACTGGTCCGCCAAGCTCCCTTCCAACAACTGATCGCACAGATTTTCCGATTCGGCGTCGTCGGCACCGTCGGCTTTGCCGTGGATGGCGGACTACTGACGCTGCTTGCCCAACTCGCCGGTTGGGACGTGTATGTTGCTCGAGCGGCATCCTTCTCCAGCGCGACGCTCGTCACCTGGGCATTGAACCGTGTGGTCACATTCCGGATGCCCCGAGGCCACCGAACCAACAACAAGGCCAAGGAGTACGGTGCCTACTTCTTGATCCAGTCAGGGGGTGCGCTGATCAACTTGACGATCTTTGCGGCATTGCTGTGGCGCTATCCCCAACTCGAGCAGTTACCCATGCTTCCGCTCGCAGCCGGATCAGCCGTCGCTCTATTCTTCAACTTTTTCGCCGCGCGGCGCTTCGTTTACCGGACGAGATCGATCCCCTGAGGCGCCGATCGCCCGGCATGCGCCACGGCCGCTCGAACCATCCCTCCGACCGTTGCTGCGGATCAGACACGGATACTGCCCTCCCTTCCCCGAGAAGGCACACCATCTCGAACGAAGTCGTCACGGCAAGCCCAACCGCCGCAGCCCGCAAATCTTGATCGAAGGCGTCGGCCGAAACTTGTCCGCATTGGAAATCACAAAACGACAAGAAGCTTCATCTCGCCCCAACTTGTAACCGGCCAGGATTTCGCTCACAGCGGATTCTGCCCTCGCCATCCCCTGGTAGTACATGCCGAATATCGGACCCGCGTGGCGCGCAATGGTCGCCTCGATCTTCTTTTGTAGCAAGTTGTTCTCCCCGTGCCGAACGAAATTGAAGTCCACACCTACGAAGCGAATATCGGGCTCAAAGAAAGGAATCAGATACGTCATTGCATCGTTTCCGATCAGCAATACGAGGCTGCCAGATGGCAGCTCCGGCACATCCACCGACAAATATCTTCCGGTTTCGAATCTTGTCGGCCAGTTCCATCCCCACTTTGGGTATACAGTCGTCACCACCAGCAGCGTGACGGCAAGCAGGATAGCACCTGCCGCCCACCGTTCCGTGTCTATCATCAACCTGATAGCCCACACGATGATGATTCCGGAAATCAGCTCCAGAACCACCCCATAGCGATAGATTGCAAAAGTGCGCAACCACAGCAGATATGAAGACATCCAAAACACCAGCACAAATGCCTGGCTCCTATTGGCGGCGTCCCTTGGAATATCAGGACCAATACTGGAGTGACTACCAGCCAGGCGGCGAAACAGGGCCGAGAGAGGCAATATCAGCAATGCGCTGATAACTGCCGCAAACCGTGCATCCCGAAATGGCACCTCGGTAACGAGGTCGGCATTTACCCGCAGCCAATAAAATGGATAAAATAGAGTCTGCGGTATATCACGTGGTAGAAATCGTTTATCGGAATGGTCAAAAACCTCACAAAAGGGCGACTTGAATATCTCATTAAGAAATGGAAAAAAAGGATTCTGAAATATTGAATAAAGCTTCCACATCCAAGCCCACCCGGCGGCAAGGAAGCCGACACCTGCAGCAATCGCAAAGACCATCATCGGTTGCCATAACGGGGCCATTCGCCTTTGCTGCACAGCCGCTGCGAACAGAAGTCCCATCAGATAAACCAGATTGGTCAGTTTGAGTCCGGCAGCGACTCCAACTAACAGTCCAGCCGACAATAAACCTGCCGTAACACGGCCCGCCAAGCCACGTTGATCGGTTCGAATTACGGTGAAAATGGCCGACAGGATGAGGATCGATAGGACATTATCGCCGATCGACGTGCCCAATTCGGAAATCATCGCGGTTCCGGACGCTCCAATGGTCACCGCGCCAAAAACACAACAAAACCCCAGAAACCTGCTCTGCCCAGAAAAGATCACCCTCGCGATCAGGAACACCAGATATATATTAATACCCTGGACTGCGCCGATCGTGAATTGTATCAATCGTGGCTTTTCGTTAAGAACAGTGATGAGATAATAAAAGGGAACATGAAGTAGCGGATTGAGATACGTTTGAAGCCCTGCCGGCGCCACATCATGCATCATTCGATGATTCAAATAGGCATGCGCGACATAAAAATGATAATTCAAGAAATCCCACGCGTGGGCCTGAGACAAGCAAATGCCTGCGAATCCAGCCATCACGGCACACCCGAGCAACAATCCAAGGCTACTCAGCAGGCTCATGGGTGACTGTTTGATCCCGACTTGAGACATCATCGCCGTCGAAATGTGTTTGCCGGTTCCCGGCTCCAAAGGCCGAGAGCGGCACCCCAGCGAAAAAGGGCGTGCGTGCACCGCTGCAACCACTACTCTTCTGCGCGCCGCCTGTAAGACGGTGCAGCATTTCGGACCGGCGCGGCAGCAGGGCGGTCCGGAAGCAATGACCGTGTCATGCGTGTCACTTTGGCGTTAGTCGGCGCATCAGACGGATGATACCCGACCCTAACGCGGTGTCGCGGAGCGCGAGCCACGCCACATAGAATCGCTCGGGCCGGCGTCCGAGTCGCCAGCGGGCCAGCGCCATGATCGGCCAGTAGAGCCACAGGCGTCGAGCCCGGTTTTCCAGTTCCAGAACGCGATCGGTGCCTCCCTCGGTCACATGGAAAGGAACGTCCCGCCCGAACGCGGCAAGCTCGGAAAAGCTGCTGGACGCGGTGCCGACGATCGCTCCTGTTCGCCGCAGCAACAATAGATCGACCAGTGCATCCTCGATGGCTTGCGGGGTCGAGCGATCGAGGCTAGCCGGCTCGAGGGACGCAATCCGGTCGCCAAACTGTCTGTGCAGAAGTTGCCTCACGCCTTCGGTCGGTGCGCCAAGATAGCCCGCCGACGCACTGTCATCAGTCGCCAGGAATATTCCGGCTTCGGGCCAGCGCCCCAAGAGCTGCCTGATGATGTCGATCGCGGCATGGGTGTTGGCGACGACATCCGGTCGCCACAGATGAAAATCCCCGCGCCTCAGGTGCACACCGAGCATCTGCGGTCGAAACTGCTGCGCAACAAACGACTCAACGCGCCGAATGATCCGCGGCTGCGGCGACAGGCCGTCGAACTGCTTTACAACCTCTGGCCAAATCGGCTGATGGCCGAGATAGAGATCCGGTCTCACCAGCCACGAATTGTGCCCCAGCACCACCCGCTCGTCCTTCGCCGCCAACAGGTCGGGGGGAGAAGCACCCCAGCCCAGGCGCCGCGGCAGAGATTCGATCGCTGCTTCCGAAACGGTTTCCACGTCCGAAGACGGCAGGAAAAGATGCTCGAAAGCGCATCCGCAGGTCGACGACAGCGGCCACAGGAAGTTGAGTTCTGCGCCGGTCGCCTCCGCCAGTGCCCGCCCGGAAACCAGCACCTTCAGCCGGTTGCTGAGGCCGCCAGGGCTGAACAATGTGAACTCTCGCATCCCCGGAATATGTCAGAGTCCGCCGGCCGACCGCGTGAGGCGAGCGCACATCGCTGCCGCAGCGTCGTAGCCCCGATCCCGCACCAGCCCGCGCGCACCACGGCGGCCCGGAATCGGCCGGCACACATGGCTTTTCCCCACAGCACACCGCATACTCGCTCCTGGTTCCTTCACAATCGGCGGATCACTTCGCGATGGGCCATCCACTCCCTTCAACCTCCCCTGGAACTTACGAATTCGGCCGGCGCTTTCAAACATTCTTCTACAGTTACGGCGTGATGGAACTGCAGGCAGGCGGGAAGATCCGAGGATATGTCAGCGACAACGAAACGCGGTGGGACATCGAAGGCCGCTGGATCGTATTGCTCGATTGCCGCGGGGAAACCAGTGTCCGCTGTGATAGCCCCACGCCGTTGCTCGGCTTTCAAGGCTGGTTCCGGCAGCGCCGGGATTGTGTGCATTATCTGCATCCTTATCAGCCCCTGCAGAGGGACCGACTGAGCTATGTGATCAGTACGCACACCTACAACGCGCCGCACACAGTGCCCGCGCTGCTGGATCGATTGAGCGAACTGGGGATCGATCTCGCGCGGCAAGTCGCCATCGTGGTCGGTCAGAGTCCGCTGCAGTCGGCCGCAAGCGTCGATCGCTCGCTGTTCCGATCGGCCCCTTACCTGTTCGTACCCTACAACTCGTTCGAATACGGTGCATTGATGGCCTTGCCCGAGTTGGCACGCAACTTGGATCGGTGCGATCCCGATCACTACTGGTTTCTGCTTCACGATACGATGACATTGGGCTCGGACTTCCCCGAACTTTCCATCGCAGCCAACAGCTTCGGTCATCCCGACATCATCTATGCCGGGATGCACGTGACGGAGCGCTTCCGGTGCGGCTGGCACAACCTGGGAGCGTACCGGTTTGGGTTCATTCAGCGGATCCAGCCAATGTTGGTGGATTTGCTGGATCGCTGTAGTCGGCGCGAAGGGATACTGGCCGAAGTCGGCGGAAAGCGCGCGGTCTGGCGCATGGCACATGTCGTGGCGTCGTATCCCGGTGTGCCCAAGTGGATCGACCGGGGCGAATCTCCCTACCACGGGCGGGTACGGCTGGAACGCCACTTTCCTACTGTGGATGTCACGAAATTCCACACCCTGGTGAACGAGACGCACAGCACTCTGACGTTTCCCGACTCGACCGGAGACTCGGAGGGTCCCGGAGCCGAGCCGCATTGAGGAGTTCACCAGCCTGTCCTTACCCATATGCCGAGCGACGCGGACACCGTCATCCGGTAACCTGCATTGCCCGCCGATCGGCGGGGCACGCCGCCCACCATCCCTCGCCACTGCCCCGACGGAAGACACCTAGACTTTCACCGCGGGTGATCATCCGGCGACAAGGGGGGGCCGCATGGCCGACGACGTGCAAATCTGTCATTCAGCATACACGATGTCTTACGACGCCGTACGGAAGATTCTCGAGATCCGCTTTCAGGACGGCCGAGTCTTGCGCTACGCCCCGGTACCGCGGTGGGTTTATCACGCCCTGCTGACCTCGGCTGTCACCGCCTTTCAACGCCACATCAAGGACCGGTACCACGTCCGCCGAATCCGCTATTAACCGGGCCCATCAATCGGCCGGAAATACCAGCAGGATATGGACGGGCCTGATCAACAGGGCCGCCGCGCTCATTCCGCGCAAGCCGATCAACTGGAACCGGCCTGCGAATTTTGTCGAGCGGCCAAGCAGCTCAATCGGCCTTCGGCATAGTCGACAATCCGCTCCTCCAGGCGTTGTCCGGTCAGTGCGTTCATTTCCTGCAAGCAGGACGGGCTGGTGATATTGACTTCCAGCACATGGCTGCCGACGATGTCGACCCCCGCAAGATGAATATCTTGCTGCCGCAGCCATGCACCGATACGACCGCAAATCGCCCTGTCGCCTTCGCTGAGGTCGCATTCAATGCAATGACCGCCAGCGTTGACGTTGGAACGGAAGTCCCCTGGCGCCGGAACGCGGCGGATCCAGCCTAGGATCTCGCCGCCGAGCATCAGAACTCGCTTATCCCCTTCCACCGCCTCCGGGAGAAATTGTTGTCCCTGAACGAATCGCGTGCCACCGTCAGTCGCCCGATCGAGCACACCGATTCGGTCCGGATCCGTCCGCGATACAGCGACGATTCCGCGACCGCTGCAGTCGTCCAGCCGTTTGACGACCATGCGCCCCGTTCGCGTCAGGAACATCGCCAATTCTTCGGTGTCTCGCGTCACAACCGTCGGCGGCAGCAAACCCGGGAAGTGCAGCGGGATCAGTTTTTCGCAATGGATTTGCAACGCCCGTGCCGGATTGATTTGCAATACTCGTCTTGGCAGATGATCCAGAATCAGCGTTGCGTGCAGGTACGCGACGTCGAACGGCGGATCCTTGCGCATGTACACGATATCGCATTCCGCAGCCTTCAGTTCCGTCGCGGAACCAGCACTGAAAAGCCCTCCGTCCGACACGAATTGAGCGGGCCGAACCTTGAACCGAACCCGCTCGCCCTCCAGCAGAAGTCCGTCAAGCGTCGTGAAAAACACCCGATGCCCGCGCCGCGCACTGGCACGCATCACGGCCAGCGAAGTATCCGTCGGCGGATCGAGCCGCTCCGGTGGATCAAGCACGAAAACCGAGGTGAGCCGCATCATTGCCCGTTGTTGGCGACACTCATGGTCCGGCCGGAATTCCGGATCGCACGGCGTGAGGCGCCGCGCGGACTGCTTGCGCCGCCAGAATGCGACTTCGATCGGCCGATCGAAACCCCGCAGAACCGATTGCACTTCATCCCGAGACCGGACACTCGATTTCCATTCACGCCACCGGAATGCGCTGCGCACCCGCTGCGACGAGATCAGCGGACGACCCGCTCCAAATTTCGCAGGATGCCTTCCGGTTCCGCCACGGCCATTTCGGCGATGGCATCGGCGCGCTGCTGGCTGTCTGCAACGGCGTAGATACGCAGTTCGTCCGCGTTTCCGGACGGCCTAAGGTGAGCGACATCGCCATTCCCGAAACGGATCCGTACGCCGTCGGTGAAATTGATCGAGATGACGGGACCAAATCCCTGTGACGCCGGAAAAAACTGCTCCAATTCGACCCTGATTCTTTGCAGGGCCGGTCGTTCCGTACCATGCACCGTCAGCGGCTGCCGCTCCCTGTTCAGGATACGAACATGTCCGGATTCGAACTGGACCTCTCCGACGTCGGCAGAATCCGGCGAGAACCGGCCGACGATGCGTTGCCCGACTGCTCTCGGGAACTGCTTCAGCAGCGCCGCTCGACTGTAGCGCGTCGGTAATCGCGCAAACAGGTCGATCAATCCAACGCCCTGCTCCCTGGCGGCGGAAAGCACCGACAGGATGGGCAGCATCGCATCGCGCGTGGGCAGTGCCGACAACTTTCGGCCGTTTCGTACGATGTCAGAGCCGGTCAGAAACCCACCGTTCGCTTCCCAGCCGCAAACGGCCTTCTTCCCGCGAACACGGGCAGCCTCCATACCGGCAATCACGTACGGCGAGCCGATACGTGTCTTCGATTCGAGAACGTGCATCAGCGTGCTCCGATCGATCGCGTCGTTACAGCTGATCGGTACGACCGCAGCGTCCGCGCCCAGATAGGCCGCCGTGATCATGCCAACCAGATCACCCCCGAAAAAGCGCACGCGCCCCGTTTGTTGATCCACACCAAGCAACATCGGTCGGTCGCTGTCGCCATCGGTGGAAACCACCGCATCGATCCGGCCGTGGCATTCCAGGGCCTCGTCCGTCAGGGACTGGATCACCGCCAACTGCGGCGCATCGATATTCTCGGTGTCGATCGGCACGAACGTATCGCTGCGACCGGCGATGAAAACTTCGGCACCGACACCCAGCAAGATCTCGACCAACAGGTCCCGTCCCACCGCCGAATGCTGAAAAACCAGGACCCGGATCCCTTCCAGACTTCGCTCGCCGAAGAACGCGAGATACCGCCGACGATAGGCGTCCGCAGCAGCGTCATTCTCGTCGGGCAGCTCCCGGTGTCCGTTCCTGAACAGCCCGTCGGCACCAAACGGTGAGGCGTTGAACGACTGGCGGTAGATCGTCTCCCGAACGGTTCCAACCTTCTCGTTGATCGGCCCCTCGTGATGCTTCAGCAGTTCACCGCACGACGTGTTGGTCTTGTACCCGTTGCGGTCGAATGGAATGTGGCTGCCGGTTACCATGATGCTCCCTCGCCGCCGCGACACGGCATAGTGCATCAACGCGGGAGTTGGGATACGGCCGAGGTTCACCGGCTGCATACCCGCTGTCTGTGCGGCATACTCGACCGCTTGGGCGAGCTCTCCGCGACGAGGCGGCCCTTCGACGAACTGACTCGAACTGGGACGGAGGTCGTAGCCGAAATAAAACTCCTCGCCTCGCACGATGCCACCCTGTTCAGGGGGCAGACGCTGGAGGTATTCGAGTTCGGCCAGGACATTGATGAACACTTCCAGTTGGCTGAGGTCACGCAACAGACCGCGCCGACCGCTGGTCCCAAACTGCAGGGGCACGGGTTCCTGAGCAAGGTGCGATCGGAGTGCGCATGGAGGATAATCTTCGGGCATGGACGAACTCTGCTTCGATTTCGGGTCCGTTGCAGGAACATCTCGCTGCGTGGACCAGAATGTTGCTGGGCATCTGCCGCGGAACACGCGAGCCAGGTTTAGCCACTCCTGTAGCGACCCGCAAAACGTCAGCGGCGCATGCCGGACGCAGACGCGACCGCGCGTCGCAAATAGGTCTTCAATTGATGTTTTTGCCCTGCGTCCAACCAATGGTCGCACCAAGCGCTCAAGCCGTCCGGAGTGTCCTTCATCTGCCGAAACTGCTCGCTGGCCAGGTGCGGCTGCGCTCTGGGCCACCAGGATTTCGTTCTCATCTGCTCGGCGATGAATTCGCCTGCCATGCGAAAATCGCTCTCGTCCAACTGCAACCCTTTCATCGTGGGACCAACCGGGGTGAACGACGCACGTGATGAAGCGCGAAGCGGGCCTTCAACAAGAAGCAACCCAATGTCAACCGGTCTGCCGGCTGCATCGAGCCCCGCGGCACGGCTGCCAGAATCGGCCATGGGCGAATGGTAAACGATCGGCATGGCCGGCGAAATGCCCTGTCGCGCCGCCATTCGCGATTCGCATGCGATCCAACGTACACCATCGGCGCGATTGCCGTGCATCGTTTGGGGTGACCATTCCGCGTGATCGCCCTCGGGAACTCGCGGTGGAACTGTTCCCAACCGGCGGAGGGGTTGCACCATCGTGGCGCACGATTTCCAATTACGCACGAAGTAGGCAACATGTAAACGTTGGATCCACCCGAATTCGCCACGGCCTGCACCGCACGACGATTCGGCGTAATTCCTGCAAGAAGTTCCAGATGTAGCCGCGCTAGCCGCGATCCGCTCAGACATTCCATGATCAACCGAAACGACTGACGAGGTGTTGCCACCGTGAAAATAAAAAAAGCGATCGGCCTCGAACACGATGGATACCTATCCGAGGAAGTGCGACTGCGGCGCCGTCACTTACTCAACATCAACCTCAGCTTGGCGGCGGCGGGACAACCCATCTGTGCCGAGGTCAATACCGGCGATTTCATCGAGGTCGCCGCCGATCTGGTGGAAAGCTATCGCGCGCAGGCCCGCCTGGTCCCGGATTATCTCTGCCCAAGCGATCAGCGCATTCAACGTTTCCTGTCGGACTACCTTGCCGATGTCGACCTGCCGACACCTTTGCGACTGCCCTCGAATACCCTGATCCTGCACCGCTACGGCATCGCCCGGGAGCTGTCATTGCCTCCGACCGGCGGACGCTTCGAGTCCGACATCATCAAGAGTTACCGCGTAAGGCAAGGCGTACTGCACAATACGCTGCGCGACCGGCGGACCACCAAAGGCTCCTTCCACATCGCCGAAGGCGGGTTGCCGATCCCGAGTGACAAGCGCGCCGCGCCGAAAATCGCGTTCGCACGTTTGCTCGCGGCGGCTTTGAACCCACCTCGCGAGTCCCTTCGACTGCCCTTCACTTCGGAGCAGGACGACCCGGCCGAGATCTTCGTCTCGTTGTTAATCCGCCCGACGGTGTGTCCTGCCGTTCCGGGAATCCTGCCGGAAAAAAATATGGAGATCCGGTTCTTCGCTCCCGGCAGCCTGGTCTCCAACTTGGATTTCGTGGAGAGCATCTTCGGTAATGCCGGAAATCCGCATCTACCCGAAAACGACGCCGGCTTGGATATCGATCACTGGACAGGGCACACCGGCTGCGTGATTCTGGCCCCGCACTTGCTGTCCATGACCAAGAAAGAGTTGGGACTTCCGCATCACGATCAGGCCACCGCCCGTCAGCGGAGCGACCGAATGTGCTGGCGCGACGAGTGCGAAGTGTACAACGACGGCGAGCCCTACAAGATTACCGCGCGCGACGCGGCTGGTACGATCGTGACGCTGCTCACCGACAATTATTTCGGCTACTGCAAGAAGGAGGTCAAGACCCAGATCAGCTTTTCCGCAAATCTGTACGGGTTGGCCGAAGAGGAGCATGCCGGCGGCGCGCTCACGTTTGCTTGCCGCAACCACGGCGAAGAATTCGGCGCAGACAGCCGCGTCCGAAGTACCGATCACTGCTTCGATGAGGTCAAGGCACTGTTCGGTGACATCATGGACATCGAACCCGAGGGTTACGGCATCGACAAGCGATTCCCACGCCTGATCTATGTTCCGGAAAACGTCCAGATGGACTTGAACGCACAGCGCATTCACTGGCTGGCGAAGGACGGCCGTGAGCACAGTATTCCATTGCGCCCAGACACTGTTTACATGCACCCCAGCGGCTACAAGATAGCCATGAAGAAGCACCCTGCAGCACCCTCGTGGCGGCTCGTCGGCACCGATGCCGAGGGTCTTCTGTGCCACAAGCCGTGCACCGTGTCCGGGGGCGGAAAATCCGAGATCTCCAAATCGATCGAGAACACCATCCTGTTCGGGCCGGTGTTCGTCGCCGACCTTGAGAAGGATCTGGACTGGGTCGAAGCCATCTGCAACCGCGACTTCAGCGACCGGTACAAGCCCGGACAAGCCCCGGCCGGCACGTCACAGCCGAGTCGGGCGCTGCTCGACCCCCGACGCAGCTTGGGCTCCGTCATCAAACTTCTGACCCCCTCACCGAGTACCTTCACCGAAGAGTACAACGCCTGGCTCGAAAACATTCCAAGCCGAATCAAGTCCATCGTCTTCATGATCAAGCGCTTCTATCGTGCCGAATGGGGGAGCCGATGGCGGGAACATTTTTCGACCGATTTCGTGAATGGCCATCCCGGCCACGAATTGAAGATCAACAACCGGCCGCTGGTGGCATCCTACCTCCGGGTGGGCTTCGAACAGAATGGCTCTTGGAGGGTGTTCAAACTGCGCCAGGATTACGTTGCGGCAGAGAAACTACAGATGGAAGACGATATCACCGCATCGGTGGTCGTGCCGGCCCACTGGCTGCGCAATCGGCCGGCCAAACTGGCCAATCCGTGCGTGAAGCTCACCCACAACTGCGAATATCGGTTGTTTCAACGGCCGGACGATGCTGTCCACCGCGGGCTCGACCTGCAGACCGAGCATGACCTCGCGCAAGGCGGCAACTTCCTGTCCAATTTCGCCGCATTGGGCTCCCGGGAAGTTCAGGCTCTGGTCGACGACGTGATTGGGTTTCAGTCGTATAGCCCACCGATGCAGCAGTTCCTCAAGGCTGCGGCCGAAGCCGGCACCGGCTTCGCAGTGTCCTCCGCGCATCCGCGAGTGATTGACGGCAAACCGAGCAAGAACCCCCGCTATCTCCAGTTGCGCCAAGACATGGCAGACGAATTCGCGCCCTATGTCGCGGAAATGGGCGCTCGCCTGCTGCGCCGCGTACCGCTGCATGAACCCGTGATGTGGCCGGTCGCAGCCGTATTGGCGGGACGACGCAACAACCCTCCCGATCTACAGAGCGGCTTAAGGCCGCTTTGTGTGTACAGTCCGATCCATTATCAGGAACTGCCCGAGCTGTTCATGGATTTCGTCTGCAGCCTGACCGGGAAATCTCCGTCGACCACCGGTGCGGGCAGCGAAGGCGCGCTAACCAAGGGACCGTTTAATGCCTTGCGTGCCGCCGCCGACCTGAACACGGCGCTGGTTTCGTTCATCCTGACCGGGTATGGCGGATTCAGCACCGCCGCCGGCCACGTCGGTCCGCACATGCGCGTGGATCACGACATCAGCTTGCTGGCTCCGGAAATCTGGTGCCGTCTGCCGGCCCAGGCTCGTGAACCGGACTTTCTGATCCAGGAGGGCTATCTGGAACCACTGACCGATTTCGACTACCAGGGACGGCGGGTGCTCGCCAGTCGCCTCGGTTACCGGATCACCAGCCATTTTGTCCACCACTATTTCGGCAGACTGTTCGACACCCCCTCGCTCGTGCTCAGCGAAAGCGTGTTGAGGCCGGAGACCCAGGATTTGGCGTGCTTCGCGGACGGCGTCAACAACATCGTTGAAACACAACGGCAGGTGGCCCAGTCTTATCTCGATGACGGCACCATTGAAGACGCATGTCCACCACTGAAGGCTTTGCTGTACATCATGGCGACAGGCCGATATCAGGGAAAGGACGTCCATGACCCCGACATTCGCGCGCTATTCACACGTGAACATCTGCTCGAATCAGAGTGGTATCACGAGCGGCTGCGAACCAAACAGGCCCGTGACATCGCATTGTGGAGCAAGCATGTCGCGTATCTGCAGCAATTCCTGCAGCAGAACACCCATGCGGCCGGAAGCGATCGTCTGAACCTCCTGGAACGGCTTCACACGGCTCGCCGCACTTTGGCGGAAGTCCGCGCACCCGATTACCCGGATCACCTGATCGGGACACTCGGCGCAGATCCGATGTCGGCAGATTCCGCCGTGGCGGCCTCCCAGATCGCGCACCACAACGATCGCGTGCTGGCCGAAATCGGCTAGTTGCTCTCCCATGAAGCCCCGGATGGCTTCTCCGGCGGCCACGCAGGGCGTTTCTTAACCCAGCCAGGATTGGGCCGGGTTCATCCGCAGTGGGGGATGTCACGGCGGGACAGCGAGCTGTGTCGGGCCAAGGCCGGCAATAATACCAGGGAGGTACTCGACGGCCCGGAGTAATGATGGTGCCGATTATTCGCGTGTCGGACCGACGGTCAATTGGCCCCTCCGCCCCTCGATTTCCTGTGTCCGCGCCATCTCACGCCGGATTGCGCGGACAGCCTTCCAGCGGATAGATCGCGTAACCTTGCTCTGCGATCTTCGATTGAATCTCCTGCGGCGCATCGTTCTCGCTATGGCAATAGCAACAGCGCTCTTGAGTCAGCGAGGCATCTTCCTCACCGATGGATTTCAGCCAGTCGCGCGCGCAGGCCAGCGCTCTGGCGGGATCCTTGTCGGGGAGGATTACGTCGAAATGCATGATCCGTCCTTTCTGCGCCGTCGCGTAGGTATCGAACACATGAATCTGGGCCATTATTCGAGCTCTCCGTGGTTGGTAATCTGGAAACACGATGCCGCTGGCGGGTCGAGCGCCCGGGTCCGCCCGTGGCACAGCGATCGCCGCCGTCATCGTTTCGCATGAAAACTACCATCGCAGGAATGACGATTGCCGTCAAGAGCGAATGCCGTTGCGCCAGGGTGAATGTGTTCTCGTGCGGAGATCCAAGCGGGATAAGGTCTTCGCGCGA
>CAZXXC010000046.1:0-30254 GCA_964644665.1 uncultured Methylococcaceae bacterium
TCCGCGGGGGTCGTCGCACATCGCTCGCTGCCGCTCGCCTTCCATGTGCTCCTTCATGGCACGTGGGAACTTATGCCTGCCGCAAAGACAGCGAGCGTCTCCTTGCGGGGCCCCATTCGATGGCCCCTAAGCGTCGTCTCTCAGGCGGCCTCAGAAAACCGCCATCGCCGGTATCAACCGGCGGGGAGAAAACCGTCTGAGCCGGTGTTTCTGTAGGGCCAAAGTTGGCCTTCGCAGGTGATGAAGGCAAGCACCTCCGGAAAGTTCTTGCGGATGCCCTCCATTACTTCATCCACCGGTCCGACACAGGGTACTCGCAAGCCGTGATAATCGACCGGATCACCGACCGGCGTAAAATAGATGCCGAAGCGCCGCAGCAACCGAAGTAGAGTGGGCTCCATCACGGCGACCCAGACTTTGATATCGTGATCGTGACTCATCCGGACGATGGCTTGAAACAAGCCCAGCGTAATCTGCGGTAATACGCGACGTTCCTGCTCCACCTGTTGCTTCGACTGAAACGGATTGACGACACCATGAGTCGTTTCGGGTTCTCCGAGGCGCCGTCTGAATTCCTTTGACACGGCAAACCGTGAGATCTCGGCGATGTGACGGCGTTCGACTTTACCGAGGATCCGGTTCCACAGCGTCTGATCGACGGCACAATGTTTTTCGATCGGAAAAGGCTCCCATTGATCCCGGCAGTCGCTTAGCACCAGGCGTACCGTCGCTGCGGCGTGGCCCGATGTCTTGTGAGTCAGCAGCGAATGGACCGAACGATGGTCAAATTCGTCACGTTCATAGCCATCGCGGTATCGAGACGAATCCTCGAACGGGTGCTCGATGCAATAGACTTGGTAGCGCAGGGCCAGCGCCTTACGGACATCGTGAGGGTTGTCGGCCGGCGATATGTCGAAATACTTACCGAACGTTTCCAGCCAATCGTTGACCACATTCGCACTCCAAAACCGCTTTCCCGCGACGGCCGCTGCGAGCCATAAATCGGCGAACCGTCCCCGTGGCATCGGGAAAGGGAAAATGTTCGGGATGTTGGCCCGTCGGTGAGGCTCCAGGAAAACTCTCATGGGTATTCTTCCGGCATGCGCATCTACTTGCTGTACGCTTCCTGCCCATCGTAATCAAAAGCGGACCGGATTGCACTCGTTTCTGCAGGTAAATTGAAATGACGCGAGAATTCCGAGCAAGTGCACGATGGAACATGTTCGAGCCGCTACGATACCACACTACAGCACCGCAAGGCGTTTTCACGCTCAGATCCGTTTGCCCAGTCGTTCTGCGAGACGCCGCATTGCCGGGGAAGGGTCATCCGGAGAAAGATGCACGTTGATCAGGCTGGGGCAACCTGATTGATTCAGCGCGGCGTTCAACGCTGTTCCAAGTTCTCTCTCGGTGTGCACGTCGTGACCTTGTAAAGGGCCGAAAACCATCCCCAGCCGTTCGAAATGCCAAAAACTGACGTCGTTGAAAGGTCCGTCGAGTATGAATCGCTCAGTACTGTACCCACGATTGTTGAACACAATTACGATCGGGTTGAGGCCTAGACGAGCGAAGGTAGCCAGTTCCGTGCCTGTCATCTGAAACGCGCCGTCCCCGACAAGAATCAGTGCGCGTCGGTCGGGGCGAGCCATCTGGGCACCAAGGGCGGCCGGCACCGCGAAACCCATCGTCGTGTAGAACGCGGCGGCGATGAACTGTCCCTTGTCGTGCACTCGGAGGTCGATTGCAGCGAACAGGCAGTCGCCGGTGTCGCAGACGACCATCGTATCCGGCGTCAGAAATCGGTTCAGAGCACCGATCAAATGGGCAATCATGACCGGTTTGTCTGCGGGTACCGAGACGTGAGCTGGAGACGATTCCGGCAGCACACCGGTTGCACGAGGTGCGCTTTCGAGCCGAGTATTGATCGCCGACAGGAAGTCGCCGAGCGCGACGCGAGGATAGCGATGGTGATGGATGATGACTTCGCCTTGACTGGCGCGAATCATGCGGTTGGCGTCGAGACACGCGGTGTAGATGCCGAGATCGATGTCATTGAGAGTGACGCCGAGCATCAACAGCAGGTCGGCCTGCTCGACGCGAGTTCGCGCTTCGGCCGGCCCGAGTGCACCCTCATAGACGCCCAGGTAGCGGCGATGTCTCTCGCCGATCACCGACTTGCCGCTCAGGGTCGAGGCGACGGCCAAGTCGGCCTGCTCGACCAAGGTCAGGAGGCTTGCCTGTAGCCCCCGGCGATGCAGTTCCACCCCTGCCACCAGCACCGGCGCTTGGGCCTGGCTCAGCAATGCCAGCGTTTCCTCGACGGCCTCGGCCAGCGAGCCCGGATCGCTCTGCCGTTCCGAAGTCGGTTCCTTCGGAATGGGGTAACCGGCGACATCGACCCGATCCCGCGGCAGCTCGATGTAGACCGGCTTGCAGTGATCGCGCGCTGCGGCCAGAACTCGGTCAATCTGGCGGAACGCGATCAGCGGGTCGTCAAGCACCGCGGTGGCGCAGGTAATCCTTTCAAAGATCTCTCGCTGCAGTCGGTAGGGTCCGAAGCGATGGTGCAGCAGCGGATCGTCCTGCTGCTCCACGACGCCCGGGGCACCGCTGATCAGCACGATCGGGGAGGATTCCGCGTGGGCGCCGGCGATCGCATTGACGCAGTTCAGTGCACCCACTCCGTAGGTGACGGCAAGCGCCCCGATGCCTTGGCAGCGCGCGTAGCCGTCGGCGGCAAACGCTGCCGTGTCTTCACGGGTCGTCCCGATATGTTGAATCGGACTCTCGGAAAGTAGCTGATAGAACCGCAGAATGTAATCGCCCGGCACTCCGAACACGTGCCGAATGCCTGCATCCTGCAGGCGGGCAAGCAGGTACTGGCCGATCGAGGTCGAGGATGGCATGCCGGATTTCCTTGGGTCGGTTGACCCATTATATCGCGTATGCTCCGGCGGCCTCACCGCAGACTGCCGTTGCAGGCCCCTCGGTACGAGGATTGCGCCGTGCGCCCCTTTCGCCGCGCACAGCCGGCAGCTCTTGCGAGCCAGGCAGACTAGAATCGGATCTCGGTCTGCGCGTAGAAGTAGTTCACGTTGTCGTGATTGGACGGTGTTCCGGGAGCGTTGCGGGCGAACTGGCCCTTGATCAGATACTGCCATCCCCCTTCCAGGGAGACGTTGTCGTGCGCATCCCACCGGGCGGCCAACTCGACCGTGTGCCCCATGAAATCGCCGGACCGGCCGGTCGGGTCGATCAGATTGGCCGGCTGCCACAATGCTTTCGAATCGGCCATCCACCAGGCCCGGTAGGCCAGGAAGCCGGTCACGTCGCGGTGCGGCACCAGAAACAGCCGTACACCCGGTGAATTGATGTTGTTGCGGGCGAATGGCCCCCAGATGCCGGTCGGTCCGTACTCGAAGCGCCGGGCGCCGTACAGCGTATCGAACGAGTTCGTGGTCGTGCCGCTGCCGTTCTTGCCGCCGCTCGCATAGTCGTATTGCGCCACGATACGCGGGTCCCAAGGCAAGTCGAACGTGTAGCCGAGCTGGATATGCTGAAAATAGGCTTCGTGGTTCAGCTCTCGAGATGTCGCGTTTTCTCGTGATTTTCCGGTCTGCGCGACGCTCTCGCCTTCGAAATCGAATTCACCCTTCCTGGCCGGGCGGAAGACACGGAACCCCGGCGTATACAGTTGGCGATTGCGGGCGCTGCTGGGATCCTCATCCAGGTAGTACAGATACAGCTCGCCGCGGATGTCCCAAGGAAGCATCTGGGTTTCGGCGAACACGCCGGTGAATACCGTGTCCTTCTGTTCCTGGTCCCAGGCCCAGTCATTGTTCAGCAGCTTGTCCTTTTGCTCGGGCAGACGCACCACCGGTACCGTCGCGAATGCCGAGATCTGCCAGTCGCCATGCCCTTCGCGCAGTCGAAATTTCAGGCCGGTGAAGGCGTTGGTGGTGTTGCGGAACACATTTCGGGCGACCAGTCGCCGGCTGCCGAACTCCATGGTCTGGCGGCCGCCGATCGCCTCGAAGCCGAATCCCGAATCGAGCAGGTTCTGCGTCGCGTACGCGGCATAGATCTGCGTGAAATCGGCCACGTTGACCATCGTGGTGTTCAACGTATAGGTCGGCTCGGCACCGAACTGTCGAGCATCCCAGAATTCGAACCCGGCGCGGAACCCGCCGTAGTTCGCCTCCAGCCACAGCACCGTCTGCAGCGGAATCTGATGCTGACCGCCGGTCTGTCCCCGCTGCCAGGGTACGTCGAAGGTTTCGTAACGCGTTCTGTGCTCCAGCATGCCGTTCAGCCATTCCGGCATGCCGAGCATCTTCTTGCCATTGATGTGTTCGTGCAGGTCCCAGCGATTCTTGCCGGTGACCCAGTCCTTGCGTTGACTGCCGCCTGCCGTCAAACCCCAGCGATTCGGTCGGCGGTACTCCGGCGGAGTCGCTCCTTTCTTGTCCTCAGCAGGGGTTTTGCCGATGCCGGCGTCATTGTTTGCCCCTGCGGACGATACCGCCCCTGCCGATGTGCGGGTGGACGGAGCATCGGTTTGATCCGTCGTGCGTGTAGTTGGCCGCACTGTGGTCTCTGCGGGACCAGCCGAGTTGGCTGGCGGCGCCTCCCCGCGAGCCGGAAATGCGATCAATGTGCCCAGCACACCAGTCATTGCGAGAATGTTACGGAAAGCGGGGATCATTGCGGTTGGTGGGTCGGCCGGTGTCGTTATGTAGTCAACAATATAACTGTAACAATTTCGGATCGGCAACTGTTACAGTTGCGCCGAGAGAAATCCTCGTTGCAGCTCGACAACATGACAGGCCGCGTCGCAGTACCGCCATGGTCATGTCAAGGCACGGATATCGCAAAGGATTTTTCTGGTCACGGGGGCGCTCGGGCCGCGGCGGAAGCTGCGGCGCACTCGTCTGGAATCAATCTGTTTCCACGACTCCGGGAACCACCGACGAAGTAGCGTCGGGGCCCCGGTGAACCCTTGTTCTACATGGATCAGCAGGAAACAAACTCTCAATTGCGCAATTCACCGGCTTACCAGAGTGTCGCCCGGACCCATGGATTTGTCTGTCGGTCTGAGTTACAGTCGTTAACGCTACAACTACATAGCGGTGTATTGATGCTCCCAGCGGGTGTGCTGATCCGGTGTGGACCGAGCAACACGAGATACTCATCAGAATTTCTACGTAAGGCTTCGAAGATGATCTGT
Organism: uncultured Methylococcaceae bacterium; assembly: GCA_964644665.1. Taxonomy (GTDB): domain Bacteria; phylum Pseudomonadota; class Gammaproteobacteria; order Methylococcales; family Methylococcaceae; genus Methylotetracoccus. The sequence goes on from CAZXXC010000046.1 coordinate 5,228, forward strand.
CGTTTGCTGTTGATTCTCGGATGGACCGTCAGTACGACCGCGTCCGCCGAAACGGCCCAAGTAGCGGTCGCCGCAAACTTCGCGGGCGCCATGGCAACGATCGCATCGGACTTCGAGAATCAGACCGGCCACCACATCGCGTCATCGGCTGGCACGGTGGGCAAGTTCTACGCCCAGATCAAGAGCGGGGCGCCCTTCGACGTACTCATCTCCGCCGACGATGCGACGCCGATCCGACTGGAGAAGGAGGACCTGGCGGCCGCCGGAACGCGATTTACTTACGCGATCGGCAAGCTGGTTCTGTGGAGTGCCAAGCCCGGCGTGGTCGATGGCAACGGCGAAGTGCTGAAGCGCGGCCATTTCGCTCGCCTCGCAATCGCTAATCCGAAAGTAGCCGTCTACGGCGCGGCGGCCATCGCGGCGATGAAAAACCTCGGCGTGGCACAGAAACTGGAGTCCAAATTCGTGCAGGGCGAAAGCATTGCCCAAGCCTACCAGTTCATCGCCACCGGCAATGCGGAGCTTGGTTTCATCGCGTTATCGCAGATTTACCAGGACGGCCACGATGCTCCCGGTTCCCACTGGCTGGTGCCGGCGTCGCTCTACCCTCAGCTTCGACAGGACGCCGTGTTATTGACCCACGGCAAGGAAAATTCCGCGGCAACGGCATTGTTGAGCTACATGAAGAGCGATGCGGCCAAGCGGATCATCCGCGCGCACGGGTACGAATTCGGATCCCATTAGGAAGACATTGATGACGCACATCAAAGGCCTACTATTGTCCTGTTCCCTGTTGCTGGCCAGTGCCGCACACGCCGAGAAAATCACCGTCGCCGCAGCGGCCGATCTGAAGTTCGCGATGGATGAGATCGTGGCTCAATTCATGCGGTCCAACGCGGGCGACACGGTCGACGTCACTTACGGTTCATCCGGCAAATTCCACACCCAGATTCAGCAGGGAGCGCCGTACGATCTGTACTTTTCGGCCGACATCGGCTTTCCGCGGGAGTTGGAAGCCGGCGGCTTTGCGGCGACCGAGGTGAGACCTTATGCGATAGGGCGCATCGTGCTGTGGAGCGCGCGTTTGAACGCCAAGAAGATGACGCTGAAGAGTCTGACCGACGCAAAAATCACCCGCATCGCGATCGCCAACCCCAAGCACGCACCGTACGGCAAACGCGCCGAAGAAGCGCTGCGGGCATCGGGCTTGTGGGAAAAGGTCGAACCGAAGTTGGTCTATGGTGAGAACATCGCCCATACCGCGCAGTTCGTGCAGACCGGTAACGCCCAGATCGGGATCATCGCCCTGTCGTTGGCGCTCAGCCCCGAGTTGGCAAAGCAGGGGGGGTATTGGCTGATTCCGGGGCAACTGCATGAACCCCTGGAGCAGGGGTACGTCGTGACCAAGCAAGGGGCGAACAACGGTCTCGCGAAACGTTTCGCCGATTACATGGCCTCCAAGCCGGCAAGGCAGGTCATGGTGCGCTACGGTTTCGCGCTTCCGGGCGAACAGGTCGCCCGGTGACACGAACCGATGCCGGCCGGACTGACCGCGGACGGCGTCGGCGCAGCGGTCTCGGCTTTCTTGCCGGCGCGGTGATCGGTACGCTCGGCGGGCTGATCGGTTTGGGGGGCGCGGAGTTTCGGCTGCCGCTTCTGGTCGGCGCATTTCGCCTCCCCACCCTGGAAGCGGTGATCCTCAACAAGGCCATGAGTCTGGTCGTGGTCGCGGTCGCGCTAGTCGTTCGTAGCGGCGCCATCCCGTTCGAGGAAGTCAGCCAGAATTGGGAACCCATCGTGAACTTGCTGGCAGGCAGCCTGGTCGGCGCGCGGTGGGCGGCTGGTCACGCCATGACCCTGTCGCGCCGATGGCTGAACCGGATCGTCCTCGTACTGCTCGTGGCCTTGCTGATGCTCTCGGAGAGCTGGTTCGGACTGCATGCCAGTGCCGCGCCCCTGTTCGAAACCGCCGCGTTGCAACGGGGGGCGGCCCTCGTCGCAGGCTTCGGGATCGGCGCGGTGTCGGCGCTACTGGGCGTGGCCGGCGGCGAGCTGCTGATCCCGACGATCGCGCTGATCTACGGTCGGGATATCAAACTGGCCGGCAGTTTGTCGCTAGCGGTCAGCCTGCCAACCATGCTCGTGGGCTTGGCCCGCTACAGCGAGGCGACGGCATTCTCGGTGCTGCGAAGGGAGCACCCCTTGCTCCTATGGATGGGGGCAGGCTCCGTCTTGGGGGTTGGTCTCGGCGGCTTGTTGCTCGGGGCGGTGCCGGCTCGATGGTTGACGGCTTGGCTGAGTTTGATTCTGCTGCTGTCGGCGGTGAAGACCTTCCAACATGCGGATTGATCACGAACGGTTCGACCATGTTGAGTGACAGCGATCTGCAGGCGATCGGTCTGACCGTCCGGCTGGCCGGTATCGTCACGGCGATCCTGCTGGTCGTGGGCACCCCGATCGCCTGGTGGCTGGCACGTACCCGGTCGAAATGGAAAGGCCCCGTGGGTGCAGTCGTCGCCTTGCCGCTGGTACTGCCGCCTTCGGTGCTGGGGTTTTACCTGTTGCTGGCGATGGGGCCGGACGGTCCGGTCGGTCGGATGACTCAGGCCATCGGCATCGGTCTGTTGCCGTTCACCTTCTGGGGGCTGGTGGTGGCGTCGGTGTTCTACTCGCTGCCGTTCATGGTGCAGCCGGTTCAGAACGCGTTCGAGGCGATCGGCGAACGTCCGCTGGAAGCGGCGGCGACCCTGCGGGCCTCGCCGCTCGATACGTTCTTTACCATCGCGCTGCCGCTGGCCCTGCCAGGATTCCTGAGCGCGGGCATTCTGACCTTTGCCCACACGGTCGGCGAGTTCGGCGTGGTGCTGATGATCGGGGGCAATTTGCCGGGAGTCACGCGGGTCGCCTCGGTGCAGATCTACGACCATGTCGAGGCATTGGAGTATTCCGAGGCGCACCGATTGGCAGCGGTGATGCTGATCTTCTCGTTTCTGGTGCTGCTGGGGCTCTATGCCTGGCGGCCCGGCGCGAACAAGGGGTGAGGGGCGATGGCGGAGCACATCGCCGCACGCTTGCACGTCGACTGGCCCGGTTTTACGCTGGACGTCGATCTGACCCTGCCCGGCCGGGGCGTCACCGCGCTGTTCGGCCATTCGGGTTCCGGCAAGACGACCGTGTTGCGCTGTGTCGCTGGCTTGGAGCGTGCTCCAGGCGGATTTCTGACGGTCAACGGCCAGATCTGGCAAGACGACGCAATCGGCGTGTTCGTGCCGACCCACCGGCGACCCCTCGGGTATGTATTTCAGGAAGCCAGCCTGTTCGCACACCTCGACGTCAGAAGGAATCTCGAGTACGGACGGAAACGGGTCGGCGCGGAGTCGCGGCGGGTGTCGTTCGATCAGGCGATCGGCCTGTTGGGCATTGAACACCTGCTCGACCGAAAACCCGACAGCCTGTCCGGCGGTGAACGGCAGCGGGTCGCGATTGCCCGGGCGCTGCTGAGCAGTCCGGATCTGCTGTTGCTGGACGAGCCGCTGGCGGCGCTGGACCTGAGGCGGAAAAAGGAGATCCTGCCCTACCTGGAACGGCTCCACGATGAACTGGAGATTCCGATTCTGTATGTCAGCCATTCGCCGGACGAAGTGGCGCAGCTTGCCGACCATCTGGTGCTGATGGCCGACGGTGCGGTCGTCGCCGCAGGTCCTTTGCAGGACACGCTGGCGCGGCTGGACCTTCCAGCCGCTTTTGCCGACGACGCCGGAGTGGTGTTGGACACCGTGATCGGTGGCCATGACGACACGGACCATCTGACCCGTCTGGATTTTGCCGGCGGCAGCATTGCTGTCGCACGGCGTCCGGAACCCGTCGGGCGACGCCTGCGCTGTCGTGTGCACGCCCGGGATGTCAGTCTAACCTTGGAACGCGCAATGCACACCAGTATCCTGAACATCCTGCCGGCGACGGTTGTGGCCGTGGCGCCCGCCGACATCCCGGGGCATGCAATGGTACGGTTGCAAACCGATCAGGGAGTACCGCTGCTGGCCCGCATCACATCGCGATCCGTCCATGTACTAGGCATCGAGTCACACCTCCCGGTCTGGGCGCAGATCAAGGCTGTGGCATTGTTGGAATGAAGTAGGATGGACGCCTGGCGTGGCGGGGCCGTACCATGAGCCGTTTTACGATTTCCGAGTCCGCGCCGTATGAAAACCAAATCATCCCAACCGGCTTTGCCGTTGCAACTGATCGACGGAGACATCCGCATTGGGGGTTACCTGAACGCCAGGTTGTTTCAGTTGCTGGATGCCGTCGACCGAATCGGGTCGATCAACCGCGCCGCACGCGAAGTGGGGCTCAGTTACAAAGGCGCGTGGGAAATGATCGAGCGGGCGAGCAATCTGTCGCCACGCCTGTTGGTCGAGACCGCGACCGGCGGCCGCGAAGGCGGGGGCACCCGTCTGACCGAGACTGGCCGGAAGCTGTTGAACCTGTTTTCGAGGCTGCAGGAAGAACACCGCCGCTTCCTGGACGGCTTGAATCGGCAATTGGCGGATGATTCTGAGTTGTTATTGTGGTTGAGGAGATTGTTCATGAAAGCCAGTGCGCGTAATCAGTGGTTTGGCACGGTCACGGAAGTCGAGATGGGTGCCGTCTATGCGGAAATCTATGTTTCGCTGAAAGGCGGCGCCAGCCTGGTCGCATCGGTGACGAAGGAGTCGGTCGATTCGCTGGGGCTGGCCAAAGGCAAGGAGGTTCTGACCTTGGTCAAGGCGCCGATGGTCATGGTGGTGACCGATCTGGAGGGTTATCGGCTGTCCGCCCGGAATCAGCTTAGCGGTACCATCTCCCATCTGCAAAAAGGTGCGGTCAATGCCGAGGTCGTGATCGGTCTGCCCGGCGGCGATTCAGTAGCCGCTACCATTACCAACGAAAGTGTCGAGGCGCTGGGTCTGGCAACCGGCAAAGCGGCGACCGCCGTGTTCAAAGCCGGATCGGTGATCGTCGGCGTCGCCGGCTAAACCGACGGCGCGGCGCTCTGTCGCCGGAGCGCCGCGCAGGGCGACATCAAGTCCGACTGCCGAATCGACGGTCGCGCAGGCGGGCAGCGACCAGGATCAGCATCAGCAGCAAACTGATCCAGGCTGCCGCAGCGTAACCGATGATCTGATCGTAAGGCCCGACCAGATAGGCGAGCGGCGCATGAGGATCCGGGTCGGTCAGGCGGCGTGCCACTTTGATCACGACGACCCAACCGGCATGGATGCCGATGCAAAGTGCCAGCGCGCGAGGAACGATCAGACGGACGGCGGCCAGAAACAGGCCGACACAGAACAGCGCCAGCAGGCAATCGAAAGGGGTGTCGTGGAGCAGGCGTCGTACACCGTCCGCGAGGATCGCGAAGCCGGACCACCATTCGATCTCCGCGCCGCTCGGTCGGAAGTCGCTTCGTACGAAGTGCAGCAACGCATAGTACAGGGCAGTAATACCCGCGGCGCTCCATGTGGCTCCGATGCGGCATAGAGCAGCCAGCCCCACACCGCGGAAAATCAGCTCCTCCATCGTTGCTACCAAGAAGCCCACCCAGATCACCCGCCGAAGCATCGTTACGAGTTCGGACACGCTGAACACGACCGCTGGGTTCGGCTTGATCGCACCGAGTTGCAGCAGCAATGCGACATGAATGCTCAGGATCAGTGTCCCTAGCCCAAAGCCAGCGGCCAGTTGTTTCAGCAGCGCACCCCAACCGACGGGAAATCCCAGCTCGGCCGCGGTCAGCTTCAGAGCCCGCGCCAGCGGCACCAAGCTGACCAGCAGCACGACCTGCGCCCCTCTCGTCGCCATCAAACTGAAGCTCGCGCCGTGAACGGGGCTGAGTGTGATGACATAAGCGAGTATCGAGGCGAGCGCGGCGGCGGTCGTCAGGTAGACGAAAGGCGCAACAACTTGCGCGCCCAAACGGACCGAAATCATATCAGGGAGTGAAAAAATTCATCGATTTCTTATAATAGCAACACTACGGGAAGAGTTTCCCCGGACACCATGCCCGAGCGCTGGCGGGACTTCGCGGACGAGGGTTCGCTGAATGTGCATGACTCCGGCGCCCTTAGCCTGCGAATGTGGCGAAACTGGTAGACGCGCTGGATTTAGGTTCCAGTGGGGCAACCCTTGAGAGTTCGAGTCTCTCCATTCGCACCAGAATTCCAGTCAGCAGAGCTGCCGATCCATGCCTTGGAACGACCGCGTTCAAGGCGCCCGGCGACTGTCAACAGCCAGCGAGGACCGAATGAAAGTCCCTCGCGCACTTATTCCATTCAATTACCTTTGTCGAGGTTGATGAGATGCAAATTTCCGTGGAACGGATTGACGACCTGAATCGCAAATTGACCGTCCAGGTACCGGAATCAACGATCCGGGAGCGGGTGGAGAACCGCCTGAGATCGCTCGCCCGGGAGGCCAAGTTCGACGGTTTTCGTCCCGGAAAGGTGCCTTCCTCCCTGGTCCGCAAGCGGTTCGGCCGCAAGGTGCGCGAGGAAGTACTCAGCGACCTGATCGAATCGACGTTCGCCCGCGCGGTACGGGATGAGAATCTGCACCCGGCCGGATTGCCGCAGATCACCGCAAAGGGCGGTGTGGAAGGTGAGGGTTTCGTGTACGAGGCGGCGTTTGAAGTGTTTCCGGAGTTCGTGCTGATGCCGTTGGAAACGCTGGACGTCAAGCGGTACACATCGTCGGTAACCGAACAGGATGTCGACATGATGATCGAGCGGCTACGCGAGCAGCGGCGAACCTGGCGCGAAGTGCAGCGAGCCGCCGAGCCGAACGACCGTCTGGTCATCGCTTTCGACGGAACCGTGGGTGGCGAGCGGATGGGAGAGGGGCGAGTCGAAAATTTTCCGTATGTCCTGGGCGGCCATCAACTGTTCGAAGGATTCGGCGACCACCTGCAGGGGGCACACGCTGGCTCGCACCACGCGTTTGACCTGCCGTTCCCGGAGGACTATTACGTGACACAATGGGCCGGCAAGACAGCCCATTTCGAGGTTGATGTGTCACGGGTGGAAGAACCCGTGATTCCTGACCTCGATGCGGAGTTCGTCAAGTCTTTCGGCATCGAGGACGGGGATTTGGCGGCCTGGCGTCTGGATGTCCGGCAGAACATGGAGCGGGAAATGACGCGGGCTCTGAAATCACGAACCAAGTCGGCGTTGATGGATGTGTTGCTCCAGCAGAACAAGCTGAATCTGCCCGTTTCGCTGGTCGAGCGGGAACTCAAGGACCTGCTGGCGCCCCATCTGGCTTCTGAGAAGACGAGCGACGGGGCATCGGAGGAGGAGGCAGGGCTGCGTGAGCGCTATGAGGGCGTGGCTCGCCGGCGTGTGGCCTTGGGGCTGATATTGAACAAACTCGTTGAACTCAATCAGATCAAAGTTGATCCTAAGAAGGTGAGGGCGGCCGTCGAGGATCTCGCGACCAGCTATGAGCAACCGGAGCAAGTCGTTCACTGGTATTATTCGAATGAAAAGCATCTGCGCGAGGTGGAGAACCTCGTGTTGGAAGATCAGGTCGTCGACTGGATTCTGGAGAAGGCCAAAGTGATCGAGGAGGCCGTGCCGTTCCGGGATCTGGTCCAACCGTCTACTCAACCCGCGTGAATGTGAAATCCGATAGAGAACCAAGCGAAACACTAGATTCCGACATGAGCTTCGACAACCCGAACCATCACCGTCCACATGCGACCGGCTTGGTGCCGATCGTGATCGAGCAGTCCGCGCGGGGTGAACGCGCGTTCGACATTTACTCACGCCTGCTGAAGGAGCGGGTAATTTTCCTGGTGGGACCGGTGGAGGACTACACGGCCAATCTGATTATTGCCCAGATGCTGTTTCTCGAGTCGGAGAATCCCGACAAGGACATTCATCTGTACATCAACTCACCTGGGGGGTTGGTGACAGCAGGACTTGCGATTTACGACACGATGCAGTTCATCAAGCCGGATGTTAGCACCTTGTGCGTTGGCCAAGCGGCCAGCATGGGGGCTCTGCTGCTGGCGGGAGGGGCAGCCGGAAAGCGCTATTCACTACCGCACTCCCGGGTGATGATCCACCAGCCGTTGGGCGGGTTCCAGGGGCAGGCCAGCGACATCGACATTCACGCTCGGGAAATCCTGGCCACCCGGGATCGGCTGAACCTGATTCTGGCCAAGCATACCGGCCAGCCGTTGGAGAAGATACAGATCGACACGGACCGCGACAATTTCATGAGCGGAGAGGATGCGGTGCAATATGGCCTGATCGACAAGGTGCTGAACAGCCGGGAGGGAACCGCCGTCTGAACGACGGAGGACGTCCGCAGATCCAGTGTCGCGGTTTTCGCCGCAAAGCGGCGAGCGGAGCCGCCAACTTTCCGACTGACGAGGAGTGAGTGATGACTGACGAGAAACATGGCAAAGACGTGAGCGGTCGGCTGCTCTACTGCTCGTTCTGCGGGAAAAGCCAGCACGAAGTGCGCAAGTTGATCGCCGGGCCAGCCGTCTTCGTTTGTGACGAATGCGTGGAACTCTGCAACGACATCATCCGCGAAGAACTGCAGGAGAACGTCGCCGCCAGCGTCGACAAGCTTCCAAAGCCGAAGGAAATCAAGAACGTACTCGATGAGTACGTGATCGGCCAGGAAAAGGCAAAGCGGATCCTGGCGGTGGCGGTCTACAACCATTACAAGCGTCTTCGCATTCATTCGCATTCTAAAAAGAGTGATGTGGAACTGGCCAAGAGCAACATACTGCTGATTGGCCCGACCGGATCCGGGAAGACGCTGCTGGCCGAAACCCTGGCGCGACTGCTCGATGTGCCGTTCACGATCGCCGATGCGACCACGCTGACCGAGGCCGGTTATGTCGGCGAGGACGTCGAAAACATCATCCAGAAGATCCTGCAGAAGTGCGATTACGACGTGGAGAAGGCGGAGCAGGGTATCGTCTACATCGATGAAATCGACAAGATTTCCCGCAAGTCCGACAATCCTTCCATTACCCGCGATGTCTCGGGAGAAGGAGTGCAGCAGGCGCTGCTGAAGCTGATCGAAGGCACCATCGCGTCGGTGCCTCCGCAGGGCGGGCGCAAGCATCCGCAGCAGGAATTCCTGCAAGTGAACACCGCCAACATTCTCTTCATCTGCGGCGGCGCTTTCGCAGGACTCGACAAGATCATCCGTGCACGATCGGAGAAAGGGGGGATTGGTTTTTCCGCCGACGTGAAAAGCAAGGATGACCAGCGCAATGTGGGTGAAATCCTGGCAGACGTAGAAGCGGAGGATCTGATCCGGTACGGATTGATTCCCGAGTTCGTTGGCCGGTTGCCGGTTCTCGCGACCTTGGACGAACTCGACGAGACCGCCTTGGTGCGAATCCTGACCGAACCGCGTAACTCGTTGGTCAAGCAGTATAAGAAGCTGTTCGAGATGGAAGGTTGCGAACTGGAGATCCGGGATGACGCGTTGAAGGCGATTGCGCGGAGGGCCATGGCTCGCAAGACCGGCGCGCGCGGATTGCGGACCATCCTCGAACACGTGCTGCTGGACTCCATGTATGAACTTCCCTCGGCACAGCACATCGCGAAGGTCGCCATCGATGAAAAGGTCATCAATGGCGAGACGGAGCCGTACACCATCTACAAGAGCATTGATCGGCAGTGTGCCTCTGCCGACTGACGTGCAGAGTGAAAACCGGTGTGTCAGTCTGTTGAAGGAGCCGGCAGGGCGCCCGGACAGTGTTCTGGGTAGCGCCGCCGAAAGGGTTGTGAGTCTTCCTCACTCCCTTGCATTCCTTTGCCGATGTCCCCAAATCGGCTGAAGTGATCTGATTTTCGTCTCCATATAGCCCCTCGCACGCCCATGCAAACGCCCCCCATCGATCAGAGCCTTACTCCTGACGCGGCAGTTCCGGTGCTTCCGCTGCGAGACGTCGTCGTTTACCCGCACATGGTGATCCCGCTGTTCGTGGGTCGGGACAAATCGATCGTCGCGCTGGACAGCGCGATGAAGGAAAACAAGCAGGTGCTGCTGGTTGCGCAAAAAGACCCGGAAGTGGACGATCCCACGTTCGAGGATCTATACGGTGTCGGCACCTTGTCGAACATCCTGCAGTTGCTGAAACTGCCGGACGGTACCGTCAAGGTGTTGGTCGAAGGAGGACAACGCAGTATCGTCGGCGCCTACCGGATAGCCGACCGACATGTCGTCGCCGAAGTCGCGCGAATGTCAGAGGAAATCAGTCTGGGTGAGCAGGAAGTCGAAGTGCTGGTGCGGACCGCGGTCACGACGTTTGATCAGTATGTCAAGCTCAACAAGCGCATTCCGCCGGAGGTGGTGAACTCACTGGCCGGAATCGATGATCCGGGCCGGCTGTCCGATACGATCGCCGCCCACATGACGATCAAACTGGACGAGAAGCAAAGCATTCTGGAAACCGGCGACATCGTGAAGCGCCTGGAGAAACTGATCTCGTTGATGGAAACCGAGGTCGACATGCTGGAATTGGAGCGGCGGGTGCGCGGCCGCGTCAAGCAGCAGATGGAGAAGAATCAGCGCGAGTACTATCTGAATGAGCAAATGAAGGCGATTCAGAAGGAACTCGGCGAGATGGAGGATGTGCCGAACGAATTGGAAGAACTGGGGCGGAAGATCCAGAAATCCGGCATGCCACAAGCAGCCCGCCAGAAGGCCGAAGCGGAACTGAACAAGCTGAAACTGATGTCCCCGATGTCGGCCGAGGCCACGGTGGTGCGGAACTACATCGACTGGATGGTCGGCATGCCGTGGAAGAAACGCACCAAAGTCTGCCACGATCTGGCCAAGGCTGAGGAAATCCTGGAACGCGAGCACTACGGATTGGAGAAGGTCAAGGAGCGCATCGTCGAGTACCTCGCAGTGCAGCAGCGGGTCAGAAAGATGAAGGGGCCGATCCTGTGCCTGGTCGGACCGCCGGGCGTCGGCAAGACGTCGCTCGGCCAATCGATCGCTCGCGCGACCAACCGGAAGTATGCGCGAATGGCGTTGGGCGGCGTGTGTGACGAGGCGGAAATCCGCGGCCACCGCCGCACCTATATCGGTTCGATGCCGGGCAAGGTGCTGCAGAGCCTGTCGAAGGTCAAAGTGTGCAATCCCGTGTTCATGCTCGACGAGATCGACAAGATGTCGATGGATTTCCGCGGCGATCCGGCCTCGGCCCTGTTGGAAGTCCTCGACCCCGAACAAAACCACACGTTCGCCGATCATTATCTTGAAGTCGATTTCGACCTCTCCGAAGTGATGTTCATCGCCACGGCAAACACCTTGAACATCCCGGCACCGCTGCTGGACCGTATGGAGGTGATCCGGATCGCCGGTTACACGGAAGACGAGAAGATCAACATCGCGCTCCGCTATCTGATTCCCAAGCAATTGAAAAACAACGGCTTGAAGGAAAAGGAAATCCATATCAGCGAGACTGCGGTGCGCGACATCATCCGCTTCTATACACGTGAGGCCGGCGTCCGTAATCTGGAGCGCGAGATCGCGAAGATCTGCCGCAAGGTCGTCAAGAATCTTGCGTTGAAGCCCAGTACCAAGAAGGTCACCGTTACCCACAGAAACCTCGACGATTTCCTCGGCGTGTCGCGTTATCGCTATGGCCGTGCGGAGGAACAGGATCAGGTAGGACAGGTCACGGGACTGGCGTGGACCGAAGTCGGCGGCGAACTGTTGACGATCGAGGCGGTGTTCGTTCCCGGGACCGGCAAGCAGACCTATACCGGAAAGCTCGGGGAAGTCATGCAGGAGTCGATTCAGACGGCAATCACCGTGGCACGTTCGCGGACAGAGCACCTGGGAATCGACCCCGGCTTCTATCAAAAGCATGATTTGCATGTGCATGTGCCCGAAGGGGCGACACCGAAAGACGGACCGAGCGCCGGAATCGGTATGTGTACCGCATTGGTGTCCGCGCTGACGCGCATTCCGGTGCGCTCCGAGGTGGCGATGACCGGCGAGATCACGTTGCGGGGGGAGGTGCTGCCAATCGGCGGCCTGAAGGAGAAACTGCTGGCTGCGCACCGCGGCGGGATCACGACAGTGCTGATTCCGCGGGAAAACGAGAAGGATCTGGCCGAGATTCCAAAGAATATCAAGCAAGATCTGAACATCGTGGCGGTGAAATGGATCGACGAAGTACTGAAGGTGTCTTTGCAGCACATGCCTGCTCCGTTGCCCCCAGGCCCGGTGACTCTGGAGGTGGATGGCAGTGGCAAACAGTCTGGCAGCACCGGCTTGTCAACCGCACATTGAGTTCTCGAAAGCGGACCGCGGACGGCGGATAAGCGGCAGAAAATAAGGCAATCCGCGGCTTGACACGCGTTTTTTGCAATTGATAAAGTGCCGTCGTCGTTCGCGACTTAAGGAAAACCAGAACTCGGGTCGCCCACATAGCGTCAGTCAGACTAGAGAAACCGGAAAAAGGGGGAACCTCATGAACAAAGCGGATTTAATCCAGGCCATAGCGGATGCGGCGAACTTGAGCAAGGCCGATGCAACGCGGGCACTGGATGCGTTTGTCGACGCCGTAACGGAAGCGCTGAAGAGTGACGACACCGTGTCACTGGTGGGTTTCGGCACGTTTGGCGTGAAGACTCGTGGCGAGCGGCAGGGCCGTAATCCGCAAACGGGTGATGCGATCACGATCAAGGCATCAAAAATCGCATATTTCAAGCCTGGTAAAGGCCTCAAAGATGCGGTAAACTGATTTGCCTTGGGTGCTTAGCTCAGCCGGGAGAGCATCGCCCTTACAAGGCGAGGGTCGTAGGTTCGATCCCTACAGCACCCACCAGAGAAAAGGATTCGAGGAGCGGTAGTTCAGTTGGTCAGAATACCGGCCTGTCACGCCGGGGGTCGCGGGTTCGAGCCCCGTCCGCTCCGCCAAACACAAAAACCCCGAACCCCGTTTCGGGGTTTTTTTATCGCCCAGGACCGTGGGACCAAGGTCCACTACTAGATCACTTCAGGTTGTCGCATTATGCTGCAGGCTATCCGAGATCGGGCCCAGGGCTTCTTTGCTTGGGTGTTGCTGATCCTGATCGGTGTCCCGTTTGCGCTCTGGGGCATCCAGAACTACTTCGATTCCGGCAAGGAGACGCCGGTCGCGGTTGTCGGCGATCGCGACATCTTTGAGCGGGATGTGACCCGCGCCTATGAGCAAATCATCGCGAACCTTCCAGGTGGCGTCGAACTGGAAGAGAAGCAGTTGAAGCGGCAAGCGCTGGACCGATTGATCGATGAGGAATTGGTCCGGCAGGCCACGCGCGAAAAGCGACTGATCGTCGGCGATGAAGCTGTGCGGAGCATGATTCAAACGCTCCCGTACTTCCAAACCGACGGCGTCTTCGACAAGGAAAAATACAAGACCATGCTGGCGTCGCAGAATCTTTCGCCGAACCAATTCAGCGAGCAGATGCGTCACGCCTTGGCGTTGGAGCAGTATCAGCGCGCCGTTTCCGACAGCGCGCTTGCCAGCGACTGGCAGGTCGAGAATTTTTTCCGACTGAAGAACCAGCAGCGACAGATCGAATACGTCACGTTCCCGTTGCGGAAGGCTGAGCGGCCGATTCCCGACGCCGACATCGACACTTATTACGAGCAGCACCGGGGCGAATTTCAGGATCCCGAGACCCTGACGATCGACTACCTGACGCTGACGCTCGATGATTTGGCGGCCCAGGTCAAGCCGACCGAGGATGAGCTGCGCAACTTTTACAACGAGCAGAAGGGTGTCTTCACCGTCCCCGAGGAGCGGCGTGTCAGCCACATCCTCGCGGCAGTTGAAAGCGGGAAGCCGGAAGCGGAGCAAGCCGCACTGGCCAAGATTCAATCGGCCCGGGAGCGCATCCTGAAAGGGGAGGATTTCGCGGCCGTCGCCATGGCGATCTCGGAGGACACGGGATCGGCAGCGAAAGGCGGTGATCTCGGCATTGTCAGGGCCGGAATGATGGATCCAAGCTTCGAAAAGGCCGCCCTGGCGTTGCCGAAGGATGCCGTGTCTGATCCGGTTCGCTCCTCTTTTGGTTATCACCTGATTAAGGTCACCTCGCTGAAGGCGAGCGAGGCGAAGCCGTTTGAGGCGGCCCGGCCGGAGTTGCTGACCATGTACCAGCGGCATGCTGCGGATAGTCGATTCTACGAGCTAGGACAGAAGCTGACCGAAATGTCCTATGAGCATCCCGATTCGCTGGAACCGGCCGCCAAGGCGATTGACCGGACCATTCAGAGAAGCCGACCGTTCACGCGGGAAAAAGGCGAGGACATCGCTGCAGAAAAGGTCATCCGGGATGCCGCTTTCAGCGAAGATGTACTGAGCGGCAAGAACAGCGAGCTGCTGGAACTCGCGCCGGATAAAGTTGCGGTCATCCGGGTATACGACCGTCGCCCGGCGGTCGAGAAACCCCTGACGGAGGTCCGCAGCGAGATCCTGCAAAGAATCCGGACCGATCATGCAAGAGAGCAAGCCAGGGCGTCCGCCGAGGACTTTCTCAAGAAAGTGGAGGCGGGTAGCTCCGCGTTTGCATCGCTCGCGAAGGCGTCGCAGCTGGCACTGCATGCGCCCTCGCCCATTCGCCGCAATGCGACGGATCTGCCCGCACCGCTGGTCGAGGCCGTGTTCAGTGCGGTCAAGCCGAAACAGCGGCCGGTTCACGGGATGGTTGCACTGGACGACGGAGCGCAGGCGGTGTTTTCGGTCAACGCGGTGATCGAACAGACCCCGGCTGCCGGGGATAAGGAGCCGGAACTGCTGAAGAATTATCTGGTGAACAGCGCCGGCCAGCAGCAGTTCGAGGCGTGGATGGCCGAGTTGCGGAAGGCCAACGATGTGTCTATCACGCTGAAAAAGGACTGATCACGACTGTTGCGGTCCGTGTTATGTTCTGCATGGCCTGTGCACCGGGACGGCGTTAGCCGAGTCATAGAACCCGCCCGGCATCCAGTCGAATCAGCCGGTCACAGCGGCCGGCGAGTGGTTCGTCGTGCGTGACCAGCACCAGCGTGGCGTTCTGTTCGCAGTTCAATGCGAAAAGCAGTTCAATGATGCTGTGGCCGGTATGGCGGTCGAGGTTGCCGGTCGGTTCGTCGGCAAACAGTATTCGAGGTGCGACGGCGAAGGCCCGCGCCAAGGCGACCCGCTGTTGCTCACCGCCCGAGAGTTGTCTGGGATAATGGTTGAGTCGCTGCTGCAGGCCGACGCGCCGCAACATTGCTGTCGCCTCCGCGCGCGCCGCGGAATGACCGGCGAGTTCCAGCGGAAGCATCGTATTTTCGAGCGCCGTGAGTGTCGGAATCAACTGGAATGACTGGAATACGAAGCCAATCAGCTTGCGTCTGATTTCGGCCCTTCCGTCCTCATCCAGTGCGCCCAGTGATACTCCGCCAATCCGAACTTCGCCTGCTGAAGGCACGTCGAGGCCGGCCAACAGACCCAATAACGTCGACTTGCCGGAGCCCGACGCGCCAGTCACGGCGACCGTTTCGCCCGCATCGATCCGTAAGTTGACCGATGACAGAATGTCGAGACGACCTTCGGAGGTCATTACCCAGTGGCTCAGATCGGAAACCTGAATGAGCGCAGCGCCTTGCGGATAAGGCTGCGGTAGAGAGGATTGGTGTTCGATGTTCAGGTGGATTTTCTTACTCATGATCGGGATCATCGGTCCGGTTTGGGCCGGATCGCAAACGGTTCTGGTGTTGGGTGACAGTATCAGTGCCGCCTACGGCCTCACGAACATAGACCGTGGCTGGGTGGCTTTGTTGCGGCAGCGGTTGGCTACACAAGGTGTGGGCGTGGTAAACGCGAGCATCCCCGGCGACACCACCGCGGGGGGAGTCGAGCGGCTTGCTCCGCTGTTGACTCAAACCAAGCCTTCCGTGGTCATCGTCGAACTCGGTGCCAATGATGGTTTACGTGGACTGACGCTGGATCAGATGAACGCCAATCTTGGCCGCATTGTGGACCTTGCTCACCAGGCGCGGGCAAAGGTCTTATTGCTCGGCATGCGGCTTCCGCCCAACTACGGAAAGCGCTATGCGGAGGCGTTCGCGACGGTATTTGCGAATCTGGCGGAGGGAAAGGGCATCGCCTACGTACCGTTTCTGATGGATGGGGTCGGCGGTCATGACGACCTGATGCAACCCGATGGGCTACACCCGAACGAAGCCGCACAGCCGCGCCTACTGGAACAGGTCTGGCCTGCTTTGCAGCCACTGTTGGCAAAGCCCTGAGCGCCACCACGTTGTGGCGGATAGCCAGCACTATGGGCGGGGACATGAAGCCGGTGAGGTCAACTGTACAAGATTGGCAACAGGGGAGGACGTGATCATGGCAAAACCGGAGAAGCTGGTGGAGGTACGGCTGCTGTGCTAACAGGCGTCGAGGCGCTGCTCCGGCGTGTGAAAGGTGGCGAATCCGTGAGTTTTGACGAAACGATTCGGGCCATCGATGAGGCGTACGAATATCGCCCTTGCCGGTTCTGCAATGGATTGGGGCCTGATATGCTGATCAATGAAGCCGGAGCCAACGAGGGATCGTGCAAGATCTTCTTCTTTGCGCGGCTCCACGGGTTGGATCATCGACAGACGCTTTCGTTGTTCGGGGACTATTATCGCCACGACGTGCTGGAGCATCCGGATGGCGTGAATCACCGCAATATCCGTCGTTTCATGCGTGACGGCTGGCCCGGAATCCATTACGAAGGCATACCGCTGATCAGGCGCGTGGATCGCTGAGAGTTGCTGCGGCAAGCATTGAACACACCATCACCAGGGGCCGGAGAACGAACATGGGAAACGAGCCTTTGATCGCCCAGAAAGCACCCTACGAGGTCGACTTGGAACCCGGCACCTATTACTGGTGCGCGTGCGGACGCTCGGGAAAACAGCCATTTTGTGACGGTTCGCACAAAGGGACCGGATTGTCCCCCGTCGCCTATCAAGTGACACAACAAAAGAAGGTCTGGTTCTGCGGATGCAAGCGGACGGCCCACCCGCCGCTCTGTGATGGGACTCATAACCGCATCTGAGCGAGCAAACTTACGGACGTCGTCAAGCGGCGCGCTAAGAACACCGGTCATGCGAAGTCCGGTGACCCTTAGACAGCGCTGTGACGGTTTCCCCGCCAAGGCGGCGCCGAGGCGGGGATCGCAGTGGAATCAGGCGGTGGCGCTCGCGGTCGTGCCGGCGGGCTCCACGGGCGCGGCCTCCTCTCGGTGTGCGAAAGCCTTGCGCGCGGCGGCGGCACCGTCATGCATGCCTTCGCCGATCGCACTGTTGGACGGAATCAGGCTGCCGACGATCATTGAACCGTATACGACGCCATAGGTGACATAGTAACAACCGTTATAAACGATCTTGCGGACCGCCTTGCCAGCCGCCGGAATGGCGCTGGAGGCCGCCGCACAGGCATCGGCCGCACTTTCGGTGATCACCTTGGCCAGGCTCTTGGACTCTTCCGCCGAAACTTCGACGACGACTTCTTCGGCTTCGTGGGTGGTTTTCTTGACCATGACTGCATTCTCACTCTGTAGGTGACGATGACACACAACAGCTTCCCGGGAGTACGGAGCCTGCTGTTGCTCAGAGGGCCCGATGGAGTCATCAGGACTTTGTGACCTGCATCTTACACAGAGTCCCGCCGGCGTTGCCACCTTGCGGAGCGGATTTATTAACCGGATTTCAGTACCATCGAAAGGCTCACCGGCTCTTCGGGGGGCGGCCGCGTGGGGCGCTCGGCACGATCACGAACCGAACCGGAACTGATCCGGCCAGTCGCGGTAGTTGAAGACCTGACCGGTCGTCCGGATTCGTTCGATCGATGTCAGATTCACCTCGCCATAAACCCATTCGGCGCGATTCAATTCCCCTGAAACGAGAACACCGTTGTCCGGGAATCCGTAATCCACCGGTGTGTACACGGCGGCCGCCCCCTGATTGATGTCCACCGCTTCCGACCAAGGCGCATTGCCGACAGTTGGCGACTGCACCACATAGCATTGATTCTCTAACGCCCGAGCCTGGCAGCCGATGCGTACCCGGTGATAACCGGCCAGCGTGTCGGTGCAACTCGGCACCAGAATCAGGCTGGCGCCGAGTTCGACCTGCCGACGGGCAATCATCGGAAACTCACTGTCGTAACAGATGTTGATGCCGACTCGACCGAAGTCGGTGTCGAACACTTTGATCTCGTCTCCGGCTGTGATCAGCCACTGCTCGTTTTCGAACCGCGTCATCATCAGTTTCTCCTGAAATTGATGCGAACCGCGGGGATCGAACAGATAGGAGCGATTACGGTAAATCCCATCGGCCTGCCGTACCGGGAACGAACCGGCGACGATGTAGATGCCTTGTTCCCGGGCCAATCGTTCGAACAATATAACGAAGCGTTCCAGCAGATCCTGCATGGCATCCAGTTGCCGCGCCAACGAGCGATAGACGTCCTCCGCAAACAGCGAGGCCAGTTCCATGCTGAAGTATTCCGGGAACACCAGCAGTCGCGCCTGCTCTGCGACGGCTCGACCGACCCAGTGCGTGATCTTTTCGGAGTAGGTTTCCCAGTCGCGCAAAAACCCGATGTCATACTGGGCTGCCGCCAGCCGCAGCGTGCAACCGTTTTTCATCGACGGAGTTCTTTGAGCGACTTCAACCAGAACACCATGGGCTTCGCGGTCTCTTCGGGCTGATCCACGTCCTTCCAACAATACTGCGTGGTTAGTTCGGGATGCCGAACGTAGCCAAACTTGGTCCAGATCGGATCGAGCGGCGCATAGTCGGCAGGGCGTAACGGGTGATCGGCGGGCCGCTGCACACAACAGAAGGAACAGTAATCGAATCCTCCGAGCTTCAGGGCATGGCCCTCGCGGCCGGTGAAGAAATGCTTGTAGATACCGCGCCCGCGATATCCCTTCTGCAGCACGGACTCGCCGCAATAGAAGATTGCGTCCGGGTCATAGCCGTGATCCTGAAACGGTTGTTTGAACTCCTGTGTTTCGTGCCGCATCGGCAGTCCCGTCGACGCGCCGACCGCCCGACCGCGATCCAGCGCGAGAATAACCACGCTTTCCGGAGACTCGATATAGGTCTGGAGATAGTGCGCTTCGTACTCTTCGGTGCCATCGTAGAGATACGGAAAATCACGAAAGACTTCAATTCGCAGGCGCGCGAGATCACCCAGATAGGGCTCGATTTCGCGGCCAGAAAGGGTCTTGATCTCGATGCCACCGTCAGTCATGCCTTCGACACCTGATCGATCCAGTCCTGCAGGTTGTAATAGTTGGTGATACGCGCGACCTTGCCGTCGCGGATTTCAAAAAACGCGCCGGCAGGCAGGCGATATTTCTGACCTCTTGCCGGCGGGAGTCCCTCGTCGGTCTCCAGGTATTCGCCCAGAACGACGAACTCGGCAGCCGCACGTTTGCCGTCTTCGGACGCCATGACCACCATCTCGACCAGTTGCTCCCTGTAGTTCTGGTTCATTCGGTCCATGAAGTCGCGGAAGGACTTCTTACCGAACTGCCGTTCGCCCTGATTGATGTCATGAACCACATCGTCCGTCAGAAGGCTCAGAAACGTGTCCATATCTCCGGCATTGAACGCAGCATAATATTTTTCGATCAGCGCTTTTGCATCTTGATTCATGATGGACTCACTTCGTCAACTGGAATGGGTAGAGTAATTGCGGCTGGTCAAACCGCCTGCCGCAAAGAACTCGGTAGCCGCCACTGGTACCAACCTCTTCGGTACCGCGATACCCAAGCATTCCCCCTGAGGTTGTGTGTGGAAACGCGGGACCTTGTTCAAAAAACTTGTGATTCTAGCTGGAACAAAGTCGGCTGTCGATCGACTTGTTCCGAAGAATATCCCATGAAAGTGACCGTGAAAGTCGCGAAGCGAACACCTTGTTCCCCGCGAGCGGGAGAGGATTGGGTGAGAAACCGCGAATGGCGCGACTGCTTTCATGTTCCGGGGTGGCGGGAGCGCCAGGAGCGGTTAGCGAGCTATGCCCGTCCGGGCGGGACCGAACGTCTCACACCGATGGTCTTTCGAAGCAGTACCATAGGGGCCATACGCCATGACGTGATGGCCCAATGGGCGGCGAGCATGTGCACTCCGGCCGATAGCGCTTGGCGTGGCGGCAGCGGCGCAGTCGCTGCGATCGCTCGCCCTATCCAGTCGAGTGCGCCGCCGAGGACTGGCAGCGAGAAGGCCGGCAGTTCGTGGAGCCGGTGGACGAGGCGGTCGCGCGTGCTGATCGGGGTTGCGGTGAGCAACTGAAGGTCGGCCGGTGTGATGGGGGAACCGAGAATCGACGACGTCAGGGTCAGCGCGTCGGCGACGATGCCGGTTGCATGCTGTTCGCGCGCGAACGCGACGACGCGATCCCAATCCGGGTTGGCATGGTTGACAATCGTGTACAGGTCGGCGAGAGCGGCCAAGCGAACCGGTCCATGCCCGGCGAGCGCCTCGGCACTTGCGATCACGAAAGCGGCTTCGGCCCCGACTAGCCGCTGTACGCGGCCGGCCAATTCGGCTGTGACGGTGTCAGACCAGAAGGCCGATAGCCCGCCGGCAGCCCCGGGCCAGCCCAAGGCCGGAGCGGGGTATCGGGCGACAAGCACCGAGGATTCGCCCCGCTGCGCCGTGCAATAGCGCTCCAGCACGGTCGGGCCGGGTGGTTGGATGGCACCGACAAGAAACCCGGCACCCGCGAGAGCCGCGCGTGCGTCAGTGAATGCGGCTGGCGGAACCAGGAGCTGAGGCGGCAGAATTCGCCGCAATGACGGTTTGTCATATGCGGCAATGGCGCTCGCAGCGGCACCGAATGCCAAAGTTTCGATTCCGGCACCATCCAGCACCGCCGCAACATCGGCCAGTGCAGTGAGGGCAACCTGATTGCTGGTCCAGGTGTGGCGACGATAGCCGCGCAGGCGTGCCAGATCAGGATAGTCTGGATCGATCCGTTCGAGGTTGGCGGCAAGGCGGGGAAGAAGTTCGAATTCCGTTGGGGTGAGGGCGTCGACGTCGAAGTCGACCCGCAGCCGGCTCCACGCCTCCGCGCCGCTGGGCTGATCGAGAACCGCGGCCCGCAGCATATCGCGTTCACGGTCGGAAAGCTGGGGCGACCGAAACAGCCGGTTCATGATGCACCTCCGCGCCGCAGCTTAGCGCCCGCGGCACGTTCGCCTGCCGCGCGCTCGCTGTCGCCACGGACCTCTAGCAGCAGTGCCGCCCACTCGCGCAAGGCAGGCTCATTGGGGAATGCGTTGCGCCATTGGAAGATTCCTCCTTCGCCAACGGCGACCAGCTCCGGACAGGCGGCGATCGCGGCTTCGGCATCGGGATCGCCACCGGGTCCCGCAGCCAAGGATCGGTGGAAAGGGGCGCCAGACTCGGCCAACGCGGTGACGAACCATGCTGCAGGTGTTCCCCCCCAATCGCCAACACGAGGAGCGCGGGCAGGGGCCTCCATTGCCTCAGCGAGCAATCGGTCGACGCGCTGTACCGTATCCGCCGGATCGAACGATGCGCGGGCGTGGATACGGGCGTTGTCAGCCAGCCGTTGCCGCTCACCGGCATCGCACACCAGCCGTTCGATTGCAGCCACGTAGTCGGCTTCATCTTCAGCGATGATCCCGGATTGCCCGTCCCGGATCAGATGCGGAACGCCCCCATGCGGAAGCACCACCGGCGGCACGCCGGCCCACATCGCCTCCTGCACGACGAGGTCACTCGACGCGTAGGTCGAACGGTTCAGCGGATATCCCAACACGTCCATACCGGCGAGCGCTTGGCCGACGTCGTCGACGTGGCCCCGCACCTCGAAGCGGTTGCTGAGACCCATGCGTTCGGCTTCGATCAGAAGTTGGCGCTGCTGGCCACCGGCTCCATACACGACGAACCTGGCCTCAGACTGGTGCACCTCGGAGCAGAGTGCCACGAAACGGGGATGTAGCTTTTGCGCGTTGAGCGTTCCGATGTAGCCGATCACGATCCCTTCATGCAGGCATTCGGGTGCGAGGAGACGGTCGGGATCGATCAGTCCACGGACCACCGGTGGCGGCACCGGTCGGTCGCGACACACTGGAGCGTCGAGCGTCGCTTCGGTCGTGCACCAAATTGCATCGGAAGTCGCGCCCAGCGTGGCCGCAATCGACTGTGGCGGATGGAGCCCGAGGGTGTGCGTCCAAGTGACGACGCGGCGAGTCGGGGGGAGGGTCGCGAGGAACGCCACCATCGAGGGACACTGCCAATAATGTACCAGGGTGAGGTCGGCGCCGGCCAGCACCGCGGCTTGCGCGCTACGTTCGAGTCGGAGATGCAGTCGCGCACCGGCCAAACGAAGCAACGCCACGGCCGCCGGTGCGATTTGGGATTCGAGCACCAGGATCTCGTGGATCCACGGCAGACCAGCCCGCTTGCCGTACTCAGCGAATGCGGCGAGGGAGCGTACCGGCCCGGTCATGCCGAGGCGTGCCAGGATATGGACGATGCGCATCACGGCACACCTTGAGGGTGCCCCCGCAATGAGGCCAACCGGGAGCTAGCGCGCCGTGCGGCGGTTTCTCGCGCGACGAGCAGCATCTCGGCGCGGTACGCGCCGAGGTTTCGCGAAAGGCTATCGGGACGCAGGTACTTCAGCAGGACGATCTCGGGCAGCACGGTCGGCCCGGCGCCAGCGTCGCGGACGCGTATCAGCCATTCGGTATCGCAGGCGATGCGAAATCGAGGTTCGAAAAGTCCAACGCGATCGAAGGCGACCCGGCGGGCCATCAACCCACTTGGCGTGAGCGCGGCGCTGGGTTCGCCGACCGTTCTGCCGTCCGGCGTGATGCGTTGCATGCACCCGGTGACGACCAGCGTGTCGCGATGTGCTTCGAGGTGGGCGAGTTGCTCCTCGGTCTTGCTCGACAACCACTCGTCGTCGGCATCCAGGAACGCGATCGCATCGCCGGTCGCGGCCGCGAGCCCCCGATTGCGCGCATCAGCCAGTCCATTGCCGATTTGCTCGATCACGGTGACTTCCCGGTGCCGCAGAACGATATCAAACGTGTTGTCTCGCGACTTGCCGACGACGACTAGCACTTGGTCGGCCCGGCGACTTTGGTTCTCGAGACTCCGCAGAGCGCGCTCGACGAAACAGGCGCCATCACGCACCGGCATTACCACCGTCAGGCGCATATCGCACTCCGAATCACTGTGAATCCGACAATACTTGGCTGACCAACCGCGCGACGGTGTCGAGATCCCAGCCGAGATGGAGCACGAACAACGGCAGCGCGCTAAGAGCCCGGACGGCTTCGATCCACGGCCTGATGCCGGCCTCGCCAGCGAAGTGCGCAACGAGCCGGGTCGGTGCAAGCAGCCCGATCCCCGCAGAGGACGGCATCGGTTCGAGGCGCGGTATCGACCGCGGCGAAGCGGAACTCAACGCGACGACGGCGCGCACTGGCGCGCCCATCAGCGCAAGATGCTGGGGCATGATTGTGTGATGCTCGCCGTCGACGTCCTCGAGTCGGCGGTGGACGAACCGCTCGGCGCTGTCCGTGCGAAGCTTGACGGTCCGATACACGGAGTGAACTGTTCGCGTTCCAATCTCGAATGCGCAGACGTCATCGCCGACGAGCTGCAGCCCCCGCTCGGCACAGGCGAGCGCTGTGGTCGATTTCCCGGAACCGCCAGGCCCCACCAGTAGCACGGCACCGCCGGAATCTCCCACCGCCGCGGCGTGCAGCGGCGGCATGCCTCGGCTCCCGAGCCAAGCGCCGAGGATCGACATGAACGGCCTCACCCGCGAGGGTCCGGGCACTGCGTCTGCGTCGGCCGCCCAGCAGTAGGCGCGATCGGCGGAACGGTCGAGAATCTCGACCAGTCGCGGTCGGTCGACGTAGGCGGCGAGTATCCCCGCGTGGTCCGAGCGGTACCACCCGGGCTCGGGAAAGCCGTTCAAGTTGGAGGGGCCGTCCCAGGCGTCGATCATGAGGTGTGCTTTGCAGTCGGTCGCCAACTCGTTGCGCGAGATGTGGCTGATGGCATCCAGCGCAGGCTGCTGTCGCCAGCCCCCGACCAATCGCAACCGGATGCGGACATCGCCCACCGTGAGTCGTCGTACGGTGGTCGGGTGGGCGGCGGCAACACCATCGAACTCGGCGGCGGGCTGCCGCGGCAGGGCGACCACGGCAATGACACCCTCCACGGCGGGGGGTGTGTCGCTCTGTCGGTGCGGTGCGGCCATCCGCGAGCATCGACGTCGTGGAGCGGGTCTACCAGCAATAAGTCGCCAAGGTCATCATGTCGGTCAACCGACGGCGCAGCGTAGGTCGCGGGCCACACCGCAGAGGTGATTCCGGATGTGATGGCTGCCGGTGTATCGCCGTCTCCGCCGGGCACCAGGACCCGGTCATCGGTGAGCTGGCTCAAAAACGCGGCGAGATGCTCATCGATGCCTGGTTCATCGGGATATCGCGCCTTCACGGCGCCCCGTAGTGCAGCCAGCGAAGAGCCGGACTCGAGCAGCACCCACAACGCAGAAGCTAAACCGCCCAGGTTGTAAAACACACCGGACTGGGTGTCGATCACCATCGTCTCGGTACCCATGGTTTCGGCGATCACGGCGTTCGGCCGGGGGCGCAGCAGAGTCTGCTCGTCTCGCATCGCGATGTTCATGTTTCAAAAAGTCCAGAGTTTGGACAAACGGCGTTGGGGCGCCGGCAATGGAGGATGCACGGTGGGGGAAGGGCAGTCAACTATAATGTGGCCGAAGTGGGTTATCCTTCCGGCCTAGTGCGCTACGGCGGGCTTGGTGGAGGCCCATGTGCCGCAGCTGCGGTAGGCTGGTCATTTACCGGCAGATCGCGGAGGTAGCAGGGAATCGGTGTTGCTGCCCGGTCTTCCGGACGTCACGGCTGGCCGGGCGATCATGCAATTGGCGCGACGACGCCGCCCAACGAAGCGTCCGCGCCCGACA
>CAZXXC010000047.1:0-16973 GCA_964644665.1 uncultured Methylococcaceae bacterium
TGACCGGATCCGGGCTCCGCACCTTCGTCGTCCAGTCGGTGGCTGCGGGCGCGCTCGTTGGACGACACCGCGTCGGGCCGATCCGGGGTACCGACCGGGCGCACGAGGCGTGTCGCTGAACGGAGGACTTGGTCGACGGGAGGACGACCAGGCCCCTCGTCGCGGCGTTGTCGAGCCGTGTCCGCAGTCGTCGCGGATCGTGCCGCGGCATCATTCACGGTTCGTTTGCAAGGGTCGGACAGCACGGGGATTGACACGGGGAGCGGGTGGTACGCGAATGGCAGCGCTCCCAACCTCCAAGGGAGCCACCGATGGTAGCGGTCAAATATGACGCTTTGATGAAGCTTCAGCGTACCCGAAGCCCGCCACAGAGCGGTTGCTCCAGCGCGGCTCGGCTGATGGAGTCCCTTGGCAATGACACGCTGCGCGCAAGCGGCTCCCTGGCTGGAGTTCGGGTGACGCGACCGGATCGAGGATAGTCATGGGCGCATCAGGGCCACCGACGGCGACCGCATGTTCACGCCGGGCTCGCTTCATCAAGACGTCATCGGACGTCGGCTATGCTGACGGCGTCCGGCACTGCGTACGTGAATTCGTGGGGCCCCTTGGGCGGGCCTCCGGCGCTGGCCCCGGCCGGCTTCCTGTATTACCCTTGTGGTTCGTCCATTCCCATCCCGATCGATCGATGTACCGATTCGCTGAACTGTCGAACACGCTCTTATGCAACATCGTTGCCGAGCGGATAGGCCACCCGCCGATTCCTGCTGAGGCAACCGGACCCGGGTCGTTCCGCGCATGACTGAAACCAGAACTTCCGCCTACGTGGCGCATGCGCTGCCGGGTCGATTACGGCTGCGCATTCCCGAGCAGCGCGGCAACGATGCCTATTTCGCCGACTTGTGCGAGCGCCTTTCCAACCGCCGCGAGTTCACCGCGGTAACCGCCAACGCGATGACCGGCGGTATCCTGCTGCACCTGGCGCCGGGCGTCGCCATTCCGGAAGTCGCCGCCGCGGCGACCGCGCTGTCGCTGTTCGATGTTCAGTCGGCCGCAGTACCTCCGGCACGGCCGCCGACGAGCAGGAACGCATTGACCGCGGCGTCCGTCAGCTTCAAGGGCGCAGACCGGTTGATCGCCGAAGCCTCCGGCGGCTTCCTCGACCTGCGCTCCATCCTGTTTCTGCTGCTGTTGGCGATGGCAATACGGCAGATCAGCCGCGGGCACTTCATGGTCGCCGGATTCACGCCGCTCTGGCACGCCGTGAACATGATGATGAAATAATGTTGTCCTTTGTTTACAAAGGCTTACAGCATCTCGGTAAGTGCTCACTAACAAAGTTTGGCGACAGTTAGGCATGCCCTGCTCGGTCAACAAGGGTAGGATGGACCGGGTGTAGTCAATTCCGAACGAACGTGATCGTTCCTACGTTGCCGAAGTTCCCAATGAACACTCCCGACCCGATCTGCTTATTGCGCGTCAATTGAGCCAACACGTTGAACGTTGATCTATTGACGATCGCAACGAATCCGGTCAAAGCACAATTCGCGTTTACGGCCATCTGCCCGGCAACAGGCGTAGCTGGTAGCCCTATGGCAAGGTCAATACAAGACCCGGTCAACCCGCCAGATGCGTCAACGCCTACGCCACAAGACAGCACAGCATTGTCTATCGCCGTAAACACAGACACAGTCCAGTTCCCGGCGACATTGCCAGGCTTACAGGCGCCCCAGGTTACACTGCTGAATGCGAACAGCATTGCTGCTGCCAATAGCTTCTTGCTCATGATGCTTTCCTGACAGATTCATACCCAATATGTGACATCTTGAGGATAGTTCATGAGGACAACGCGAGGAGCACGTCTTCGATTGAACGTGCACCTACTGCTGTTTGTACATTCTGTCGTGCACGATCTGCAGGCCATCAGTTCTCAGCGCGTCCAACAACGCTTCTAGTACCTCCGCGGGGTTGTTGACAAGGTGTAGGCCGCGAAGGAGATTATCGTAATGATGCAAAATCGACGCCTCGATCTTGACCTGATCCACGATGACTGAGCGATTGCAACTGTATTGCTGTAATAGTCCCTCGTCTACATTGATCAGTACCCTACTGTCCATCGTTAGGCCACACACATACCCGCAGCTTATCTGCTGTGGGGTGCCGTATCTTCGTCTTCGTCGTCTTCTTGATCTTCCGCATACAGTTTCTCACGCAGATTTTTCACCTTATCTTGCAGACTATCCTTATGTTGCTCTGCGGGTATTTGTTGCGAAGCATCGGCGCGACGCTTATACCGATGAAATGAACCCAGGCCGGCTGTCGCGGCACCATGGCGCAGATGCGACACCGTCGCTGCAGCGGAGGCGATTCAGCGCAGCGAGTCCGACCGGTCGGTTCGTTCCCACGGCAACTCCGCGAACGACCGCCCGAAGTGACCGTAGGCAGCCAGTCTCTGGTAAAAACCGAGCGGGTGTTTGGCCGGCAAGCGACGCAGATCGAAGTCGCGGATGATCGCGCCGAGCCGAAAGTCGAAGTTCCGTTCGATGCGTTTCTTGATGCTGTTGTCCGAAATCACCCCGGTACCAAAGGTCGATACCTGTACGCTGACCGGTCGGGGCTGACCGATGCTGTAGCTGAGCTGGACCTCGCATTCTTCCGCAAGCCCCGCCGCAACGACGTTCTTGGCCGCATAGCGGGCCGCGTAGGCGCCGACCCGGTCGATTCGCGTGGGATCCTTGCCGCTCAACGCCGAACCGGAATGACGCGCAAACCCACCGTAGGTGTCGCTGGCGGTCTTGCGCCCGGTCATTCCGGAATGCGCCGCCGGGCCACTCTTGTGCAACATGCCGCGCGGATTGACAAAGATCTCGGTGCACTCGTCCGGCTGAATGGGCTCATCAGCAAATGCCGGTCCGATCACCCACTGGCTGAGATCCTTGCGCAGTTCCGCAGCACCGAGTTTCGGTACACCGTGAGTCCCGGCGATCAACGTGATACTCTGCAATCGGACCACACAGCCGTTTTCGTATTCGACGCCGACCTGCGTGGTGCAGTCCGGTGACAGATACGGAATCTCTCGCCGGGCCGCAGTCAACGCATCGGCCAACCGGCGGGCAATCACGACCGGGAACGGCAGCAATTCGGGCGTTTGCGTGCAGGCAAAACCAAACTGCGTGACTTGATTCCTGACAATGATCTGATCCAGTTCTTTGTCGTTCATGTCCGCCTCTTCCATATCGAGCCGGTTTTCGATCGACTGGGCCGTGAAACTGCTCACGATCGTACACTCGGAAGCACTGAACTCGCTGCTCGGATAGGCGATGCCTTCGATCGCCCGGCGCGCCGCTTCAGGAATGTCGACCACTGCGCTGGAAGCGAAGCGGGCGGCCAGGAACACCACGTTCTTCGAAAGGGCACACTCCGTCACCACGCGCGCAAACGGGTCCTGCTGCAGGAACCGGTCGACCACGGCGTCGCTGATGATGTCGCACAGCCGATCCGGGTGACCTTGGGTGACCGACTCGGACGTGAATAGAAAGCGCTTTTTCATACCGTTGACTCGTCGGCGGGGTGCGGAACCGGAAGATGCTTGACGGATTCGTTTACAACGAACGGTAACGCGGCCCCGGACGCGATCGCCAACCAGTCGACCGGACCGATCGGACTGAGGCGCAACAGGCTGCGAAGCGGCGGCAAGAAGGCGGCCGCCACCTGCAGGATCAGCGAGGCCGCCACGCCTGCCGTCAACAGACGGTTTCCCTCCCTCCGCTCGGGACGCATCACCGACGTCCTCTCCGAACGGCAACTGATGGCATGCAGCAATTGGGCAAGGGTCAGGGTCATGAAACTGTTGGTGGCGGCGTTGGCGCTCGCGCCATAGCGTGCGAGGCTGTAACCATACACTCCGAGCGTTCCGACAGAGATCATCGCCGATTGTCGCACCAAACGCAGCAGGTCGTTTCGGCGTAGGATCGCTTCGGTCGGATCACGCGGCAGTTCCCTCAGCACATCGCTTTCCGGAGGCTCCAGTGCGAGCCCCAGCGCCGGCAGGATGTCGGTGATCAGATTGATCCACAAAAGCTGGATCGGGTTCAGCACCTCACCGGTGCCGATCGCGGTGCCGATCAGCATGATCTCGATCTCGGACAGGTTGCTCGACAACAGATACTGCAGGCTCTTGCGGATGTTCCGGTAGATCGTCCGTCCCTGCTGCACCGCGATGATCATGGTATGCAGGTTGTCGTCCTCCAGCACCACGTCGGCGACCGAGCGAGCGACTTCGGTCCCGTTCTCGCCCAGCGCGACGCCGACGTCGGCCGCCTTCAGCGCCGGGCCGTCGTTGATGCCGTCGCCGGTCATCGCGACGACGCGCCCGGTCTCCTGCAGAGCCTGCACGATCCGCAGCTTGTGCGCAGGGCTCACTCGGGCGAACACCGTGGTGTCCCGCGCGATGCCTCGCAGCAGTTGCGGGTCCAGCTTGTCCAGATTGGTCGAATCGATGATTTCCAGCGGCTTGTCCCGATTCAGTCCCAGGCGCTGACCAACCGAGAAGGCCGTCGCGCTCTGGTCCCCGGTGATCATCACGGTTTCGATACCGGCACCGTGAAACAGCGCGACCAGGTCGGCCATACCGGGCCGAATGCTGTCCTCCATGCCGACCAGCCCCAGCCAGACCAGATTCCTGGTGACCGCATGGGTCGAGCGATCGGTCGATCGGCCGCAGGCGAGCCCCAAGACCCGTAAAGCCCGACCCGCCATCTGTTCGTTCCGTTCCATCACGGAACGACGACGGCTCTGATCGAGCGGCACCGGTCTGCCCTCCTCCATGCAGTATTCACACATGGCCAGGACCTCCGTCGGACTGCCTTTCACGGCGATCAGGTAACCGTCCTGACCCCGCTCGTGCACGGTGACCATGAACGGTCGCCCTTCGGCCCGATGCACCATTTTGACCAACGGGTGACGCCGTCGTATCGACTGCGCGTCCTGTCCCGCACGGTGCACGATCTCGACCAATGCCGTCTCGGTCGGCGACCCCTCCATCTGCCCCGCTCCCGCCGAACCGTTCAGCTTGACCTCGCTGCACAACGCCGCGACTTCGATCAGCCGCGCCAGTTCGGCACTCTCCATCGGCTGAACCGTCCGCCCATCGGACCAGAACCCCCCTTCGGCCGGCAGCGCGAGACCTCGCGTGATCGTTTCGATCGTCACCGCGCGCATGCGGTTTTCGGTCAGTGTCCCGGTCTTGTCGAAGCAAAGCGTCTGCACCGAGCCCAGACTCTCGACCGCCGGCAACTGACGAATCAACACATGCTTGCGTTGCATCTCGCGGATGCCCAGAGCCAGCGTGGTGGTCGCCACCGTCGGCAATCCTTCCGGTACCGCTGCTACCGCCAGCGAAATCGCCGACTTCAGCATTTCCAGCCAGAGTACCCCGCGCAGCACCCCGATTCCGAATACGAACAGGCAGATACCACCGGACAACAGCGCCAGTTGCATCCCCATTTGATCGAGTTGGCGCTGCAGCGGCGTCTCCGGAGGTGAAACTTCACCGACCAGCGACTGGATCAGACCGATCTCGGTTTGCTTGCCGGTGGCCACCACGACCGCCATACCACTCCCTCCGGTGACCACGGTGCCGCGATGCAGCATGTTACGGCGGTCGCCCAGCGGTAGTTCGTCGCTCCCGGTGAATTCATGCTGCTTGACCACCGGCAGACTCTCGCCGGTGAGAGCCGATTCGTCCACCGACAAGCCGTTGCTGGCCAGCAGCCGCGCATCGGCGGCGATGTATGAGCCGGGAGACAGCACCAGAATATCGCCGGGTACGACATCGGTGAGATCGATCGTCTGCCGTTGACCACCCCGAACCACCGCAGCCTGGGTCGGACCGATATGCGCCAACGCGTTGATGGTCTTTTCCGCCTGGGCTTCCGTGACGTAACCGATGACCGCATTGATCACCACCACACCGAGAATCACCGCCGCATCGGCGATACCCCCTGTGGCCATCGACACCACAGCAGAGAGCCCCAACAGCGCAACCGGCGGACTGGCGAACTGCTGGAGGAACATCGTGATCGCCGACCGCCGCGGCGTCTCGGCCACGACATTCCGGCCGTACCGTGACAGCCGTTCGAAGGCCGCTGCGGGGCTGAGCCCTTCACCATTGCTCGCCCACCGGCGCAGGACCTGCTGTGCACTCTGCGCATGCCAATTTTCCTGGTATTGCGCGACTTCGGCGGCGTTCGCCGGCGGTCGACCTTTCAACCCAGACCAAATCGATGCCGACGGCTTCGCCGCGGCTCGCGACTCGCTGTTGCCCTCTTTGCAGAGCTGATCCATTGCCCAAGCGAGGATTGCCTCCATCACCGTCGAGACCGGCAGGCGCGGGTCGAACAGGATCAGTGCGTTGCCGGTCAGCGGATTGGCGCTCACCCTGCGCAGTGACGGGTGTGTGCGGGGCAGATCTTCGACGGCTTTACGCTTGGCTTCGGACCGGTACAGCCCGGCTACATGGATGCGCAAGCGCCCTGGAGCGGGCACCCTGATCAGGCTGATAGGCGCGTCGTCGTTCGGCAGCGGGTCGAACGGATCCGGAGGACACTGCGAAGCAAATCCAGACATCGTCACAGGATCGCTAGTATTTGATGACGAACCGAACGCGCAGTCCGTGCAGCCGACAACCCCACCTCCCGGCTGCGACGAGGGATCGCTACCGGTGCGCGGTTTCGGACGCTGGACATCATACCGCAGCGGGGAATTGCGCGTCGTACACGTTCGCGCGGCCGAACCGTGCGCGTTGGATCCATGCGGTGTCCACAACGGCGTGTTTCGCCAACCGCGGAACGATCCACCGGCGTGACGTGCCGCGCGGGAACTTCAGTGTTTCCGGATCGTCGCTCGAACGCCGGGATGGGCATGCGTACGGTACTCCGGTAACATCTCGGTATCATACGGACGAACCTGGCACACCGGTCGGAGCAGCCGTCAGGACCGAAACCCTCCGGCCTTGCGGAAGGATGTAGGCGCCGCCTTCATCGGCCTGCATGCCGAACCCACTCTGTCTGACAACCAATCCCACGATGAAAAG
Source organism: uncultured Methylococcaceae bacterium (assembly GCA_964644665.1). Lineage (GTDB taxonomy): Bacteria > Pseudomonadota > Gammaproteobacteria > Methylococcales > Methylococcaceae > Methylotetracoccus. The sequence goes on from CAZXXC010000047.1 coordinate 7,091, forward strand.
GTTTCCCGGAAAAATCTGCATTTTCGGTCAATACAAGACGGGCACGACGGGACTGTTCACGCTGCTGCGGAACTCGCTGCCAGCCGATACCAGAACGCTGTTCGAACCCCTGGCCTACGTGCCGGAGGAACTGGATGATGGACGCTGGGTTCTCGCCAAGACCATCCTAAAGGAGCCGGGTCATCCGGAACCGGTCGATTATGCGAGTTTTCTGGGATTCGACCGGCGACTCTGTATTTCCCGCGACCCGCGCGACTGGCTGGTCAGCGCGGCGCTATTCAACTGGCAGGTCAAGGAATCGGTCATCGCCGATGGAAAAGCGATGGCTTGGATCTTCGATTATCTTCGACGGAAAGAGGAAAACCCCGGCCAGCTTCCGTTGAAACGCTTGTTGGAATTCATCCTGAGCGCCCCTCCTGCGATCACGCTGGAGTGCTTCGGCGAGCGATCGCAGCGGCGACATGCTTTTTGCATCGAGTTTCAACGCGGCATCAAGGAAAACGTGTTTCCGATCCGATACGAGGATTTCGTCGACGGGCACCTCTCCGCACTCGAGGCCTATCTCGAAATTCCGCTGCGCGGCAGCACTCAGGTCGACCGGGCGTACGAGCACGTACCGAGGACCTTGTCGCACGGCAACTGGAAGGACTGGCTCACGCAGGAAGACGTCGCCTTCTTCCGCCCGTACTTCGACGAATACATCCGTCACCACGGTTACGATCCGGATTGGTCGCCGCGCGCAAATCCGCGCATCGATCCGGCGCATGCCACGCGATATGTGGATCGGATCATGCAGCTGAACCGGTGCCGCTGAGCGGGCGGCCGGCCCTGGTGGAGACATCGCGGCACCCGGGCATCGACAGCCGGTTCGTCGCCGAGTTGCGGAACGGAAGCGAAGCGGCGAAGATGGGCCGATCGACGCACCATGGTCCTGGAGAACCCGATGTTGCAACTGACCCTCGCCGCTCTGTTCTTCGTCGGCATCCATTTCGGCATCGCCGGCACTCGATGCCGCGACCGACTGATTGACCGACTCGGGGAGCGCGCTTTCCGCGGCGCGTTCTCGATCCTGTCGCTGATCGGCCTATTCTGGTTGATTGCAGCCTACCGGCAGGCACCTTACGTGGAAACCTGGGGACAATCGGCCGGGTTCAAGCCGGTTGCCGCAGCGGTGATGCTGGTGGCATTTGTGCTGGTCGTCGCCGGGCTGACGACGCGGAACCCCACGGCTGTCGGGGGCGCAAATGCGCTGACCGACCCGGACGCCGCAAGAGGCATGTTGCGCATCACCCGTCATCCGTTCCTGTGGGGCTTGTCCCTATGGGCGCTGGTCCATCTGATCGTCAACGGCGATGCGGCCGCACTGGTGCTGTTTGGTTCATTACTGATGCTGTGCCTGGTCGGCACCCGTTCAATCGATGCCAAACGGCGGCGCGAATTCGGTCAGAACTGGGAACGTTTTGCCGCACAGACCTCCAACGTGCCGTTTCTGGCCATCGTCGAAGGCCGCAATCAGCTTCGCCTCCGGGAGATCGGCTGGCGCCGACTGGCCGGTGCGCTGGCCTTGTATCTGGCGATGTTGCACTTCCACGCCAAGTTGTTCGGGGTATCGCCCTTGTTTTGATCAGCAGCCTGGAACCTGACCGGCGAGCGAAGCACAAGGCGCCTGTAGGCTAAGTCCGACGGTCCGGTGGCGGACCCGTGCGGCTGTCGACATAGGGAAAAAAATCCCGATCCGCGCCCAACAGGTGTTTGGCGATCACATCCCGCGCCAGGAATTCGAAAAGTTCCCCGACGCCCAGCAGGCCGGCGCGGAATTTCTCGAGCAGGGCGGCCGCACTGTCGACCAGTTCGCGGTGCATCACGGCATGCGCATCCACTGCGGGGTAGCCACAACTACGCAGGATCGCCTCTTCGTCACGAAAATGATCCTGCACCTCGGCCGTCAGATCTTCGAACGCCGCTTCGATTTCCTCGGCCGACTGAACCTCCAGTACCGCTGCCAGCAGCCGGTTCGACTGGTCAAACAATAGCCGGTGCTGCCGATCGATCAGCGGATGGCCGGAGGTATAGGCCGCGCTCCGCCAAGTCAATTGCAGGAAGCGGCCGGCCTTCGGAGCAACCCCGCTTTCCGCCAGCATGGTTTCCGGCGCCGCCGCGACACGGTTCCTGCCATTCCGCTTGGCTCGCATCAGGGCCTCGTCCGCACGCCGGAACCATTGCTCCCAGCTTTCTCCGAGCCGACACTCCGCCACGCCGATGCTCACCGTGATCCGGCCGCATTGCGGGAAGGATTCCAGCGCGATCGACTTACGCAGGCGCTCGGCCAGAAGAGTCGCCATCGACAAGCCGGTATGCGGGCAAAGGACGATGAATTCCTCACCGCCCCATCGCGACAGCGAATCGCTGCGACGAAAACTGCCGCGAAGCGTCGCGGCCAGTCTCACCAGCACGCGGTCGCCGATCGCATGCCCGTGGGTGTCATTGATGCTCTTGAAATGATCGATGTCCAGCATCAGCGCCGAGACCGGGTGACCGTAGCGTTCCAGCCGGTTGATCTCGTCACCCGCGGCTTCCTCCAGTCGGCGCCGGTTCCATGCCCCAGTCAGCTTGTCCGTGCTGGCCAGATACTCCAGTTCATCCAGCGCGCTACGCAATTCGCGATTGGTCTGCTCCAGCGTGCCCAGCGCCTGCCGCAGCGCCGAAATGTCCCCGTTCTCGGCCGATTGCTGGAGCAGCAGTACACCGATCGCCTCGGCAGGTGCGTTGAACGAGCCCAAGGGGTACTTCAGGACCCGGCAATTCTGCGCCGTCTGAACGGAATTCGATGCCAGTTCGACCACGTCCTCGACCGGTACCCGACGGGTCAGCGCCTGCGCATCGCCGCATTGCAACCGTTCGGCCAGCCCCGGCGGGAACAGTGCGTCATCGGCGGCACCCTGCAGCCGTTCCACCGACACACCGAGCAATCGGGCTGCCGTCGGATTGACCCACAGGTAGCGGCCGTCCGGAGACTTGATCGCGATGCCGATCGGCGCGTCCTGCCAGGCCGCCTGAAGCCATGATCCAATCGCGGCGGTCAGCCCGCGTCCGTCCGAAGGTTCCTGGCTGGAGGCTTGATCCGGCATGTCGATCCGCTACCTACAGAATCGGTTTTGGGGCGGGCACCGGCGCATTGTAGGGGGGCGCATGATCCGCCGTCCATCTTCGTGTCACGGTCGCGATCGATCACCAACGCGCAGGCAGCGACTCGAGTCCGCGGATCGTCAGCGTCGGCTTCCAGCGTTGCTGGTCCGGTTCGATCAATCGCAGATCCGGCAGCCGACGGAACAGGACATCCAACCCCACTTCCATTTCGATCCGGGCTAGCCGCGCACCCAGACAATAGTGAATGCCGCCGCCGAATGCCAGGTGCTTCGGGGTCGACTCGGCGCGGGCCAAGCGATACCGGTCCGGCTGTTCGTAGACCTCCGGATCGCGGTTGGCGGAACCGAGATTGATGTACAGTGTGTCGCCCCGGCCAATGCCGATCCCGTCCAGTTGCAAGTCCTCCAGCGCGCCGCGCGCGGCGATGTGCACCGCCGGCTCATAGCGCAGTCCCTCGTCCACCGCCGCGGGGATCAGCGCCGGATCGCGACGCACCCGCTCCAGCTCCTCCGGATTCAGATACAGCGTCCGCAGTAGGTTGCCGAGTTGGTTCGCTGTCGTCTCATGGCCGGCCAGAAACAACAGTGCGATGTTGGCGACGATCTCCTCTTCCGTAAGCCTATCGGCCCCCACTTCCGCCTGCAGCAGCAGCGACACCAGGTCGCCCCCCGGCCGCTTTCGCCGGCGGCGCAGCAACTCGCGAAAATAGTCCTCGAAAACCGACGAGGCCGCGTTCGCAGCCTCCACCTCGGCCGGGCCGAGCGGGTTGAACTCCAGGACCTTCACCAGCGCGGAGGTGTGGCGCTCGAACAACGAATGATCTTCCTGGTCGAGATCCAGCAATCGGCAGATCACCGCGATCGGCAGCGGATAGTTGAAGGCGGAGACCAGGTCCGCCTCGCGTCGCTTCATGAGTCCGCGCACCAGGCGCTCCGCTTCCACGCTCGCCAACCGCCGCAAATCACGGGCCTGCTTGACCCCGAATGCTTTTCCGAGCAGGGAACGGAGACGGGTGTGCTCAGGAGGATTCATCAACAGCAGAAAGCGGCCGACTATCCGAAACGCCGGCTGCGCCATCATCCCGGTGCCGTACCGGCGGGCGACGCCGAGTTCGAAATTGCGTCCGCAGCGGCTGTCGCGCAAGATCCGATCGGCCAGTCGGTAACGGGTCACCAGCCAGACTCCCGGCATCATCGGATGCAGGCCGCCGCGTGCCCGAAGGTGGGCATACGTCGGATAGGGATCGGCGAGAAAGTCAGGGCTGGCAAAGTCGAGGAGTAACATCGGGTCGTTCCGGTCGGCGGGCCGCCAGCTTATCCCACCGACCGGTCGATTCAAACCGCTGTGTCACCGCAGAGGCCGTCCGACTCGAGCGGTTCAGACCGCTTCGGCCAGGGCATGATGCTTCTCCCGAATCAGTTTCAGCAGAGCCTTGTGTGGCTCGGCGAACTTGGCGATCCCCTCCTCCATCAGCACCTGCTCCATGCGGGCAATGTCCACCTCGGCGTCGATCTCGTCCAGCACCGCTTGCGGCGGCATCCGGTCGACCATCCGGTGGTAACGCTTGCCCAACCGTTCGACCGCGTCATTGGTCGCCGGAGGATTGGTCTGGATGTCGCTGCCGGCCAGCGCCTCGACATACTTGTCCGGCGGATCGCTCGCCTTCTTGGTACCGGTGCTGGCAAATACGATTTCCTGCTGCAGCGACAGTTTCAGATCCTGCCAGAAGCCCTGATTCAATTGCCACAGGCGTTTGACGTTGACGATGCCGACCTGACCCTGAGCCGCCGGGCTGAGTTGCGGAACATGTCTCTCGGTGTAGAGGTCTACCCGCGACACGAAGATGCTGTACACACTCTTGAAGTGATCCAGCGAGCTGCGCCGCTGTGCGCCGCGCCAGACATTGTCCCGAGCGATCCGGTACTGCCGATCGGAGAAAATCAACGTCACGTTCAGGTTGACGCCGGACGCCGCCAGCTCTTCCAGCGCATCCAGTCCGGCCGCCGTCGCGGGCACCTTGATCAGCCGGTTGACGTGCCCGCGCCCCCAGTGCTTACCCAGTTCCACATATTCCCGCACCCGCTGATCATGGGGCGGCGCGAATTCGGGATCTTCCAGCAGCGGATCCAGCTCGAACGAAACATAGCCATCGTTGCCGCGGGTCTTTTCCCAGATCGGCAGGAACACCTCCTGTGCGCGACGGACCAGATAGTCGGTCATTTCCCAGGCGATGGCGGCATCGTCCATGCCTTCATCGATCAGACTGCGCATGTGCTCGTCGAACCGCCCCGTCTTGATGATGTCGGCGATGATGATAGGGTTTGACGTCGCACCGCTCGCTCCCAGTTCCTTGTCCCTCGCCACCAGATCGGGGTCGATGGAGTCGAGCCAGAGCTTGGTTCCGCTCGCGATCAAGGATTGTAATGACATGGCGTCCTCCTCCTTCGGGTAAGTGAAACACGGCCGGCGATGCGGCGAGCGCTTGCAGCGACTGCCGCGTACCGACACCACGACGGCTTCCCAGCATGCTGCTTCGACCGTCACGGCGACCGCCGGTTCCCGGTCCCGTTGCCGCGCGGGTGCTCGGCAAGTTGGGCGCTCCGTCGTTGGCGGGTAGAATGAGTGCCGCCGATCCCGCAGTCCCAACCGTGCACGGCCGCGCACCAAGCGGGGTTGCCCGAGCGCGGTGACGGCGTTCGGTGATCGGTCGGCACCAATGGCCAGGAGCGGGAGTAGATTCAGGGGAGACGACCAGATGACCAATGCTCGCATTTTGTTGGCCGAGGATGAAGAGATTGCCGCAGCCGTCATTCAGACGACGCTGTACGATGCCGGGTATGACGTCGTGCTGGCGGTGGATGGGCAGGATGCATGGTCGCTGCTCCAGCGAGGAGATACTGCCTTCGATGTATTTCTGCTGGACTGGGACATGCCGCAAATGGATGGCATGCAGCTTCTGCTCCGACTGAAATCCGACCCGCGACTCCGCGAGATCCCGGTCGTGATGCAAACCGCGTTCAACGATGCGGCCAGCATCCAGGCCGGTCTCGACGCCGGCGCCTACTACTACTTGACCAAACCGTTTCAGCCTCGGGTGCTGTCCAGCGTGGTGAAAGCGGCACTGGAGCAGTTCCGCGAGTATCGAAGCATGCAGGAAAGCGTGCGACGATCGCAGCGCCCCCTCGCGTTGCTGGAGCACGGCCTGTTCCGCTTTCGGACGCTGGAGGAAGGAGCCCTGCTGGCCGACTTTTTCGCCCATGCCTGCCCGAACCCCGAGGATGCGGTGCTAGGTCTCCGAGAGCTTCTGATCAATGCGGTCGAACACGGCAATCTCGGCATCGGCTACATGGAAAAGAGCCATTTGCTGTTCAACGATGGATGGGATGCCGAAATCAACCGGCGCCTCAATCGCCCGGAATACCGCGATCGCTACGTCACGGTGCAGTTCGAACGCTCTGCGGACGCGCTCACGTTCACCATCCGTGATCAGGGCAAGGGGTTCGACTGGAATCCCTATCTGGATTTCGACCCGGCGCGGGTATTCGACTTGAACGGCCGCGGTATCGCCATGGCGCGCGCCAAGAGTTTTGACGCCGTGGACTATCAGGGCAGCGGCAACATCGTGGTGGCCAGAGTCAGGATCGGTTCCTCCGCACGGGCAATGCACTGAGAGTGCCGGCCGCACCGAGCGGATCGTCTGGCCGCAGCGATATCGTCATCGGTCGAATCAACGGCGGCCTGATAGAGGCCGCCCGCCGTTGACGGTACTGTCGGAATCTGGAATCTCCTCGCCGCGCCGCAGGTAGAGCCGAGCGAAGTCATCGGCCGGCAGCGGTGCGCTGAACAGATAGCCCTGATAGGCATCGCAGCCTTGTCGCCGCAGAAAGTCGAACTGGGCTTCGGTTTCCACGCCTTCGGCAAGCGCCTGTAAGCCCAGCGTATGCGCCATCGCAATGATGGTACTGGTAATCGCCACATCGTTCGGGTCGCCCGGAATGTCGCGGATGAAGCTGGCATCGATTTTCAATCGGTCCAGCGGCAGACGCTTCAGGTACGCCAGCGACGAGCTGCCAGTGCCGAAATCGTCCACGCTCAACCGGAGGCCCAGTGACCGGATGCCGCGGAGGTTCGCTTCGGCCTGTTCCCCCTGCCCCATCAAGCCGCTTTCGGTAATCTCCAGTTCGAGACACTGTGGAGGAAGACTGCTTTCGGTCAGTGCGGCGCGCACCGTCCGTTCCAAATCGGGATGCTGAAACTGCCTGACCGAGAGGTTCAGGGCGACATGGCCGAACGACAAACCCGCATCCAGCCAAGCTCGCGCCTGAGCACAAGCCCGGTGCAGCACCCATTCGCCCAGCGGCACGATCAGCCCGGTCTCCTCGGCCAGCGGGATGAAATGCTCCGGCACCACCAGCGCCTCGCCCGGCGGCTGCCAGCGCACCAACGCCTCGGCGCCCAACAGGGAGCCGTCCGTCAATGACACCAGGGGCTGGTAGTGCAGCCGGAACTCTCCGCGCTCGAGCGCATGCCGCAGCCGAGTCTCCATCTGCAACCGCGCATTGGCAGCCTGTGTCAGCGCGGTCGTGTAGAAGCCGAGACCGTTGCGGCCGGTCTCCTTGACATGGTACATCGCGGCATCGGCGTTGCGGATCAGTTCCTCGGCGGTGCCACCGTCGTCCGGATAGAGGCTGATTCCGATACTGGCGCCGATGTAGATCTCCCGATCACCGGGCAGCACGAAGGGTGCTTCCAGCGTCGACAGCAGCGCCCTGGCGACCACGGATGCCTGCTCCGGTGCGGTCAACTGCTCCAAGACCACCAGGAACTCGTCTCCGCCCAACCGGCCGAGAGTATCCATTTCGCGCAACCGTCCGGTCAGCCGGCGAGCCACCGCCGCCAGGAGCATGTCGCCGCTGGCGTGCCCCAGACTGTCGTTGATCGTCTTGAAGCGATCGAGGTCGATGAACAGCACCGCGGCGCGACAACGCCTCCTTTGCGCAGCCTTCAACGCCTGTTCGAGCCGCGACTTCAGTAGCAGCCGATTGGGTAGATCGGTCAGCGGGTCGAAGTGCGCCAGCCGCTCGAGCTGCGCCTCACTTTGTTTTAACGGACTGATGTCGGTGAACACCGCGACGTAATGCGTCACCTTGCCGCTCTGATCACGCACCGCGCTGATGGTCAGCCACTCCGAGTAGACCTCGCCGTTCTTGCGCCGGTTCCAGATTTCACCCTGCCAATGACCGCCATTGGTCAGCGCAGCCCACATGTTCTGAAAAAAGCCGGCATCGTGCCGTCCCGACCGCAGGATGCGGGGATCCTGCCCCAACATCTCGCTCTCGCTGTAGCCGGTGATCTCGGTATGAGCACGATTCACCGCCACGATCCGCGGAGTCAGGTCGGTGATCATCACGCCGTCTCGCGTATTGTCGATCACGGCCGCATTGAGGCGCAGCTTCTCCTCGGCTTCGTGCCGCTGCGTGATATCCACCAGGGCACCGTACAGATGGCGCTGTTCCGGCCGCTCCGGGTCCTGAACACACTCCGCATAGGAGGCGACCCACACGACATGGCCGTCGCGATGCCGCAACCGCAGCTCGCAGGAACCACTCGCTCCCGGCGCGAGTTGCGTGACCTTCCGCTCGAACAGTTCCAGATCCTCGTCACAGACCAAATGACGCCAGCTCTGCTCCGCCTTGATTTCGGCCAGTGTGTAACCGGTGATGCGTACGGCGGCCCCGGTCATCCAATGCAGGGCGTAGTTCCCCGCAGGGTCGGACGAATACGAGTAGGCGATGTCCGTCATGCTCGAGGAGATGTATCGGAATCGCTGTTCGCTTTCGCGCAGCGCATCCTCGATCCGCCAGTGACGAAGATACAGACCGTACAACTCGGCCAGGCGCTCGACGATGGTCAATTCCTCGGCTGTGTAACCCGCATCCGCATTCGCCAGCCCGATCTGGCCTAGGGGCTTGCCGTCCGCAATCACCGGAATGGCCAAGAAGTTCCGCAGGGGGATACCGCCCTGCCTCGGGTAGTCCGAGTCGGCCGGCGCATTGGCCACGAATGGCGCGAGCGAATTCAGCGCCTGGCCCCACAAATACCGGTATCGCCCGTCGGGCTCCGGCGAACAAATCAGATGGCCGGCCGCATCGCAGCGCAACGCATCCGCTGAGATCGGCGTAGCAGGCGTATGGAAGACCTGGTCACCGCTATGCGGGTCGATGGACGAAACGAAGCCGTGTTCGCTACCGGTCAAGGCTTTGGCGTGCCGCAACACGACCGCGGCGATCTGTTCGATCCGCGCATCCGGATCGAGCAGATCGGCGGACAGTTCGGCCAACGCCGCATCGACGATGGATTTCCGTTGCAGCGCCTGTTGCGCTTCCAGCAGCGCGCGGTAGTGAATTTTTTGCTGGCGCTGCCAGACCACGGCCAGACCGCTCATGGCGGCGGTGATGAACCCCAGCATTGCGGCGAAGATCAGAACGGAACGGGTACGCGCGGCCGCGAAAGCCTCCTCCTCCTCCACTTCGGCCACCATGAACCAGGGCGAATCCGGAATCGGCTTGGCCACCGCGATCACATCCGAGCCATTGTAGCTCTTGCCTCGCAACAGCCCCTGGTAACCGAGCACCGCCATGACCGCGGGCACCTCTCTTCGGCTCAGCGGAATTCGCAGCCGGAGCGCCGTGTCCGGCTGACGCCGCAGCGCACTCAGGAACAGCACGGCCCCGCC
>CAZXXC010000047.1:17073-29891 GCA_964644665.1 uncultured Methylococcaceae bacterium
CGGCCCGCTGCATCCAGCAACAGAACGTCACGATAGCGGTAGGTCTTCTGCAGAAAATGCAGGCGACTCCGGATCTCTTCGGTGATCTCGGCCTGTGGCGTGGCCATCCACTCGCGGACGGCGTCGGTAAAAAACGGCCGGCCCATGATCACTTGGGCGTCCGCGAGTCTGGCGTTGCGCCACTGCGTAATCTGGTCCACCTTCAGATTGGCGATGGACTGCAGTTCCGCCTGCGCATGCCGGCGCAACTCGTGCTGCTGGGCACGGTAGAACCACAGTCCGCCAGCCGTGACGCCGACCACCGTGAGCACGAACACCAACCAGACCCAGCGTAAGAAGGCGTTCCGGGGAAGCGTCGGCATGCGCATGCGTCGGCAGTTGAGCATGGCAGCGACGCGCCGCCGCAAGGCGTCGCCTGCCGACGACACTGCCGTGCGGGCACCGCCAGTGTGCATGCCTGGCCGCGTCAACGACTTCTGCACGCCTGCCGGCATACGTTCCCTCCTGGCAATCCCATACGAAAGTTAGCGATCTTCGCTGCGAAGACTGACCATCCACCTCGTTCCGCGCCCTTGCGCTACGGGCGAGCCGCGTCCGCGGCTGTCGGGGCTTAACGACAGGATGACCCGTCCCGCTCACCCCGTCATCGACCGTCGATGCTTCCACGAGTTCCTGCGCCGGGGCGCCCCCGGTGCACATCGCAGCTACCGCGCCTATCGGGCGAACCTTCGGCTCGTTGCAGGTTCCCGCGATCGGCCGCATCGTGCGATGAATGAATAGCTGAGAGAATCAAAGCAATATTGAGGCCACTACGTCCGACCAAAGGGCTTGCAATGCACGCCCGCTATCGGTCGAAGAACCCGCGCGACCGGAGGCGCTCAGCCGGTTGCGGCGAGCAGCGCCTGAAGCGCCGTCCGGCTGGACGCAAAAGCCAGTGCCGAGGGCTCCAGGTCTGCCGGTGCGATCAACCGGAAATCCGCCACATCGTCACCCGGACGGATACCGCGGATATCGGGAGCCTGACAGGTGAAAAAAAGATCGGCGGTCTTGTAAAGCACACCGCCGTAGGCGTAATCGTTGGGTGCCGAAGTCAGATATCGGAAATCCAGGGTCTCGATATTCAACTCTTCGCGAATCTCACGTTTCAGACCCTGCTCCACGGTCTCGTCGAAATCGAGGAACCCGCCGGGCAGATCCAATGCCCCCCGCTGCGGATCCCTGGCACGCACTGCCAGGATCAGTCGGCCCTGGTGGAATACAAACGCGGCCATCGCCGCCGCAGGGTTGAAGAAGTACTGGAAGCGGCAAGAACGGCAGCGGACGAAACGACCTTGCGGTGCGAGATCGAGTTCAGCGGCCGCACATTGCGGACAGTAGCGAAACGAGGTACCCGGATAACGCAAATTCGGCGACCTGTGGTGGACGTGGCGGTAACGACGTATGACCATCGTACCGGCGGTAACGCCATCGCTACCGCCGGAGCTGTCGGACGTCAGCGCGAACTCATTGGGGTGCGGTCAGGCTTTCTTCTCGCTTCCGGTCGTGCTGATTCCGAGCAGGGTGTAGGCAGGACAGGTGTTCAGAAAGCCGGTTGCCAGCGGCAGTATCCCGATGTAACCCCAGGCGCCGATCGTACCCGTCGCGGCCAGCAGGATCAGCAGCAAACCGGCGCCGATCCGAACATACTTATCGATCTGTCCGACATTCTTCGGCAAGTTCATGGGTCGTACCTCCTCGTGGTTTGATCTTGGTTGGTATCGCGGCCGTGCCCCGCAGACCGATCATCGCGGCTCACTGCCGTCCGGCGATGGTAATCCGAAACGCCCCTCTGCGGTAGGCACCGAAACATGACGATGTCGTCTGCAATGAAAAGCCGGCGCATGCCCTGCCATCGGACCACCGTGGCCGGCGCGCCGGAGACAGCCGGGACCCGCGATATCCGCTGCTCTCGGAATGATGTAGAATGCGGAACTTTTTCGTGGAGAATGCCGATTTGGAGAAGTTTCACGGCACCACCATCGTCTCGGTGCGGCGCGGAGACAAGGTGGTCATCGGCGGCGACGGCCAGGTCACGCTCGGCAACACCGTGATGAAGGGCAATGCCCGGAAGGTGCGCCGCCTCTACCACGGCCGGGTGATCGCCGGTTTCGCCGGCGCGACGGCCGATGCCTTCACACTGTTCGAGCGCTTCGAAGGCCAATTGGAAAAGCAGCGGGGCAACCTGACCAAGGCGGCCGTGGAACTGGTCAAGGATTGGCGCACCGACCGCATGCTGCGCCGGCTCGAGGCGCTGCTCGCGATCGCCGATGCGAAGGCTTCCCTGATCATCTCCGGGAACGGCGATGTGATCGAGCCGGAACAGGGCCTGATCGCGATCGGATCGGGCGGACCTTTCGCACAGGCGGCGGCGCGCGCGTTGCTGGAGAACACCGAACTGGATGCTCGCAGCATCACCGAGAAGGCGTTAACCATCGCCGGCGACATCTGCATCTACACCAACCATCAGCTCGTCATCGAAGAACTGGGACTGGCACCGGACGACTTGGCAACAGCATGAGCGAGATGACCCCCCGCGAGATCGTACACGAACTCGACAAGCACATCATCGGCCAGGCGGACGCCAAGCGTGCCGTCGCGATCGCGCTGAGGAACCGCTGGCGGCGCACGCAAGTGACCGAATCGCTGCGGGAAGAAATTACGCCGAAGAACATTCTGATGATCGGTCCGACCGGCGTCGGCAAGACCGAAATCGCCCGCCGGCTGGCGCGCCTGGCGAACGCACCGTTCATCAAGATCGAGGCGACCAAGTTCACCGAGGTCGGCTACGTCGGCCGCGACGTGGAATCGATCATCCGCGACCTGGTCGACGCCGCGATCAAGATGACCCGGCAGGCGGAACTCGGCAGAGTACAAGCACGCGCCGCACAGGCGGCCGAAGAACGCATCCTGGACTGCTTGCTGCCGGCAGCCAGCGGGTGGACCGGCGAAGAGCCGGCGAAAGATTCGGCGACGCGGCAGAAGTTCCGGCAGAAGTTGCAGGACGGTGAACTGGACGACAAGGAGATCGAAATCGACGTCCAGGTCTCGCCGATCGGCGTCGAGATCATGGCGCCGCCCGGCATGGAAGAGATGAGTAGCCAACTGCAGAATCTGTTTCAGAGCATGCATGCCGGCCGGACACGCTCCCGCAAGCTAAGGATCAGGGACGCCAGCAAGCTGATTCGGGATGAAGAGGCGGCCAAGATGATCAACGAGGACGAAATCAAGATGCGCGCCGTGACTGCGGTCGAGCAGCATGGCATCGTGTTCCTCGACGAGATCGACAAGATCTGCAAGCGCTCGGACTATGGCGGCCCCGACGTGTCCCGCGAGGGTGTACAGCGTGATCTGTTACCGTTGGTCGAAGGCTGCACCGTGAGCTCGAAGTACGGCATGATCCGGACCGACCATATCCTATTCATCGCCTCCGGTGCATTCCATGTCTCCAAACCGTCCGATCTGATTCCGGAACTGCAAGGCCGATTCCCGATCCGGGTCGAGCTAGCCTCGCTATCGGTCGAAGATTTCACCCGCATCCTGACCGAGCCCGACGCATCGCTGACCGAGCAATACAGTGCATTGCTCGCGACCGAAGGCGTCAAGCTGGACTTCACCCCGGACGGATTGACGCGAATGGCGGAAATCGCCTGGGAAGTGAACGAGCGGATGGAGAACATCGGAGCACGAAGACTGCATACGGTCATCGAACGTCTGCTGGAGGATCTGTCTTTCGAGGCGCCCGACCGTGCCGGCACTTCGATCGTCGTGGACGCCGCCTATGTCGATGAGCAGTTACGTGAACTGGCGAAAGACGAAGATCTCAGTCGCTACATTCTGTGAGCCATGAGCGACCTTCCGCCTCTCGAAATCAAGCTGCATCGGCAGTCGCGCCGACTGGAACTGGTTTACCCGGACGGAAGCCGGTTCGAACTGCCTTGCGAATACTTGCGCGTGTATTCTCCGTCGGCCGAAGTGCGCGGCCACGGTCCCGGCCAGGAAGTGCTGGTGATCGGCAAACAGAACGTGAGCATCGAGGCAATCGAACCGGTAGGCCATTACGGCGTTCGACTTCGCTTCAGCGACGGACACGACACCGGCATTTACACCTGGGAACTGCTGCACGATCTCGCTGTACGCCGCGAAATGCTCTGGGCCGGCTACCTTGAGAGGTTGGCCGCGGCGGGCAATACCGACCGCCGTTGACATCCGCAGCGTTGGCTCAGCCGCGACCAGCATTCCGAGTTTGCAATCGAACACGATGAACGACGACAACAAGACCGACTTCGGGTTTCGCGAAGTCCCCGTCAGCGAAAAGGCCAAACTGGTCCGCTCCGTATTCGATTCGGTGGCCGGCAAGTACGACATCATGAACGACCTGATGTCGTTCGGCATTCACCGACTATGGAAGCGCATCGCCATCCAATTGAGCCATGTACGGGTCGGCGACAAGGTGCTGGATCTGGCCGGCGGCACCGGCGACATGAGCGCCCTGTTTCGGCAGCGGGTCGGCGATCGCGGCTGGGTGGTGCTGTCGGACATCAACGCCGAGATGCTGATTCGGGGACGCGACCGGATGATCGATGCCGGTGTCGTTACCGGACTCAGTTATGCCCAGATCGACGCCGAGGCGTTGCCTTTCCCGGATAACAGTTTCGACTGTGTCTGCATTGCCTTCGGTCTACGCAACGTCACCCGCAAGGAACAGGCGCTGGCTTCGATGCTCCGGGTGCTGAAGCCGGGCGGCCGTGTCATCATTCTCGAGTTCTCTCAGCCGCAAGGCGACTGGTTCCGCAAGACGTATGACCTGTATTCCTTCAAGGTACTGCCGTTGATCGGCAAGCTGGTCGCGAATGACGCCGAAAGCTACCGGTATCTGGCGGAATCCATCCGGAAGCACCCGAAACAGGAACAACTGAAAACGATGATGCAGCAGGCCGGCTTCAGTCGCTGCGAGTATTTCAATCTGACCCAGGGTGTCGTTGCGATCCACCGCGGTTACAAGATCTGAGCCGGATGGAACACGAGGCATCCCTGCTCTCCCGATTGCTGCTGAACGGAGCGCTGGAACAGGTACTGTGCCGTCTGCTGACACACAGCACGGAAAGCCGCGCCCTGCTGAGCGCGATGACTGGTAAGGTGGTCGCCATCGACGCACCGCCGGTGATCGACCGGCTCTTTCTATGTCCGATGCCGGGCGGCATCCAACTGCAGAGCGAGTACCATGGCTTGCCCGACCTGGTGATTACCGGAACACCGCTAGCCTTGACCAGGCTGGTGATTCGCGGCTTCCGCCGGCGCGATCTGTTTTCCGGCGAACTCGAGCTGACCGGGGAGACCGCGCTTGCCGAACAGTTCGCCCGGGTGTTCCAGCTCAACCAGCGGCAGTGGCGGCAGACGCTCCGGGAACTGTTTGGTCCGCTGCTGATCGATCGGCTTTCCGACTGGACCGCCTCGCTGCGCAGTTGGGGCAGCGAGGCGCTGCTGAGCCTGCAGCAGGATCTCGGAGAATTCCTCAGCGAGGAGACGTTCGAAGTGCCGACCGATTCGGAGATGCGGGAATTCCTCGGCGCCGTGGATCGCTTGCGCAACGATTGCGACCGACTGGAGGCACGCATCGACCGACTGCATCGGCAACTGGCCGGTCGGGCGCACTGAGCGATCGAACGGCGGTGCGACCCATCACCTCGTTCCTGCGACTGCTGCACATCCAATGGGTGCTGCTCTACCACGGTTTGGATGATTGGCTACTGGCCGCCCCGCTTTTCCGGCCGCTGCGCTTCCTCGCCGCACTCACCCCCGGCTACTGGCTGCGGGACGTACGAGGCCCGCGTGCCGTCCGTTTGCGTCGTGCACTGGAACAGCTAGGGCCGATCTACGTCAAGTTCGGCCAGGCCCTTTCGACCCGACCGGATCTACTGCCCGCGGACATTGCCGAGGAACTGGTCAGGTTGCAGGACAGGGTCCCGCCGTTTCCAGGAGCGGAGGCCCGGACCACCATCGAACGGGCACTCGGACAGCCGGTGTCATCGCTGTTTGCCGAGTTCGACGAAACCCCGCTGGCTTCGGCATCGATCGCCCAGGTGCATGCCGCGCGGCTGGCCGACGGCTGTGCCGTCGTCGTAAAGGTCCTCCGACCTCAAGTCGCAAAGCGCATTCGCTCCGATCTGGCGCTGCTGCACCAGATGGCCCGAACGGCGGAGCGATTCTGGCCGGAGGCACGCCGGCTGCGACCGGTGGAAGTCGTCGCCGAATTCGAAAAGACCTTGCTCGACGAGTTGGATCTCGTCCGCGAAGCGGCCAACGCGACCGAAATCCGGCGTCGCTTCGAGAATTCGGAACTGTTGTACATCCCCAAGATTTATTGGGATCACACCCGGCGTGACGTGATGGTGATGGAGCGCATTTCCGGCATTCCGGTCGCCGACGTCGAGGCGCTGCGACGGGAAGGGGTGGATCTCAAGCTGCTGGCCGAGCGCGGAGTCGAAATCTTCTTCACCCAGGTATTCCGCGACAATTTCTTTCATGCCGACATGCATCCCGGCAATATTTTCGTGGTACCGGAGGCGCGTTACATTGCGGTCGATTTCGGCATCGTCGGCAGCCTGTCGCGCTCCGATCAATACTATGTCGCCGAGAATTTCCTGGCATTTTTCAACCGCGACTACCGGCGGGTCGCCGAGATGCATGTCGAATCGGGCTGGGTACCGCACTCGACAAGGATCGAGGAATTCGAATCGGCGATCCGAACCGTGTGTGAACCCATCTTCGAAAAGCCGCTCAGCGAGATCTCGTACGGCAATCTGTTGTTGCGCCTGTTCGAAGTCGCTCGCCGTTTCGACATGGAGGTTCAGCCGCAACTGGTGCTGTTGCAAAAGACCCTGCTGAACATCGAAGGACTGGGACGTCAGCTCTATCCGCAACTCGATCTCTGGCAGACTGCGAAGCCGTTTCTGGAACGGTGGTTCCATCAGCAGGTGGGGCCTCAGGCGGCGGTCCGGAAGATCCGACATCAGCTACCGGACTGGGCTCAGCAGTGGCCCGAAGTCCCCGGATTGATCCATCGCGTGCTGCAAAATGCCGCCGATGGGCGGATCGATGTACAGTTTCGGTCCAAGCAGTTGGCGGACCTGCAACGGGAAATGCGGAGCAACCACCGGCGCTTGATGCGGGCGGTGACCGGCAGTACGTTGTTGATCGGGCTCGCAGTCCTGGCGGGCGGCGACAGTCCGCTGCTGCATCTGGCGGAACTGCAGGGACCGGCATGGGCGGCTGCGGCAACCGGCATCCTGCTGTTGGTCGGGGCCTGGCGCTGACGAGACTCGTCCCGCAAACGATCAATTCGCTGCAAGCAGAGGATTCGTTGGATGTTCCTTCGCTGGCTGACCATCCTGGGCATTCTGATCGGCACGACGGCCGCCGCCAGTCCCGAACGGTCGGAACTGCTGGCTCTGACGCATCAAATCGATGCCGAATGGGCCGAGGCCTTTTATCTCGCTCCGGACGAGCAGAAGGTGCCGCGCTTGAAGAACCTGCTGTTGCGTACCCAACGGCTGACTGAGCGATTTCCCAACCAGGCCGAGCCGCTGATCCTGGAAGCCATCCTGTTGTGCTCGCTGGCGGGCGTCGACTGGGGCTTCAACTCGCTGGCGCAGATCGAACGGTCGCGCGACCTGCTGGTCCGATCGATCGACATCGACCCGAAGGCGATGGATGCCGCCGCCTATATCACGCTCGGCAACTTCTATTTCCGGCTGCCCGGTTGGCCGCTGTCATTCGGCGACGATCGGCAGGCCCGCCAGTACCTGCAGTCGGCCCTGGTGCTTTCTCCCGATGCCGTGGACAGCAACTATTTCATGGGCGACTACCTGGTCGATCAGGGCGAGTATGACGCCGCGCTACCCTACCTCGAAAAGGCCGAGCGCGCACCGATCCGCCCGTATCAGCGGGTTTCCGACATCAAGCTGAAGGAACAATTGCCGGCTCTGCTGAAAGCCGCGCGCAGCAAAGGCAGCGCAGGCTCGGACTTGTTCACGAAACTGCTGCCCGATTTCGCCTCACCGTGAGCAGGCCGGAAGACTAGACCTCGGCGTAGTGTAGCGAACGCCCGACCCAACGCCGGATCAGTTGCCCGGTCGCCTCCGGGTCGGTGCGGAACAGACGTTCCGAGACTTCCGCCACCCGAGGGAGCAGCGCGTTGTCCCGCGGCAGCTCCGCCGTCCGGAACCCGGCAAGCCCGGTCTGCCGGGTCCCCAGCAGCTCTCCCGCCCCGCGCAGTTCCCAATCCTTTTCGGCGATCTCGAAGCCGTCGTTGGTCCGCCTCAGAATGCCGAGACGCTCCCTGGCGATCGGAGTCAGTGGCGACTGATACAACAGCACGCAAAAGCATTCACCGGGACCGCGGCCGACCCGTCCGCGGAGTTGGTGGAGTTGCGCGAGACCGAAGCGCTCGGCATTCTCGATGACCATCAGACCGGCATTCGGGACGTCGACCCCGACCTCGATCACCGTGGTCGACACCAGCAGGTCAAGCTCCCGCTGCTTGAATGACTGCATGATGGCGTCCTTGTCCCGTCCTTTCATGCGGCCGTGCAGCAAACCGATGCGGACGCCCGGGAGCGTCTGGCTCAGCAGATCCGCCGTCTTCTCGGCGGCCTCGCATTGCAGAGCCTCCGACTCTTCGATCAGCGAGCACACCCAATAGGCCTGACGGCCGCAGGCGACCCAATCGACGATGCGAGCGATCACGTCGCCCCGCCGCTCGGCGGGCGTCGCCGTCGTCCTGACCGGGGTCCGTCCCGGCGGCAGTTCATCGATGACCGAGAGATCGAGATCGGCGTAATCGACCATCGCGCGGGTACGGGGAATCGGTGTAGCGGTCATGATCAGTTGGTGCGGGAACCTACCGTCCCGATCGTCCCCTTTGTCCCGCAGGGCCAGGCGCTGGTGCACGCCGAAACGGTGCTGTTCATCGATGATCACCAGCCCCAGCCGATGGAATCGGACGTCCCGCTGAAACAGCGCGTGTGTGCCGACGATCACTCCGGCTTCACCGGTCGCGATGCAGTGCAGACGATCGGCGCGTTTGTTGCCCTTGACGCGACCGGACAACAGAACCGTCCGGACACGTGCCGCAGTGAACCATTTCAGGAAGTTGCTGTAGTGCTGCTCGGCAAGCAACTCGGTCGGTGCCATCACCGCCACCTGCCATCCCGACGCCACCGCCGCCAGTGCAGCACGCGCAGCGACCAGCGTCTTCCCGGACCCGACATCGCCTTGCAGTAGACGCATCATCGGCCGCGTACGGGCCAAGTCCCGTGCAATCTCGACATTGACCCGACGCTGCGCGTCGGTCCATGTGAACGGCAGCCGCGACTCGAAAGCCGCCGCCAGCGGCTGCGGCAGCCGCAAAGCCGGTGCCTGTCGCCGCCTGGTCTTCGCCCGCAGCCGCATCAGGCTCAGCCGGTGCGCCAGAAGCTCTTCGAATGCCAACCGCTCGCGTGCCAGCGTCAGTCGTGCTTCCTCGCCCGGCAACGGCCGGTGCAACAGTCGCAGGGACTCCCACAGCCCCGGATGATCGGGAGACGGTCGCGCGTCCACCGCCAGGTGGTCTTCCAGTCGGGCGCTACCGTCGGCCAGACTTCCCAGTGCTTCGCGCACCAAGGTACGCAGCGTCTGTTGGCGTATTCCTTCGGTCGTCGGATAGATCGGCGTCAGATGGCGATCCGGTTCCGCCGCTGTGAGACCGGACAACACCTGGTACTCCGGGTGCACCATCTCCCGACCGTAGGGGCCCGGACGGACCTCGCCGAAGCATCGCAGCCGGGTGCCGGGCGAGAGCCCGATGAGCTGACGGGATGTGTAGTGAAAGAAGCGCAGGTGCAGCGCGACGCCCGCCTCGACGATACGGCACACCACCGCGCGACGCCGGCCCTGCACCAATTCGACTCCGTCGACGACCCCTTCCGTCATCGCGACGAGACCGATCCACAGCCGGTCGATCGGAGTGATCCGGGTTCGGTCCTCGTAACGGAGCGGCGTGTGGATCAGTGCATCGAATAGATTGACGACCCCGATCTGCTGCAGCCGGGCACAGATGCGACTGCCGATACCCTTCAACGCGGTGACCGGCACTTCGTCCAGCAGCGGTGGGCGGCAATTCTCGGTCGCTATGAGTGCAACACCATGATTCCGTCGATCTCGACCTCAGCCTGACGCGGCAGCGCTGCAACCCCGAGTACCGCCCGTGCCGGATACGGCTCGGTGAAATACTCCGACATCACCTGGTTCACCAGCGGGAAGTGGGCCAGGTCGATCAAATACACCGACAGCTTGACCACATCGCTGAGGTCGCCTCCCGCGGCCTGGGCGACGGCTCTGAGGTTGTCGAAAACGCGTCGAACCTGCACTTCGATGGAACCTTCCACCAATGCCATGGTGTGCGGGTCGAGAGGAATCTGGCCGGAAAGATAGACCGTGTGACCGGTGCGTACCGCCTGCGAGTAAGTGCCGATCGCAGCCGGTGCACGATCAGTATGGATGGTTAGCCTTGTCATGTTTCCTTTGCTTCTTCGATTCCGACCGCACCCGCGTGATCCGGGTGACCACCGACAACTTGCGCAATTCACGCATCACATTGGCGAGATGGACGCGATCCTTGACGCTCAGCGTGATCACGTCGGTGGAGATTTGCGGGTCCTGGCTGGTGATCTGCACATTCTCGATGTTCGCACCCATGCGCGAGATCGTCGAGGCCACTTGCGCCAAAGTGCCCAGTTGATTGATCAGATACAGCCGGATGACCGCCGGAAAGTCGCCGGTCGGTTTCTTGTCCCATTCCACCTCGAGCCAGTTCATCTGCTTCATGCGCATGTCGGTGACATTCTTGCAGTCGCTCAGATGAATCACCAGTCCCTTGCCCGGGTTGAAAAAGCCGATGATCGGATCGCCGGGAATCGGGCGGCAGCATTTTGCGAGGCTGACCACCATGCCCTCGGTGCCTTTGATGATCAAAGGCTGGGGTTGGGCCGTCTTGTCGTGCGGGTGTTCCAACTCCTCCGGCCCGCCATCCCTCAGCAGATAGCGAACCACGAGGAACGGAAGCCGATTCCCGAGCCCCAGATCTTCGAGAAGTGCATCGAACGACGGCACGTCCAGTGCCTTCAGCACCGCGGCCAGTTGCTGCTCGCTCAGATCCTCGAGATTCGCACCATGACCGGCCAATTCCTTTTCCAGCAATCGGCGCCCGAGCGCGATCGCTTCGAGCTTCTTGAAATTGCGAAGGTAGCTGCGAATCGCCGCACGCGCCTTGGCGGTCACCACGTAGTTCAGCCACAGCGGATTCGGTCGCGCCCACGGCGCCGTGACGATCTCCACCGTCTGCCCGTTCTCGAGCGTCGTATGGAGCGGTACCAATGCCCGGTCGATGCGAGCCGACACACAGGCATTCCCGACATCGGTATGCACCGAGTAGGCGAAATCGACGACGGTGGCGCCGCGCGGGAGCTTGATGATCTTGCCGCGCGGCGTGAACACATAAACTTCCTGCTGGAACAGGTCGACCTTGAGGTTGTCGAGGAACTCCAGCGAATCGCCCGCGGTCTTTTGAATCTCGAGCAGGTTGCGCAACCACTCGTAAGCCCGCGCCTGGCTGCTTTCGGCTTGCTCGATGCTCGACTTGTAGAGCCAGTGGGCAGCGATGCCGGACTCGGCCATCTGATGCATCGCCTTGGTTCGAATCTGGATCTCCAGCGGCATCCCATGCGGTCCGATCGCGATCGTGTGCAGCGACTGATAGCCGTTGGCCTTGGGTACCGCGATGTAGTCCTTGAAGCGCCCGGGCACCGGCTTGTAGAGGTTGTGGGAGATACCCAAAGTTCGATAGCACTCGTCGACGGTGCCGACGACGATTCGGAATGCGAAGAAGTCATGCACTTCATCGAAGCTGATGTGCTTGCCCTTCATCTTCTGATAGAGGCTGTACAGGTGCTTTTCCCGGCCGATGACCTGGAAGTCCCGCATTCCCGACTGCTCCATGCGTTTCTTGACGGCATTCTCGATCGTCGCCAGCATCTCCTTGCGGTTACCCCGCGCCTTCCTGACCGCCTGATCCAACACGCGGTAGCGGAACGGGTGCATCGCGGCAAATCCCAGATCCTCGAGTTCCACGCGGAACTCGTTCATGCCGAGCCGACTGGCGATCGGCGCGTAGATGTCCAGCGTCTCGCGGGCGATCCGCCGTCGTCGCGCCGGGCTCATGACTTCAAGCGTACGCATGTTGTGCAGCCGGTCCGCCAGCTTCACCATGATGACCCGCAAATCCTTGATCATCGCGAGTACCATCTTGCGCACATTCTGCGCCTGCGCTTCCGCGCTTGATTTGCAGTCGAGTTGCGTCAGCTTGCTGACGCCGTCGACCAGGTCGGCGACTTCGTCCCCGAAATCCCGACGCAGTAGTTCCTTGGTGATCGACGTATCTTCGATCACGTCGTGCAGGATGGCGGCCATCAGGCCCTTCGCGTCCATGCGTAACTCCGCAAGGATCAGGGCGACCGACAACGGATGGCAGATATAGGGCTCTCCGCTCAGGCGAAATTGCCCTTCATGCGCCTTGTCCGCCGCCTGGTACGCGCGAAACACTTCCTTGACCTGGCCCTCATCGAGATACGACGAAACCAGGGTACACAGCCGCCTCGCCAGCTTCTCCTGAGGTAGTTCTGGTTCTTCGAGGCGGGTGAGCGGCTGCATGGCTGGAGAGCGCCGAGATTACCGTGATGACATCA
>CAZXXC010000048.1:0-29639 GCA_964644665.1 uncultured Methylococcaceae bacterium
CCGTGCCGCCAGGTGGGCTTCGCCCTGTCGCATGACCATCCGGTGATTCCAGACGAACACCGGACGGGCAATCGGAGCGAGCCATTTCATCCATGGCCGGCGCACCTGCACCGTCCATTCGTACCGCACCAGGGTCCGGCTATCCCTTCTGGCAATGCGGCACACGCCGCGGCCGGACAAGTCCCCGGTAACGTCCGCCGCAAGCAACAAGGGCGCTTCGATGCAGGTCACGTACAAATCGAAACGGAGCTTGTAGCGCAACATCGTCTTCCAGGTATAACGCCAGCGCGAGCGTTCACCACCCGGTTCACCCGGCTCGACGGTTTCCACTGCTTCAACACACGGCCACCAGTCCGGCCAGTGTTCGGCATCCGACAAGACCCGCCACACATCCTCGGGCGGGGCGTCCAACTGCCACTGACTCACCAGTTCGAAGTAATCCGCCGACGACATAGGGTCACCGAGAAAACACCGCGCCGCATCCGGCACAAGGATTTATCGTTTCGAATTGACCCGGATCGCCGGATGCGTCGCGCTTGTCTGGCATTCTCCCCGTTTTCCTGTTCGCGGGTGAGCAAGCACCACTGATCATGTGGAGTTAATGCTTGAACATGTCGCGCCGGGGCCAGGTGAAAGCGTTCGCGCGCAAGATCCTGACCGACGCAGGCCGAACCGGGGCATGCTTTCTTCCGTATCCGCAATGCGTGAACCATTCCGGCAGATGCGAGTCCTCGCGGATCGCTGCCGTGGTTCTCCACGGGCGTCCCGATCGTCCCTCCCTACCGACGTGCGGAATCTTCTCGTCGTCACCGCCATCAGCCTTCGGCAGGTTGCAACTCATCCAGGTTGACCCGGTTGATCAGTCCCCCTGCCAGGATCACGCGTATCTCCCGATCGCTGAGACCGTGGCGTGTCTGATAAGTCATCTGACGGCTTGTGTTGGTCACCACGATGGGGCTGCCCCGTTCGAGCACGGTCCGGATGTCATCGATCCGCAGTACGTCGCCCTGCTGCACGCGGTCCCAATCGTCGGCGCTGGCCAATGTCAGCGGCAGCACCCCGAAATTGATCAGGTTGTCGCGATGGATTCGGGCAAAGCTCTTGGCCAGGACCGCCCGTAGGCCCAGATAGCGCGGCGCCAGAGCGGCATGCTCGCGGCTGGAACCCTGTCCGTAGTTGTGGCCGCCGATCACGAAGAAACCGGTCTCGCGGTACGGCAGCGCGCGTTCGTGGAACCCGGGATCGACTTGGGCGAACACGAACTCGCTGATGGCCGGTATGTTGCTTCGGTACGGCAACACCCTGGCTCCGGCCGGCAGGATCTCGTCCGTCGAGAGATCATCTCCCGCCTTCAGCAGCACCGGTCCTTCCAGCAGTTCGGGCAACGGCTGGAACCGTGGCAAGGGTTGGATATTGGGCCCGAGTTCCAGCGCAATTCCGGCATCTCGAGGGTCGGGCGCCACCAGCATCGCAGCGTTCACCAGTACCGCTGCGGGTTCTTCGAATCGCGGACAAGGCATCGCCAAATCGCGTGGGTCGGTGATTACACCGGTCAACGCGGAGGCGGCGGCCGTCTCCGGACTGCAGAGGTAGACCTGGTCATCGTGGGTACCGGACCGTCCCGGAAAATTGCGCGGAACCGTGCGGAGGCTGATGCGGTCGGTGGCCGGCGCCTGTCCCATGCCGATGCAGCCGTTGCAGCCGGCCTGATGCAGCCTAGCCCCGGCGCGCACCAGTTTTCCCAGCAACCCTAACGCGATCAGGTTCTCCAGGAGCTGGCGCGACGTCGGGTTGACGTCGAATGAAACCCGCGGATGAACCTGCCTGTCGGCCACCATCAGCGCCGGCACGGCGAAATCGCGCAACCCCGGATTGGCCGACGATCCGATATAGGCCTGGTAGATCTCCCGCCCCGCCACTTGCCGTACCGGCACCACATTGCCCGGACTGCCCGGCAGCGCGATCAGCGGTTCCAGGCGCGACAGATCGATCTCCTCGTACTCGTCGTAAACTGCATCCGGGTCTGCCCGAATCGCGCGGAAATCCGCGCCCCGTCCCTGGGACTCGAGAAACCGCCGGACCGCCTGGTCGGCTGGAAACACCGTCGTGGTGGCTCCCAGTTCGGCGCCCATGTTGGCGATCACGTGACGGTCCATGGCGCTCAGAGTGTCCAGCCCCGGACCCTGGTATTCGATGATCTTGCCGCGCCCGCCGCTGACACCGTGCCGGCGCAACATTTCGAGGATCACATCCTTGGCGCTGACCCAGTCGGGCAAGCGACCGTGCAGCCGCACGCTCCAAATTTTCGGCATCCGCAGATGGAAAGGCTTGCCCGCCATCGCCATGGCCACTTCCAGCCCGCCCGCCCCGATCGCCAGCATGCCGAGTGCGCCCGCCGCGCAGGTATGGCTGTCGCAGCCGAGCAGGGTCTTGCCCGGTACGCCGAAGCGCTCCATGTGCACCGGATGACTGACGCCGTTGCCGGGCCGGCTGTACCACAGGCCAAACTTGCGGCAGGCGCTATACAGAAACAGGTGATCATCCGGGTTGCGGTAGTCTTCCTGCAGCAGGTTGTGGTCGATGTACTGCACCGACAGTTGGGTGCGGACGCGCGGAATGGCCATGGCTTCGAATTCGAGCATCGCCAGGGTTCCGGTCGCATCCTGGGCGAGCGTCTGATCGACCCGCAAAGCGATCTCTTCGCCCTCGGCCATGCGGCCCGCGATCAAGTGGCCGGCGATGATCTGTTGTGCGACGTTACGTTTCATCGGTGTACCTCCCGAAACCGGTACCAGGCCCGTCGGAGCATCGGCCCACGCACCTGCTCTGCGCTCGTTATAATCGAAGCCGGGCGCTCCGACTATCAGCACGACTACGTAGACGACCGAATCTCGCGCCGATACCAGCCGCCGCTCGCCGGAGGAGCCCTATCGGGCGCATGCGACAGTCCCGTCCTTCGCCTCCGGACGTCATGGCCTCCGCTCGTTCTGCCGAGCGGCTCGGCGGCAGCGATGCCTCGGCCGGCTGCGCAAGCCGATTGCGTTGAACGATTGCCAGGGGCGCTAAGTGTTCACACGGATAGGCGTTCCACCTGGACTGTGCTAGAAAGACGTCCATGGATCGGGATTGGCGAGGTCATTTTTCCACGGAGGCTGACATGAGCAGTTCAAGAATGTCGCGATTCCTTGCTTTTTTGGCGGTTGTCCTCGCATCACCCCAATCGGTTTCGGCGGCACCGCTTTCGATTCAGGATTATCAAGGCATCAGGTATGTCACCGGCGGCGTCGGACAGGACGAGCGGGACTATCTGAAATCGGTAAAGCAACAGTTCAACCTCGGATTGATGTTCGCGGCCAGCGGCGGCGCATACCTGAGCGACGTGCATATTACGGTGACGGATAGCCATGGCGGCACCGTTCTGGATGCCGTGGCCGACGGGCCCTACTTTTACGCGGCGCTGCCCGCCGGTTCCTACACGATCACCGCCAGCGTCGAGCGACTGAGCCAGCAACGGCGAGTCAATATCGGCTCCGGACGGTTTACGCAGGCCGATTTCTATTGGCGGTAGAACGCCGCGCCGAATCCGTCCGGCCAGAACTTTCGCGGGCACGTTCCGAACGCGGTCGTTGATCTGGATATTGCGCCGGCCTCCACCGATGGATGGTGCTCCGCCGCCCGGGATGGATACCCGGGAATCACCCGCGCCACAACGCTGTAGTCACGAATCCGGGGCAAAGGGAACCTGCCGCGGCATTCGGGAGATCGGCTCCCATTGTCATCCGCTCACCGATCAGAGTCGGCAGTTCCATACAGTCCATACGTAGTCGCCCGGATACGCGAGCACGCGATGATCCGACATGCTGTTTGACTGGCATCGTTTGTGAGCTATAGGCGGGAGGTGGGTTTATGTCAGTGCGAAGTCTGGATCCGGTGTGGCGCGAGTGGCCGCGCGGTGGGCGTGAAAGGACGCGGTTGATCCACTGGTTGAAACAAGCGGATGTCGAGATCGACGGCAGCCGCCTTTGGGACATCCGCATACACGACGATCGTCTGTACCGGCGGCTCTGGGCCGAGGGATCCGTGGGCCTGGGCGACGCGTACGTGGATGGCTGGTGGGACTGTGAAGCGCTCGACGAGTTGATTTACCGTGTCCTGCGCGCGGGTCTGCACCAACGGGTTCGAAGCTGGGCCGACCTGGCATCGACATTGAAGGCCAAGGCACTCAACCTGCAAACCACTCGGCGCGCGCAGGAGGTCGGCCGGCGCCACTATGACATCGGCAACGAACTCTATCTTTGCATGCTGGACCGCAGGATGATCTATAGCTGCGCCTACTGGGAAAACGCAGACACTCTGGACGCGGCTCAGGAAGCCAAGCTGGATTTGGTTTGCAGGAAACTGGCGCTCGAACCGGACATGCGTGTACTCGACATCGGTTGCGGTTGGGGCGGTGCGGCCAAATTCGCCGCGGAGCGTTACGGTGTTTCCGTCGTGGGCGTCACCATCTCGCACGAACAGGCCGAAGTGGCACGACAAACCTGCAGGGGACTCCCGATCGAGATTCGGCTCGAGGATTATCGCCGTATCCGCGGCCGATTCGACCGGATTTATTCGATCGGAATGTTCGAGCATGTGGGCTTCAAGAACTATCGCACCTACATGCGGGTCGTCTCCCGTTGTCTGGAGCCGGATGGCCTTTTTCTGCTGCACACGATCGGCTCGAACGTCTCCGATACTTGCGGCAATCCCTGGGTCGAGCGCCACATCTTTCCGAATTCGATGCTGCCGTCCTGCCGGCAGATCAGCGCAGCGATCGAAGGTTGTCTGATGTACGAGGACTGGCACCGATTTGGCCAGGATTACGACAGGACGCTGATGCAGTGGTGGGAAAACTTCGACCGCCACTGGAGCGGTCTGCGCAGCCGCTACGATGAGCGATTCTACCGCATGTGGCGGTACTATCTGCTGAGCTTCGCCGGCGCTTTTCGCGCAGGGCACAATCAGCTCTGGCAAATCGTACTCTCGCCCCTTGCCTCGGAACGCCGATACAAGGCGGTACGTTGAGCGAGATCGTCGCGGATCGGCGCGAGCTGCCAGACGGCAGCATCGCGCCACCCGCCGGTTTACTCGCCGCTGGCGCGCTGGGCGCGCTTGCGCTCGTGTTCCAGCAGCATCTTCTTACGCAGCCGGATCGAGGTCGGCGTCACCTCGACCAACTCGTCGTCGTCGATGAACTCCAGCGCCTGCTCCAGACTGAAGCGGATCGGCGGCGTCAGCAGGATGTTCTCGTCGCTGCCGGCGGCGCGGATGTTGGTGAGTTGCTTCGCCTTGGTCGGGTTGACCACCAGATCGTTCGATCGGCTGTGGATGCCGACGATCATGCCTTCGTAGACCTCGACGCCGGGATCGATCAGCAGGCGTCCGCGCTCCTGCAGGTTGAACAGCGCAAAGGCCAAGGCCTTGCCGTCGGTGTTGGAGATCAGCACGCCGTTGACACGGCTGCCGAGATCGCCTTTCTTCATGGGACCGTAATGGTCGAACACGTGATAGAACAGGCCAGTACCCGAAGTCGTGCTCAGAAATTCGGTCTGGAACCCCAGCAACCCGCGCGACGGCACCATGTACTCCAATCGCACACGACCCTGGCCATCCGGCTGCATGTTCAGCAGGTCCGCCTTGCGCGAGCCGAGCTTCTCCATCACCGCACCCTGGTGCGTCTCTTCCACTTCCAGCGTGACGAACTCATAGGGCTCGCAGAGTTCGCCGTCGACTTCCTTCAGGATCACTTCCGGGCGTGAGACGCCGAGTTCATAGCCTTCGCGGCGCATGTTTTCGATCAGGATCGAGAGGTGCAGCTCGCCGCGACCCGATACCTTGAATTTGTCCGGGTCTTCGGTGTCCTCGACCCGCAGCGCGACATTGTGCTTCAGTTCGCGCTGCAGGCGTTCGCGAATCTGCCGCGAGGTCACGAACTTGCCTTCCTTGCCGGCGAACGGCGATTTGTTGACCTGGAAGGTCATGCTGACGGTCGGCTCGTCCACCGCGAGCGCCGGCAATGCCTCGGGTTGCTCCGGCGAACAAAGCGTGTCGGAGATATCCAGCGTTTCGATACCGCTGACCGCGATGATATCGCCGGCGCTGGCCTCGGCGACTTCGATCCGCTGCAGTCCCCGGAACGACAGGATCTGCAGAATGCGGCCCTGGCGGCTGGCACCCTCTCTCGGCACGATCACCACCGGGCTGTTGGTCTTCACCGATCCGCGCTGTACCCGCCCGACGCCGATCACACCGACGTAGGTGTTGTAGTCCAGGCTGCTGATCTGCATCTGGAAAGGTCCTTCCGGATCGACCTTCGGCGGTGGTACGTGATCAACGATGGTCTGGAACAGCGGCGTCAGATCGCCTTCCCGGACGTCGGGACTGAAGCCGGCGTAGCCGTGCAATGCCGATGCATAGACGATCGGGAAGTCGAGCTGCTCCTCGGTGGCCCCGAGCCGGTCGAACAGGTCGAAGGTCTGGTCCACCACCCAATCGGGCCGCGCACCCGGCCGGTCGATCTTGTTGATCACGACGATCGGATGCAGACCCAGCGAGAAGGCCTTCTGGGTCACGAAACGCGTCTGCGGCATCGGTCCGTCGACCGCATCGACCAGCAGCAGCACCGAATCGACCATCGACAGCACGCGCTCCACCTCGCCACCGAAGTCGGCGTGCCCCGGGGTATCGACGATGTTGATGCGGTAGTCGTTCCAGTCCAGCGAGGTATTCTTCGCCAGGATCGTGATGCCGCGCTCCTTCTCCAGCGCGTTCGAGTCCATGACCCGTTCCTCGACCCGTTCGTGTGCCGCGAAAGTGCCGGACTGCCGCAGCAGCTTGTCGACGAGCGTGGTCTTGCCGTGATCGACGTGAGCGATGATCGCGATGTTTCTGAGTTTTTCCAGCATGAGAACCCGATCGGCCGGCCGAACCGGCAAAAGCTAGTGATGGTAGCAGCTTAAGTCGATTGATCCAAATTTCGTGCCGCCTCACAATGAGGACTCCGTCTCGCCCCGCTGTCGCCGAAGCACCGGCGATCACCGCCGAGCGCGTTGCCCGGCCCTTGTGAACAAAACAATACGAGCGCGGCCCATCATAGGCCGGGTCAATCCGCGGCGGGGATGCCTCTGCGCAGTGAAGGACCCGCCTGACCAAGGCCGCGCTTGCACCGGTCCTGGCGGCCACCGGGAATACCAGCAGGATATTTGCGGTCCTGATCAATCATTTGATTCAGATCAAGGTCTGGTGTGAAGGGCACCGTTATCGTCTGGCCACGCGTCGACGACGACGCGAACAACAGCCATACATGAGGAGGAACCGATGGAACAAGAGAAAGACTACTTCTGGGTCTACATCGGCGGCGTCATTCTGACGGTCGCCGTCGTGTTGTGGATGGTCAAGAGCAGCGAGCACGACAAGTATGCCACTGCCGCCAAAGCAATCGCGGAAGACTCCACCAATTCATCGTACAAACACTCGCCGCCCTGATTCGCGCCGACGGCGAACCACCGCATCTCGAGCGATGTACCGTACCGTCTTGCATCGCTGACGAGACGATCAGCCGCCCAAGGATCGGGCGGCCCCTCCCCTGGCCGCCGGCATGCCCGATGCATCACGCAGTGGCTGCGGTCCGGCACGGATCGGTTTCATTGCGACGCCTTCTCGGTAAATCGGGGCGACGCAATCCAGGTCGCCGTCGCGGTGCGCGGCTGACTGGCGACTCACCGGCGGTGCCCCGCAGACTTCCACGCACCACCTCGCGAGCGGTTCATTCCGGCCGCCGCTGGCGCGGGATGACGCCGGCGTTGACCGGCGCGACGGATTGCTGCCCGGCAAAACCTGTGTCCTCGACAGCCTGTCTGTGGAGACCGGCGAGGCAAGCAATCGTTGGATTGTCGAAAAAGTCCTTCAGCGGAAGTTCGATTCCGGTCTGATGGAACAACCGCGTGACGACCCGTGAGGCAAGCAGGGAGTGGCCCCCCAGTGCGAAAAAGTCCTCATCGACCCCGAGCTCATCGATACCGAGAACCTCGCGCCAAATCCCGGCGATCAGTTCCTCCGTCTCGTTGCGAGGTCTGAGACGGCTCGCACGCACGGCGAACATCTGTGTGCCGCCCGCCGGAGGTAGCGCCGCGCGGTCCACCTTGCCGGCGGCACCGCGGGGCAGTGCATCGACCAGTTCGATGGCGTTCGGTAGTGCATGGTCCGGCAGCCAAGCCGCGAGCGCAGCCCGCATCTCGCCCTTGTCGATGTGGCTGCCGGCTTTGGGAACGACGTATGCGAGCAACCTCGTCGTCCGCTCCGGCGCGACTTCCCCGACGGCCACCACCACGCACTCCAGGACACGTCGGTCCAGCATGATCGCAGCTTCCACTTCGCCGAGCCGAACTCGCAGACCACGAATCTTGACCTGGTCGTCGGCGCGTCCCAGGCACTCGAGCAGGCCGGTCGCACCTATCCGCCCAAGATCCCCGGTTCGAAACAGGCATTGTTCGGTGCCGTCCGGCAATACGACCCAGACAAACCGCTTCGCATCCGGTTCCTGCTGGCCGACATTCCCGTTTGCGAGCCGTTCACTCGCCACGCCGATCTCGCCCGCCTCCCCAACCGCCACAGGCTGCAGGTCTTCGTCCAGAAGGCAGATGCCGACACCCGGAACCGGCGTTCCGAGCGGGACGATCCCGACCTGCCCTTCGTCCTCGTTGGGGACCGGGTAGACGCACACGGTACCGGCCGTTTCGGTCTGAGAATAGAGATTGACGACAGAAGCACGGTTGCGAACCAGCGACCGCCATGCTCGGATCGTCTCCCACTTCAGCGGTTCGCCCGTCGTGAACACACGACGAAGTCGGTTGTCCAGCAACTCCGATTGCTGGGGTTGGGTCAGCTCACGAAGATGTTCGATTGTGGAATCCAGGAGGCTCGGCACCGTGTCCCACACCGTGGTGCCCGTGCGGCGCATGGTTTCCAGCAGCAGCAAAGGCCTGCGACGCGATTCCTCACCAGCCACGACGAGCGTGGCCCCGATACAAAGCGGCAGCCAGAACTGCCGGACGGCCGCGGAAAACGAGAACGACGCCGAATGTAGACAGACGTCGCCGGCTGACACATCCAGTGCCTGGATGATCGATCGAAGATACAGACCGAGCGCTTCGTGGCGCACGACCACGGCCTTGGCTGACCCGGTCGATCCGGAAGTGAACAGCACGTAGGCAACGGCATCTCCCGCCGGCATCGCGGCCGTCCGATCACTCGGATCGTCGCGCTCACCACACGTCTCTGCATTTCGCCGAAGAATGTCGATGACGGGGCGCCCGAGCTCTTCCGATCCAGGTCCAGGTCCGGCGCCGTCGGTCAAGACCCAGTCGACAGCAGCGGCATCCAGCATCCGGGCCAGCCGTTCTGTCGGATAGGCGCGGTCCAACGGGACGTAGGCCGAACCGCTCTTGGCGCAGGCCAGTGCCGCGACCGCCATTTGCGCGGTCCGCGAAAAGTACAAGCCCAGCCGGCTACCGGGCGCAAGACCGCAACCGGCAAGAGTGCGCGACATTCGGTCGGCCTCGGCATCCAGTTCGGCGTAGGTCAGCAAGCCATCGTCGGCGACCACGGCGATTGCGTCCGGTCTTGTTCGGACCTGGGCCGCGAAGAGGTCGCAAACCGAGGCTGTCGCACGGCCCTCGTCACGGTGTCCCCAACGCAGCGTGACGTGTCGCCGCGTGCGTTCTCCCGTCGCTTTCGGCAGCGGAGGACGATTGGGTATTGCAATATCGGCCTCACCCGTTGTCGTGAGCTCGCCGACCTGGTTGGTGCCGGTCAGCCGAACGGTGACCAGCGTCTCGCTGCCGCCGTCGAACTTTCGAATCACCAGGCCGGCATAGCGGTTCATATCACCGTAGATGACCGGTCTGACGGTGTTGACCCGCAGGCGCCTCAAGAACGCCGCGTCACCCATCCAGTTGGTCAACAACACGCTGACCCAGGCTGCCCGCATCGCGCCGTTATCGAATGGCGCGGGCATGCCGCGCTGGGCTGCAAGCGTGAAGTCCTCGTGCTGCTGCGAATAGCGAACCGGCCAACCCACGCGCGGCATGACGACCGCGGTGTGCGGACTGGCGAGCAGGTCCCTGTATGCGAGCGATCCGGCTCGGTACGGCGGTCCGATTGCCGCATGCCAGGCAATCAGGTCCCCGAGCGTCAGTGGCCCGCGAACGATCTGGGGCAGCTCATCGCCCGGCTGTATCGCCAAGCCGACGAGCGGTCTGCCGCCAGTGCGTCGCTCGTCTCGCAAGGCCGTGCCGACGGCATCGAGATCTGCTTGCGAGTAGGCGTGAACGTCCCGATCGGTCACCATCGCGGAGCCGTCGCCGGCTGTGGCCGCGATGGTTCCCTCGATGGTTCCGACGATCTGTCCGGCCTGGTTTCGATAGGTGGTCTCTGCAACGATGTAGACGGTCTCACGACCGGCGCGATCGCTGCCATCGAGCACTTCCTTGAGGACCGCGACCGCCGTCAGAATGTCGCCTTCGAGTATTGGAAGATGCCAACGACACTCCAGACCGCTGACGAGGAAACTCAAGGGCAGGAGAGTCGGCGCTCCGTGCAGGAACGGATACAGCACGGAGAAGAGAAAGGCAGGGGGCGCAGCCCGCCTGCCGTAGGGACCGGTTGCCGCGTAGTCGGAGTCGATCCACAACGGGTTGTCGTCGCTGATTCCCCACGCGAAATGACGAATCGCGTCGGCCGTCACTTCGCTGTTCCATTGTTGCCGTTCCACCACGGACTCACCAATGAGACGCCGCGATGCCTGCGCATATGCGGGCAGTGAGTCGATCGCCGTTCCGTCGGAAGACTCCGTGGCAGGGATGCGTACCCGGTCGGCACCGGCATGACCAGACGCCGGGTCGGCGAGTGGGTTACCGTCATCGAATGAGTTCATGCGCCACTTCTCCCCTCACCGGGTCTGTCGAGGTTGCTTGACAGTCGCGACCGTCGGGCACGGAAGCAACCGGGCGAATCGCCATGCCGAACGGGCGGCCGCGCCCACTCGGAAAAAGGTGCGACCCCAAGGCACCATTGTCAACGGCGGACGACCGACAAGCCGGGTGCATGAGCCGCAGTACGTCGCCACGCGCGTCACCACGGGTCCCTGCGAATGGATGTCATCGGACGACCAAGAGCGGAATCTCGGAAACAGCCGGCGGGGGCGGCGGACGCTTGGCCGTGCTGAGTCGATCAAGAAAAGGAGCGGAGCGCAGCACGCCATCGCCCGCTGCGCTCCGCAAATTGGTTCCGTTGAGGCAGTCGATCCCGGGCTTGGGCACGGGATCGACTGTTGGAAATAGCATAACCCCGCCACAGTCGCGTAGATTTGAGGCAGATCAAGCCGGCATAGGGAAAACCTTGATGCCGATCAAATCCGTCCGCAACGAACGGTTCGCCGTCAGTGCGGCGAATAGCCGCGCAATGCTTCGACGTTGAGGATCCGAATCAGCTTGCCCTGAACCACGATCAGCCCCAAGGCCTCGAAATGACCCAACAGCCGGCTGACCGTTTCGAGCGCCAGCCCAAGATGATTACCGATCTCCTGCCGAGTCAGGCTGACGCGAAACTCGAGCGGCGAGAACCCCCGTGCCTGCAGACGACCGGACAAATCCAGCATGAAGGCAGCCAGACGCTGCTCGGCTGGACGCTGAATCAGCGCCATTCGCCGTATGCTCTCCTCGAATTTCCTCCCGGCCCGATGCAGCAGAATGCTATGGATGCTCGGGATGTACTGGCTCAACCTCGGCAGTTGGTGGGCCGGCAGTTCGCAATAGCTGCTCGTCTCGAGCGCGACCAACGAACACGTATAGCGACCGGATGCCAATCCGTCGAACCCCAATAACTCGCCGGGAAGCATCAGGCTGACGATCGATTCATTGCCGGATGGATCGACATGGACCAGCTTGGCGGTACCGGACTTCAACGCGAAGATGCCGTTGAACGGGTCGCCTGCGTGATAGACCACGTCGCCCTTGTGCAGAGTCCGATTGCGACGGACGGCGTCACTCAGCGCCGCCACCTCGGAAGGCTTCATGCCGGACGGCATGCAGAAGCGGGTCAGGTTACAGTTGCTGCAAGCCACCAGCATGCGTGCCTGGCGACCGTTGCTTGTCGGTGGAGACACCATTTGATCCAGTGAAAAATCATGACGGTAGTCTGTAATTCCGTGTGCGTCAACTCAAACCGCGGTGCCGGAATCATCGTTCGGCGATGCACCCGAATGGCGGGTCTCACACCCGCCGTCAACGCAGTCATCACCGACCATTCGGACCACCGACGACCCATCGCCACGCTAGGGTCGCCAGCGTCGAATGTCGAGGATTACGCGGCGAAAGCCGCATCCGACCCGTTGACGCACACCCGCAAATGCAATACATACAGAAGCCGGAAGCGATCAGCTCGGCGGGACCCTGCTGTATGCAGGCGATGTGCGGCAGATCCACCGTTCTGCATCTCCAACGGTCCTCGAGTCGCATCGAGAACACACCCGAACGCCACTATCTTTCCATCTTCAAGGAGCACTCGCATGGCCAAGAAAGACGACAAAGAACCGAAAGAAGCCGGCAAAGAACTGCAGGTGCAACCCTCCCGCGCGCAATTGCTGGGTCCGTTCGAAGAATTCGAGCACTTTTTCGACGAGTTCCTGAATCGCGGCAACTGGATGCAGCCGCTGTTACGACGCGGTTTTCCTGATCGGGAGTCGGCCTTCGGCTCCCGTTGGCCCAAGGTCGATGTCATCGACCGAAACGACGAAGTCGCCGTCAAAGCGGAGTTGCCCGGAGTCGACAAGGAAAATGTCGATGTGTCCATCAGCGACAACATATTGACCATACGGGCTTCGACACAGCACGAAAAGAAGGAAGAGAAAGGCCAATATTATCGTCGCGAGCTGTCTCGGGGAGAGTGTCAGCGAACGATACGTCTGCCGGGACAGGTGGATGGCGACAAGGCCAAAGCGTCTTTCAAGGATGGCATTCTCGAAATCACGGTACCGAAGGCGCCCGGCTCCAAGCGTCAGAACATCAAGGTGGAATGACCGAGTAAGGAGCCGGCACGATCGCTCGGAAAACCAAACCCTTCGCGGCGGGAGGATCGCATCATGCTTTTTTCCTCCCGCCTTTGCGACATGATCGCTCGCGTGTGATCACCCCTTGACGCAGATCATCGGGCGCAGCCGGGCGACCAGGCGAGCCAATCCTGCGCGCGCAGCGACCTGCACCACGCGATCCACATCCTTGTAAGCACCCGGCGCCTCCTCGGCCACGCCCCGCTGCGAGGGACTCCGGATCAGGATGCCCTGCCCGGCCAGCTCGTCAATGACTTGTCGCCCCTTCCAGGTCCGCGTCGCCTGATGTCGGCTCATGCTTCGGCCGGCGCCGTGACACGCGGATGAATACGACAGATCCTCGTTTCCGGCCACACCGGCGAGGATGTACGACGAGGTCCCCATCGACCCGCCGATCAACACCGGTTGACCAGTCTCCCGATAGGCCGCAGGCAATGCCGGGTGACCCGGGCCGAACGCACGGGTCGCCCCTTTCCGATGCACATACAGCCGGCGCCGCCTTCCTTCGACCGGATGCTCTTCCAACTTGCAGGTGTTGTGGGAGACATCGAAAAGCAGTGACAGCCGTGCGTTCGGAAAAAAGCGCGCAAACACCTGACGTGTCAGATGGGTAAGGACCTGTCGATTGGCCAGTGCGCAATTGATGGCCGCCCGCATCGCGCCGAGATAACTCCGGCCGACCGCCGATTCGATCGGCGCGCAGGCCAGTTCCCGGTCTGGCAATGCGATGCCGGCTTCGACCGCCGCCGCCTGCATGGATCTGAGAAACTCCGTGCCGATCTGGTGGCCGAGCCCACGTGAGCCGCAGTGAATACCGATGACGACGGATCCCTGACGCAGCCCATAGCGGGCGGCAATTACGGACTCGTACAGCTCCGCGACCTCCTGCACTTCGAGATAGTGGTTACCGGAACCCAAGGTGCCCATTTCCTCCCGCTGCCGCTCCTTGGCCTTGGACGATACCTCGCCCGGCCGCGCGTGCTCCATGCAGCCGCCTTCCTCGATATGCGCGAGATCGGCTTTTTCCCCCCAGCCCTGATCGACCGCCCACACCGCTCCGCCGGCCAACATGCGGTCCATCGCCTTGGCGTTCAGCCTGATGCCGCCGCGGCTACCCACACCCGCCGGAATCTCCTCGTACAGGGCGTCCGCCAACGCATGCCGGACCGGGCCGACCTCGTCCCGGGTCAGTCCGGTCAACAGCGTCCGCACGCCGCAGGAAATATCGAAGCCGACTCCGCCGGCCGAGACGATGCCGCCATGGTCCGGATCGAACGCCGCCACTCCGCCGATCGGAAAACCATAGCCCCAATGTGCATCCGGCATCGCGTAGCTGGCACCGACGATGCCGGGCAGACTGGCGACATTGCAGGCCTGCTCGAACACCTTGTCATCCATCTCCCGGATCAACGTATCATCGGCGTAGACGATGGCGGGAACGCACATTCGGCCGGTCGCGGGGATGCGCCATACAAATTCCGAGATCCGTTCCAACGTTTCTTTGTTCATTTCGGCGACCCGGGTCTAGACGTCCACGATGCACTGCGCGAGATACGTTCCGTCGGCCTGCTGTGCGACTTTCAGTTCGGTATAGGTGGCTCCTTTGGCCTCGACCGCC
Source organism: uncultured Methylococcaceae bacterium (assembly GCA_964644665.1). Classification (GTDB taxonomy): domain Bacteria; phylum Pseudomonadota; class Gammaproteobacteria; order Methylococcales; family Methylococcaceae; genus Methylotetracoccus. The sequence continues at coordinate 14,763 of CAZXXC010000048.1, forward strand.
GGTTGATGCCGCACACGGTCGACCGGCTCACCATGAGCCTCGGCGCTCAAGATCCCCCCGTCGATTCGGACATCGAAGCGACGGAAGATCATGCGCCGAACGGCCATTTCATAGATCACGGCGTTCAACCACTCGACCAGCAACGATTCACGATCCGCCGCCTCGCAACGGATCGCGACAGCCGTGTCCGGGCGCACGTCATCGGGATCGCAAGTGATCGCGCACAAGGCTTCGGCGGCTTGCGCAAACGCTTCGGCACAAGTCCGCCCGACGCCGCGCACGCCCATATCGGCGGCGTGCGGAAAATGTTCCCAATGCCCGGCCGCTTGGCAAGTTTCGCGAAGCTCGTTCATTCGCTATGCTTTTCCCGGAATGCCTCGCCCGCGCGGGCCGACCGCAACAAACCGCCGAGTTGAATCCCACGCACCGATTTTTGGCCAAGGACCAGGTGCTCCGCTATGCTCCAACTCCAGTTGCTCGTACTGATCGGCATCGCCAACGGGTCTCCGATCCTTGCTGAATACCTGTTGAAGCGGCGATTGGATGAGCCGCTCGACTTTGGCGTCACCTTCGTCGACGGCCGCCCGCTGCTCGGTCGGTCCAAGACGATCAGAGGGATCGTTGCGGCGCTCGTGATCACCGCGGTCAGCGCATCGATCATGGGATACCCGGCCGCGCTTGGCGCTCTGATCGGTCTGGCGGCGATGGGCGGCGATCTGATTTCCAGTTTTCTCAAACGTCGGCTCGGGATTCCTCCGAGCGGCATGGCACTCGGTCTGGATCAGATCCCCGAGGTATTGCTTCCGTTGGTCCTGGTCAAGCCGTGCTTCGGTCTGGAGTGGCCGGAAATCCTCAAAATGGCGCTACTGTTCCTGGTGTTCGAGCTGCTGATTTCGCGTATTCTGTTCCGCTTACGGATACGCAAGCAACCCTATTGAGCGGTTACCGAAAGCGCGTCTCGCGACGTCCGCTCAGGCAACGCGCAGACGATGCAGGGTGATCTCCGCGGGGCAGTTGAAGCGGACATCCACGATGCTGACACCGCTGCCGGTTGAGGTGTAACCATGAAGACTCCGGTAGTTCCACGCACCCATACAAAATCGGCGCGGTGCGTTGGCATTCAACATCAGCGGTATCTTGCCGGGAAGGCAGATCTGCCCGCCATGCGTGTGCCCGGACAGCATCAGGTCGAAGTCGGCGTAGGCGGCATGCCGGTACATTTCCGGGCTGTGTGACAACAGGATGGCGACAGCGCCGCGAGGGATGCGGTCGGTCGCCTTTTCGATGTTGTCTGCGCGGTAGAAGTGCGGATCATCGATACCAGCCAGATAGATGGCTCGCCCGCCTCGCTCCAGCGGCACGCTTTCATTCAACAGCATTCGGATCCCCAGGGCCTCAAGCCCTGGAGCCATGCGGATGGTGTCATGATTACCCAGTACGCCGTAAACAGGGCCGGAGAGATGCTCAAGCACCTGCTGCATCGCATCCAGAGCCGGCTGAAACGGGCCGTAGGTCTTCGCCCGAAAATCGCCTGTGATCACACACGCGTCATAGTGCCCGGCCTGCCTGACGGCTTCGATCAACGCGTGCGGTAAGTCCGGCGCCATGTCCAGGTGCATATCGCTGAGCTGAAGCAGGGTGTAGCCGTCGAATTCCCGCGGCAGTCGCTCCAGCACAACCGAATGGTGCCGGACATCAATCTTTCGGGCATTTCGTTTGCCGCGTTTGTGCAGGAGCATCAGGCGGAGGACCAACCGAATCAGCCCATGAATCGAATACCAGTTCTCGATATGGAAAAACGTCCGACCTTGCCCGAACACCCTCGCCTCGGAATCGTGTTCGATCCCGAGGCGCTGGTTCAGATGACAGCGCCCGACCTTACGCTCGAGCCACTGATAATCGGTGGGCTGTACCGGCGGACAACGCAACTCTCGACGATGCAACGCGGCCATGATGGATGTCCCTGGCTTGGAAGCTCGATTTGCCTTGAAGTATAGTGAGCGGACGCTTCGGTCCGCTGCTACGGCTGGCGAGGCCTAACATGGCGGCACCACGTTATTCAGAAGCTTGGCCACGCGGCCGATGGCGTCCTCGACGCTCGGGATCAGCGTAGCAGCGGATGACGGGTTCCTTGCTGCGCGTTCCGCCTTGGCGGTCGCTGTAGTAAGCCCTTGGACGGCCTGTTTATAAACGGCCGAAGCCGTATTGATCGACGCCGCGGCCAGATCGATCTTCTGCTGGAACAATTGATCCAACAGTTCATCGATGGGCTCCGAAGCGGCGTTGGGGTGATCGTTCAATGCCTCCAAGGCTTTGATGACGCGCATGAGATCTTCGGTCAGTGTATCCATGTCGCAGTTCCCCCTTTTGATTCGTTTGACCATTCCGATGCGCGGGCCCGCTAACCGACCCTACCCGCGACCGGCCGCGGCGGTGAACCCACGCGCCCGGACCGTCCAACGATACTCCGCTCTCTCTGGGCCCGTCCGAAGTTTCTTGCAGACATCTCCATAATGCCATGGATATCGATCGGATACAGCGTGAACTTCATGAGTTCGCGGAAGCGCGCGAATGGGAGCAGTTTCATAGCCCAAAGAACTTGGCGATCGCCCTGACGGTGGAGGCCAGCGAGTTGCTCGAACGATTCCAGTGGCTGACCGACGACGAATCACGCCGCCTGAAGGAACGACCCGATGACTATGCTGCCGTGGTGGAGGAACTCGCCGATGTGATGATCTATCTGCTCCGGCTGACGCAACAACTGGGTGTCGATCTCGAGCAGGCGGTCGCCGCCAAGATGCAGAAAAATGCCGAAAAATACCCGGTCCACTTAGCGCGCGGGAACGCCGTGAAATACAATCGTCGGAGCAATTCATGATCGTGCGCCGAAACGCCCGCGGTTCGCATCATTGATCCCGCAACCCATACCGTTGAAACCTCGATGCTTAAGACATTGACCCATCAGGTGATCGCGCTAGCCGGACTGACCCAGTGCGTCCACCTGATCCAACAAATCGCGCGGCACGGAACGGCTGACGAAGCCGAGATGCGAACCTGCATCGGCAGCGTCCTGAAGATCGATGCGGACGACGTTCTGGACGTCTACGGCGGGCTGGCGGCGATCAAAACCGGATTGAAACTGCTGGAGAAGCAGATGGGCCACCCGGATCAGGTCGACCCGGTGTTGTCGCGCTATATGGCCACGCTGCTGTTCCTTGAGAGGAAATTGATGAGATCGCCGCAGAAGATGGCGATCATCACCGACGGCCTGCGCAGTGTGAACGATGTCGTATCGGACTTCGGCTTACTGCATGAAGACATTCTGGCCCGTATCGCCGAGTTGTATCAGCAGACCGTCAGTCAAATGAAGCCACGCGTGATCGTGATGGGCGAGGAGCGGTTTCTCCGAAACTCCGACAATGCCAACCGGATCCGGTCATTGTTGCTCGCTGGCATTCGCTCGGTGGTATTGTGGCACCAATGCGGCGGCAGCCGATGGAAGTTGTTGCTGTCGCGGGGCCGTTGTCAAACGGAAGCCAGGCGACTGCTTCAAGCCTGATTCGCAGCCGTCGCCAACGGCGGATCAAATCAAAACTGCCGAGGCGCCTCAGTCATACTTGATATATTTGAATCGTGGATCGTCCGGCGTCCCTTCGAATATGCCGTCACTGTCTTCGTTCGCGTGCCACTGGATTATTTCTTCGATCTTCCGGGCTAATGCGAAATCCTTGTCGGTTATCCCCTTGGCGGAGTGGGTCACCAGTTTGACGACCACGAAGGCATAAGAGACCGCGAGGTCGGGATGATGCCACGCCGCCTCGGCGAGATGGCCGACGGTGTTGACCACCATCAGCGTCGCCTTCCAGCCGCTAGTGCGGTACTTCCGCCGAATCCAGCCGTTCTCGTAGGTCCAGTGCGGGAGTTCCGCCGCGAGTCTTGCGGCGATCTCCGAATCCGAATAGGTTCGTTCGGTCTCGCGAGTCATGCTTCAGGTACTCCGAATGACGTGGTTCAACAGCAACGATTGATGCCGCGCCAGCGGCGGATCGTTCGTTCGCGAAAGAAATCCGGCCGACTCAGCGGCGCCGCCTCCTCACCGGCGTGATGTCCGGACCAATGGCGCAGATAAACCTCGTAGGCGAGGTCGCCCGAAAACCACCGGTAAAACTGCCGGGCCTTGTGGCGCCACCGATGTATCATTCCAGCCTGCGTATCGTCGATGAGTGAATGCCGGCAGTCTAGCGAATCGGATTCTTGTGGCGCAAGGGACAAGGTCGACGGCAGCGGCCACAATCGCGCCGGACCGGCTGTCGCTGACCGCCGATACGCGAAAAGGTCGGGGAAGCCGAAAGGGCTCGGCAAAGCTGAACCGGCCGGTTAAGCTTGAACCGGCGTCGTCGACAATCCCGCATGTCCGCGGCATTTCCCTAACGACCTCGAAGGGCCAACAGGATGATTCGGTTAGTCAATTACTTCGCCTTGTTTCTCGCGGCCGTGATCGGCATCGTCGTGTTCGACGATGACCCGACCGGAGTATCTCTTCAGGAATGGATTCTGTTCGTGGTGATGATCTATGCCGCCTTGTCGTTCGTCCGTATCTACCGCGAAATCGTGCGCGAGCACTACGGCCGGTCCGGACCGAAATGACACCGGCGTGCCGGTCCGGACCACGGGCGTCATCGACCGAGGACCCGACGGTCTCTCGAAGTCTCCGTTCGACGTTCGACCAGCGGTCGCGCCGTTCACACGCCGGCGCATCCGCCGCCTGTCACTGGTACCGCAACGCATCGATGGGGCTCAATTCGGCGGCCTTACGCGCCGGATAGAAGCCGAAGAAGATCCCGACCGCAGCCGCAACCGCGAACGATACGCCGATCGACCACAGTGTGATCACGGTCGGCATCTCCACCGCGGCCGACAGTCCCAGCGTTGCACCGATCCCAAGAGCCACACCGATCAGACTGCCAGCCAGCGAAATGATCAGGGCCTCCAGCAGGAACTGCCAGAGGATGTCGCGTTTCCTGGCCCCGACCGCGACACGGATGCCGATCTCGCGGGTACGCTCGGTCACCGAGACCAGCATGATGTTCATGATGCCGATGCCGCCGACCAGCAGCGACACTGACGCGATTGATCCCAGCATGACGGACATGATCCGAGTACTGGCGGCGGCCGTCTCCGCCAAAGCCGTCAGGTTGCGGACGGTAAAGTCGTCCTCCTGACCCTCCCGGATGCGGTGCCGCTGCCGCAGCAGATCCGTGATCTGCCGTTCGGCGCGATCCATTGCCTCCTGTGATCTGCCCTGTGCCAGAATGAAGCGCACGGTGCCGGGAAACGGGTTGCCAAAGACCTTACGCTGCGCAGTGGTCAATGGAATGATTGCAACATCATCCTGGTCGCGGCCGTCCAAACTCTGCCCTTTCGCCGCCAACACGCCGACCACGGCGAACGGGCTGTTCTTGATCCGGATCGTCTTGCCGATCGGCGAGACGGCACCGAACAAATTGGCGCTGGCGGTCGTGCCGAGCACCACCACGCGGGCACCCGATCGCAAGTCGGATTCGGTGAACGACGCGCCTTCGGCCAGCGGCCAAGAACGGATTTCGAGGAACGCAGGCGTCGTCCCCATGATCGACGTACTCCAGTTGTTCGGGCCGTACATGATCTGCGCAGTTTCCGGAATCGCGGGCACGGCCAGCGCGACCTCCGACAATTCGGCGATCGCCGCGGCGTCTGCTGCCGTCAGCGTCGGGACGGTCCCGAACCCCATGCGCGCACCACCCGACGTGGAAGCGCCGGACAGAATCACGAACAGGTTGCTGCCCATCGATGCGATCGCGTTCGCGACCATCGTCTGCGCTCCCTGACCCACCGACAACATCACGATCACCGCAGCGACACCGATGATGATCCCGAGCATCGTCAAGCCGGTGCGCATTCGATTCGCACGCAAGGCACGCAGCGCCTCTCCGAGCAGCGCCCCGATCATCCGCGCCCCGGTGGTTGTGAGCGGTCCTCGACCACCCGCCCGTCACGCAAGCGAATCACGCGCTGCGCATAGCTGGCGATGTCCGCCTCGTGCGTCACCAGAATCAGCGTGATGCCGTCCTCGCGATTCAGCCCAGCGAAGAATCCCATGATCTCGAGGCTGGTTTCACTATCGAGATTGCCGGTCGGCTCATCCGCCAGCAACAGGCTCGGCGAGGTCGCCAGCGCGCGGGCAATGGCGACCCGTTGTTGCTGTCCACCGGATAACTGATTCGAATAGCGCGCGCCATAGCCGTCGAGGCCGACCCGACCCAGCAGCTCCTCCGCCCGCCGGCGCCGTTCGCGACGTGCTACTCCGGCGTACAGCAGCGGCAATGCGATGTTGTCCCGTACATCGATGCGTGGCAGCAGATTGAAGCTTTGGAACACGAAGCCGATCAGTCGCGAACGCACGGCGGCCAGACGGTCGGGCGACAATGTCGCAACGTTGTCGCCGGCCAGCCAATACTCACCGCTGGTGGGCCGATCCAGACAACCCAATATATTCATCAACGTCGACTTGCCCGAGCCCGAAGCACCCATGATCGCGACAAACTCGCCGCGATGGATGTCCAGGTCGATGCTTCTCAACACCGGCTGGAGCGCTCCCCCGGCCAGCGGATACGCCTTGCCGATCCCCCGCAACCGGATCAGCTCATTCATCAGAACAGGCGCATTCTGGGCCGTCCCGCGGCGCCGGCGGGACGCTTTCCGGCGTCGAGTTCCTCGACGACCAGCAGATCACCCTCTCGCAGGTCCCCCCCGACCAGCTCCGCGTGCCGCTGGCCGTAGATGCCGATGCGTACCGGCAGCGGAATCAGCTTGCCGCGGTCCAGCCGATAGACGATACGTTCGGCTTCACCCGTGGAAACCGGCGCCGCGCCGGCGAGATCCGCCGGTCGAAAGCGGAGTGCCGCCAGCGGCACACGCATCGCCTGCTGTCGCTCCGCGACCCGTATCACGACGACGGCCGTCATGCCGGGCAGCAGCAGTCCCTCGGGGTTGTCGACCGACACCACGACGTCGTAGGTGACCACATTCTGCTGGACGGTCGGATTCAGCCGAATCTGCCGGACCACGCCGGAAAACGTCTTCTCGGGATAGGCGTCGACCGTGAAGCTCACGGTCTGCCCTACACGCACGCCGCCGACATCGGCCTCGGCCAGATTCGTATCGATCTGCATGCGAGTGAGATCCTGCGCGATCTGAAACAGCACCGGTGTCTGAAACGTCGCCGCGACCGTCTGCCCGACGTCCACGTTGCGGGAAATCACGACGCCGGACACCGGCGAGCGGATCACCGTGTAATGCAGATTGGTTTCCTCGTAGGCGACCTTGGCCTGCGCCGTCTCCAACGCTGCACGTGCCACTTCGGTCGTCTTCTCGGCGCGGTCCAGGTCCGCGGCCGACAGAAACTTCCTTTCCACCAGCGCGCGAGTCCGCCGCTCGTCACTCTGCGCCAGACGCAGATCGGCACGGGCACTGGCGACCGCGGCCCGACTCTGCCGCAGTTGCGCTTCGACCAGACGCGGGTCCAATTCCGCCAGCACCTGTCCGGCTTTGACCCGATCGTTGAAATCGGCGTGCAGGCGCTGAATCCTGCCGGAGATTTGCGTTCCCACGTTCACCAGCACCACCGGGTTCAACGTACCGTTGGCAGACACGCTTTGCGCGATTTCCCCGCGGGTGACCGCTTCGGTTCGGTAGAGTTCCTGATCCGAGCTGCGGTGCCGGTTGCGTCCTGCGATGTAGGCTACGGATGAACTGACGATCAAGGCGACCAACAGCCAGATGATCGACCACCGTCGTTGTTGGGCTTGCATGACTCGCGGGAGCGTGCCTTTAACAGGGATGGGATCAGGCCGTCACCAGCCTTGCCCGGGAGAATGTCCGGTCGCTTTACGGTCGCCCCAACGGCATCGGGACGTTCAAGCCGCGCCGACGATCGTCAGTCGTCGGGTGGACCACGCGGACAAGCAGGATTCAGAGGCCGAGGATGATCGCCAGCCAGAGCAGGGCCGCAAACGTCGCGACGGTCAGCAGGACCGCGCCCTGCACCTTCTTGGAGCCGCTCCGCAGGCCGATGATGCCGAACACCAGTCCGATCGGCGGCAGCGGAAGGGTCGCGAAGATCAGACCAGCCATCACCGGAAAACTCCAATGAGGGCCATCGTCCGCATCCGCGCGGGAAGCTGCAACCGGATCAACCGGACGCCGGCAGCCCGTACAGATCACCGCTTGGTCTTTCAACTTCTTCCCGCAGTACCGACAATACATGATGTCACCTCAAACATTCGACGTTGCGAGCCCCGGGCCGGTCTCTGCTGTTCGCCCGATTGGGCGGGAAAAAGAATACCGCAACTGCTACGCACCTGCCATCGGCCCCCGCCAGCCGCTCGCCTGTCGGCCGAGCGCACGGCATCCCCGCGGCTCGGGATCGACAGCAACGCCCCCGTCACCGCGGTCCGCAGTCGATGCAAGGGGGAATCCCGGCCGGTTCAGTATCGCAGGAAATGCTGCCGGTAAAACCGGAGTTCGGCGATCGACTCCAGTATGTCATCCAAAGCCTGGTGCCGGCCTTTCTTGGTGAAGTTGTCCAACAGGTGCGGCGCCCAACGCTGGGCGAGGATCTTGATCGTCGAGACGTCGAGATTGCGATAATGGAAGAACGCCTCCAGGGCCGGCATGCAGCGCGACAGAAACCGCCGATCCTGGCAAATGCTGTTGCCGCACATCGGCGACGCCCCGGCCGGTACCCAGCGCGACAGAAATTCCAGGGTCCGACGTTCTGCGGCGGCCTCGTCGATGGAACTCGCTTCGACCCGCTCGATCAGGCCCGATTCCCCGTGTTGCTTCAGATTCCAGTCGTCCATCCGGGCCAGCGCGGCCGGAGGCTGATGGATCGCCAGCACCGGCCCCGTCGCCAGCACATGCAGATCCTTATCCGTCACGACGCTGGCGATCTCGATGATGAAATCATGCTGCGGATCGAGCCCGGTCATTTCCAGGTCAATCCAGGCAAGGTTCTGTGAATGAGTGGACACGAAACGGCAGGTCGGACTGAGGATGATCCTGCCGACTGCGGGCGTCTCGTCGGCTTCCGGCAGCGGCAACTTGTCAGGCATTCTAGCAGAGGCTAATCTGTCGCGCGTGCACTCTCGCCGGCCAAGCGTAACCCTATGAACGCCTTCACTGCGCTTTTCGTGATCGCCCTGCTGTCCGCCTACGCCATCGAATTCTGGCTGCTGCGCCGGCATCTCGCATATGTGGCTGACCACCGCCAGGCCGTTCCGGACGCATTCCGCGAACGCATTTCGCTGGAAGCACACCGGAAGGCGGCCGACTATACCCTGGCCAAGGGCAAAGTCGCGACGGCGAGCCACCTGGTCACCGCGGCGCTGCTGTTGCTGTTCACACTCGGCGGCGGCATCGACCGGCTGGCAGCACTCTGGAACCTGACGGAACTCTCTCCGATTCTCGCCGGAACCGGTCTGATCCTCAGCACCCTGCTGTTGATGCAGTTGATCGAACTGCCACTCGGCGTCTACCAGACCTTCTCGGTGGAACAGCGCTTCGGCTTCAACCGCACCACCGCCCGCCAATACCTGAAAGATCTCGGCTTGCAACTGCTGCTGACTCTGGCCTTGGGTGTTCCGCTGCTGGCGCTTCTGTTGTGGGTCATGGGCAGTCTGGGATCGGCTTGGTGGATCTGGGCCTGGGCGATCCTGATGGGTTTCTCCATCCTGATGAGTTGGGCTTTCCCGACCTTCATTGCGCCGCTGTTCAACAAATTCACGCCGCTGCAAGATCAGCCGCTGCGGCAACGGATCGAGACCCTGCTGGACCGCTGCGGCTTCCACAGCAAAGGCATCTTCGTGATGGACGGTTCTCGTCGGTCCGGACACGGCAACGCTTATTTCACCGGCATCGGCAACAACAAGCGAATCGTATTTTTCGACACGTTGCTGAACACCCTGGATCATGACGAAGTCGAGGCGGTTCTGGCCCATGAACTCGGGCATTTCAAACGGAAACACGTGCTGAAGATGCTCGTCGCCAGTTCCGCCGTGACCTTCACCGGGTTCGCGATACTCGGCTGGCTCAGCAACCAAGACTGGTTCTATTCCGGCCTCGGCGTATCGGTACCGTCGGATGCCGCGGCACTGCTGCTGTTCATCCTGATTTCGCCGGTGTTCACGGTCTTCCTGCAGCCGATCCTGGCCTACTTCCAGCGCCGCCACGAATTCGAAGCGGACGACTATGCGGCCGGACAAACTCGACCCTCGTTTCTGATCAGCGCGCTGGTAAAGCTGTACCGGGACAATGCCAGCACGCTGACCCCCGATCCGTTGTACTCGGCCTTTCACTACAGCCACCCGCCCGCCGCCATCCGCATCGCCAATCTCTCGACGAAGTCCTGAATGAGGCGAGCGGCCGTCGCGTCCGGACCTGCGCCGGAGTCGGCGTGATGACCGGCGTGGAAGAAGGGCTGGTCGTCACCCATCTCGGCAAGGCCCTGGCGGTCGAAGCGGCAGACGGCGAAGTCATCGTCTGTCACAGCAGAAGCCGTATCCTCGATGTGGCGGTGGGCGACCGGGTCCGCTGGGAGCGTTGTGTCGGCGGCTCGGGCCTGGTCGTCGAGGTGCTGCCCCGGCGCAGCGCGCTGGTCCGACCCGCCCGCGGCGGCAAACTGCGCACCGTGGCGGCGAATCTGGACCGGGTCTGGGTGGTGGTGGCACCACGGCCGGAGCCCGATTTCCTGCTGGTCGATCAGATCCTTGCGGTTTGCGAGCACCGTCGGATCGACGCCGCGTTGCTGCTGAACAAGATCGATCTTCAGATCGACTTCGGCGCGCTCGACCGGTCGCTGCGCGACTACGGTGCGGCCGGCTATCCGGTGCACAGGATCAGCCTGCGAACATCCTCGGGTCTGGAAACCGCTCGCCAGGCGCTAAACGCAGGCTGCAGCATGCTCGCCGGCCAATCGGGAGTCGGCAAATCGACGCTGACGAACGCGCTGCTGCCGGACAGGACACTGCGCACCAACGAACTCTCGGAGAAGAGCGGCTTGGGCCGCCACACTACTACGGCCGCCACGCTGTATCACCTGCCGGGCGGCGGCGACCTGATCGACAGCCCGGGGGTGGCCGTGTTCGGGCTGGCCGAAATGGGGCCACGCGACCTCGCTGCCGGATTCCGTGAATTCAAGGCGTTCCTGAACGCCTGCAGGTTCAACGACTGCCGCCACGTCGCAGACCAAGGCTGCGCCGTTCGGCAGGCCGTCGAGGAGGGGCACATCGGCTCGGAACGCTACATTCGCTATCGACGCCTGTTGGAAAAGGGTATAGCGGGTCCGTTTTTCGGCGGTGCGGCCACAGCGCCAGACTGACGGCATCGCAAAACCGCCCGAATTCACCGAGATACCCGTCGAACATGGAACAGCAGCAACTCGCACAGGGGCTCACACTGCACCGTCTGTCGCCGGCGTTGGGGGCGGAAGTCACGGGTCTCGATGCCGCGATGCTGGACTCGCCGGCGCTGGGTCCGGCACTGCATCGCGCATTGCTGACCCACCAGCTACTGCTGCTGCGTGGCCTGGACCTGAACGCCGACGGGTTCCGCCGCCTCGGCGGTCGACTCGGGCCGCTTCGGCCGGTCCCTTACGGCATGCGGACGGAACCCGGCATGCCCGATGTGCAGCGACTCAGCAATCTGGATGCCGATGGCGTACCGACCGGTGTCAATCCCGATCCGTACAGCCTGTATTGGCATCCCGACGGCTCGGCCACGAGAATTCCATCACGATTCACATTGCTCTACGCCGTACGCATTCCGAACCATGGCGGGGACACTCACTTCGCGGACATGTACGCCGCCTGCGCCGCGCTCACGCCCGCACGCCGGCAGGCTCTGGTCGGTCGTTTTGCCATTCACGACCCGGATCTCGCGCGGCATTTCCGCCATGGCCGGCCCATCGCACCCGCCGGCCTGAGCCGGCGCCGCCGCCTGGCGCTGCGACTCCGCTTCTTCGTCCGCCTGCTGTCGCCGCGGACCACCCGCCACCCGGTGATCTGCCTGCATGAAGAAACGGGCCGTCCCTGCCTGTACATCGGAGACCATGCCTGGCGCGTCACCGGATACCGCTGGTCGACCGGCACCCGTCTGATCGACGAATTGAATGCATTCGCGACGACCAACCCGCAGTGGACCTACACGCATACCTGGCGGGCCGGCGACCTGCTGATTTGGGACAACCGCTGTCTGCTGCACCGCGGTTCGGAGTACGATGTTGCCGGGCAGCCGCGCGTGATGCTGCGGGCGGTCGTCAACGGCGGCTCGCGCGCGCCGGTCCCGGCCCGCACCTGAGCGCCTTCGGCTGCCGCGGATTTCGGCCTGCTCCGCGAAGCGGCCCGGCTGCGGTGGACCTTTTTCCTACAATCGAGCGAGGTGGATGATGCGACTCGTGAACATCAGGCTCCGGATCATGATCATCGCCGTCGCTCTGATCGGCTCGGGCTGTCAGTTTCAGAAACCGGATTACCTCAAGACGATCACCGCCGCCGAGTTGAGGGACCTCATGCAACGGCAGGACATCTTTCTGGTCGACGTCCACACCCCGGAACAGCGGCACATCAAAGGGACCGATGCCTTTATTCCCTATGACGCAGTCGAGAAGTACCCGGACCGGCTCCCCACGGACAAGAACACGGCGATCTATCTGTATTGCGAAGGCGGCCCGATGGGAAATGCCGCCGCGCGGACCCTGCGCGCACTCGGCTATCGGAACCTGACCAACCTGCAAGGGGGAACGAATGCATGGAAGGCGGCGGGTTTCGAATTCGAATAGCGCGGCCGTCCGGAGCGGACCCTCGCGGCGAGTTTCGCCGCGCGATCAGGCCTCGAAACAGTAGCTGCCCCGACCGTACTTCGGCGGTGCGGCACGGCGCAGGCCGCGCTCCCGGTAGATCAGGTAGAGAAAGCAGACCATCAGCAGCGTCAGTGCCCAATACTTGATCCAGAACAGGAGCTTGAGCTTCGCCAGAAACGCCGGATGGGTCAACAGGTAGGTATTGAACTGCGCAAAGAACTCCTCGATCATGCCTGCCTCCACGTCAAGAATGAGAATCGGCTTCGCGACGATCTACGCCGCGAGCATGCGCGCCGTCTCTTACACTGTCAATCCATGGCGAGCCGAATCATGGTGACGGGCCGCCTCGGTCATCCCGTTCAAGCGACATGACGGCCCTGCTCCGCCGCCGCGGACTTGTGATGGCCGGTGTCCTGGGCCTCGGGTCGGCGGCGCTGTTGTCCGCCGCCGGCGTAACGAGCCGCGCGGCCGACGTTCCGCCGCCGTTGTGGTCGGCGACCGACATTCCAGAGGCACGGATCGAGCAGGCCGTCGGAGCCATCGACGGCCTGGCGCACGACCTGTTGCAGCGGACCGGCGTACCGGGGCTGGCCGTCGCGGTCGTCCACCACGACCGAATCGTCTACTGCCGGGGATTCGGTCTCCGCCGGATCGGACGGCCGGAGCCGGTCGATGGCGATACGGTCTTTCAGCTCGCATCGGTCTCCAAATCGCTCGGCGCCACCGTGATTGCCGCAGCCGCGGGACGCGGCTGGACCGCCTGGGGCAAGCCGGTCGCCGCTGCGCTGCCGTGGTTTCGGCTGGCTGACCCGTATGTCACCCGCAACGTGACGGTCGGCGATTCGTATGCGCACCGCAGCGGGCTTCCGGACCATGCCGGCGACTCGCTGGAGGACTTGGGCTACGGCCGGGGAGAAGTGCTGCGGCGGCTGCGCCACCTGCCGCTGGCTCCGTTCCGGGTCACCCACGCCTACACGAACTTCGGCCTGACCGCAGCCGCGGAGTCGGTCGCGGCGGCGCGCGGCACCACCTGGTCCCGACTGTCCCGGGAACTCCTCTACCAGCCGCTGAACATGCGGTCGACGAGTTCGGATTTCGCCGACTATGTAGCGCGCGGCAACCGCGCCGCGGGCCACGTACGCGAGGCCGGCGCCTGGCGTGCCCGCCACGTGCGCCAGCCGGACGCGCAAAGCCCGGCCGGCGGCGCCAGTTCCAGTGTCAGCGACATGGCCCAGTGGATGCGGCTGGTGCTCGCCCTCGGGGCACCGGGCGGGCGAGAGATCGTTGCCCGCGCGCCGCTGGTCGAGGCGCTGACACCGCACATCCGCTCGACGCCGGCATCGACCCCGGCCGGTCGATCGTCCTTTTACGGTTACGGCATCGGCGTCAGCGACGATGGCACCGGACGGGTACGGTTTAGCCATTCCGGCGGATTCCAGCTCGGCGCCGCGACCCATTTCGCGCTGCTGCCGGCGGTCAACCTCGGCATCATCACGCTCACCAACGGCATGCCGATCGGCGTTCCGGAGGCACTCGACGCGAGTTTCCTCGATCTGGCCGAGACTGGCCGGGTGCAGCGCGACTGGCTGGCAGCGATGACGCCGCTGTTCGCGCCAATGTATCGGAACCCGAGTACGCTGGCGGACCGGCAACGCCCGGCACGGCCGGCTCCGCCGCGACCGCTGCGCGAATACGCGGGGACCTACGCGAATGCCTACTACGGTCCGGCGCAGGTCTTCCTTTCCGGCACCGATCTGGTGCTGGCCTTGGGACCGAGGCCGATGCGCTTTCGGTTAGCCCATTGGAGCGGGAACCAGTTTGCCTATCAGCCGGTCGGTGAGAACGCGACGGGCATCGCCGCGGTCTGGTTCCGGAGCGATGCGGCCGGGTACATCAACGCGCTCGAAGTCGAAAATTTCGAGGAGGGCGTGCGGATTCTGTCCAGAGATCCGCAACGGCGCTCGTCCGCCCCGCCGTGATGA
>CAZXXC010000049.1:0-29154 GCA_964644665.1 uncultured Methylococcaceae bacterium
GTACGCGGCGCTCAACTCCGAAACACTATCGTCAACTTACGCAATTAGACACTAGGGAGCAGATGATGGAGTTGAAAGATTTTGTGGCTGAGACACTCGTCGAGATTCAGCAAGGTGTTCAGGAGGCGATCAAACGGACCACTGAGCTAAAAACGAATGGTGTGATCAACCCAGTTTGGGGAAGCAGTCGCGACGTGAACGCCGATCACATCAGGGAAGTGACCTTCGATATTGCGGTTACGGTTAGTGACAAGTCTGGTGGAAAGGTCGGCGGAGGCATCAAGGTAGTAGGACTTAGCCTAGGTAGCGATGTTTCTCAGAGCGAGGAGCGAAGCCACATCAGCCGCATTCAGTTCGCTGTACGCATGGTGCATCCAGTTACAGAGGTGCAATCTGAGCACTAACTGTAGTTGCCGCCGACGCGCGCCTCTGAACATGCCGTTAGGCCGACGCCGAGGAGCTAACAATGCGGTTCGACAAAGCTCGACTCAGCACGGGTCTTCGCATCCACTACGCCGAGACTGGGGACGCGCGTGGCACACCTGTTGTGTTTGTGCACGGCTGGCCGGATTCGTGGTTCTCGTTCTCGCGTGTGCTCCCGCTACTCCCGGCGACGCTGCGCCTCATCGCGCTCGATCAGCGCGGGTTCGGCGAGTCGGATCATCCGGATTCGGGCTATACGATTCCCGGTTTCGCCGCTGACCTGGTGGCGTTGCTCGACGCGCTGGACATCGATCGCGCCGTTCTCGTCGGCCATTCGTACGGCACCTTCGTCGCGCGCCGCGCCGCGATTGCGGTGCCGGAGCGCGTCGTGGCGCTCGTGCTGATCGGCACGGGGGCTTCGACGAAGATCACCGGCGCGGACGATCTTCAAGCCGCGGTGCGCGATCTGCACGATCCCATTCCAGAGTCGTTCGCGCGCGAGTTCCAGTCGGGTACGGTGTATCGCCCAGTGCCCGCCGAGTTCTTCGACCGCATCATCGAAGAGAGTTTGAAGATTCCGCCGCGCCTCTGGCCCGTGATGATCGACTGCCTTCTGGCGTACGACGACACACGCGAGCTCGGCGGGATTCGCGCGCCAACGCAGTTGCTGTGGGGCGATCACGACGCGCTGTTTTCGCAAGCCCAGCAAGACGCCTTCCTCGCCGCCCTACCGGCGGCGCGGCTCAAGGTCTACCAGGAAACGGGTCACTGCCCGAACTGGGAGCGCCCCGAATGGGTCGCAACCGACATCGCAGACTTCGTCGCGGGTGCGGCTCGCGGCTAGCCGTGGCGGGATCGCGGTCACCGAACGGGGTTCGATCTCAGAGTTAGGTCGGTCTAACAACCGAATGGAGCCGACGCGCCGACTGTCAAGGGGCCATTATGTCGCCTCGGCGCTCGGCACATTCGTAGCGTTTGGCCCATCTGAGATTTGTACGCAGTGAAGACTACTCAATATTTCCATGCTATGAGAGCACGTCAGGATCGTGCTGTGATCCGTGAAGAGTGGATCGAACGAGATATCCATAATCCAATTCAAGAATAAGGTCGGACTGACGGCCGCATTCGCCGTTGGACAATAATGGAGGAGATGGGTGGGCGATATCTGCGAGTAGTCTTATTGTCCGATGGGGAAACAGTGTAAAATGCAGTCTTTGACTGAAACTTTATGTCATGAAAATTAGATACTTCGCAGATACCGATACGCTATACATCGAATTTAGGGACGGCTGCATAGCCGAAACGAGGGATTTGGATGAAAACACTTTGCTGGATGTAGACGCCCATGGCAACATATGTGCTATTACAGTAGAGCATGCTTCCGAAAGGGCTGGTATCCCACAGTTTTCTTATGAGTAGATCGCGGCCCAAACAAGAAGGGGGATCGCCGAGCTTTAATGGGATAGTCGCAGTTCCCTCTGCAAGTTCATGTTCGCTACTTTAGCGGTCTCTCGGAAAAATGAGAATTGCTGGATTGAGACAGCAAAAAACGTGGGCCGTCCGATTCTTGTACCACGTGACAGAACAATGTTTACCTGACTCGGCACTGGGGACTCTCCCGACGTTGGCGTGCTTCATCTGAGCCATTGGCAGTTTCGAAAACGAAGAGAGGAGAAATCTTATGACGAATGAAGAGAGGCTTAAGTTTTTGAAAATTGCGGTTAACGTGATTGGCGCTATGTTCATTGTGGGTCTACCGGCAATGATGATGTGGATTTGGCCTTCAGGTTGGGGTTGGACGCCGCCCCAGCCGGAGTACGAACACATGATTATGGGGGTCTACGCTACGTTGGGTGTGTTCTTGATCATGGCTGCAAAAGACCCTTTGGCGAATAGAAGCCTGATCTGGTTTACGATCTGGTCGAGCATCATCCACGGCGGTATCATGTTTATGCATGCTGTCATTGATGAATCTGACCGGATAAACCTCATCGGAGATGTGCCGGCTCTATTTATTTTTGCATTTATTCTTTGGTATCTCATGCCGAAGAAGTCTCAGGAATAAGGATGGCGACTGCTAGCAAGGAGGTAAAAAATAACTCTCGATTAGACGGTGTGACGATTTACTTTAGACAGGGGCCGATATCTGTCGGGTGTGGATTGGCATTGGTGCGGCGGGCGCTTCTGTCGCGGGAATCATTGCGTCGGTGGATTCCTCAAGCTCGCTTCAGCCGGTCGCGGCGGGACTGATCATTGGCGAAGCCGGTGGACTGAAGTCGGCGTGAAGAATCCCGTTAATAGGTGACTAGACCATGAGATGGCCTCCGGTAATTGCTCCACAGAAGACAAACATATTCCGAATCTGCAGATCGTCGAGCCTCAACGCTGTCGCACTTTTGGCCTTGCTACTTGCAGGGTGTGCAAGTCACCTGGAAAAAGCCGATTACGTGCTCAAGAACGGCGCTGTATACACCATTCAGAGCGGGAACCCAAAAGCTGAAGCGGTTGCCGTCTCGGGCACGAAGATTTCCTATGTGGGCAGCAACCAGGGAGTTGAGCACTTGGTGGGGAAGAACACCCAGGTCATCGACCTGAAAGGGCGCATGCTGCTGCCGGGCTTTGTCGAATCGCATATCCATCCCTCGATGGCGTTTCTCACAGACGGCGCCGATCTGCAGTACGACTCCGTTGAGCAGGTGCTGGCAGCGGTAAAGGCCTGGGGCGAGTCGCACCCGGATGCGAAGGTCATTCGCGGCTTCGGCTGGCGCTATACGCTGTTTCCGCCGGCCGGCCCGAACAAGGCAGACCTGGATCGGTTATTCCCCGATCGTCCAGTCTTTCTTGTTGCGATTGACGGTCATAGCGGGTGGGTGAACAGCAAGGCGCTGGAACTGGCCGGAGTGAATGAGACAACTCCCGATCCCGCGCCGGGCTTCAGCTACTTTCAGCGTGATCCCAAAACCTCCGAGCCGACCGGCTGGGTCGTAGAGGGTCCTGCCGAGCAGGAAATGTTTTCCAAGCTGGAACCGCCCACTCCCGAAGCCGTAATCGCTGCGATGACCGAACAGTTGCCGAAGTTTGCGGCTGCGGGCATTACCGCCGCCTTTGACGCCGGAATACCTCTGATGCCGGCGGAACGCGGTTTCGAGGCATACCGGCATCTGGAAAAAGAGAACAAGCTGCCACTGCGAATCGTCGGCAGCTACTACTGGAATAGTCCCGCGGTCAAAGATCCGGTCGCAATCGTGCTGCGGCTGCGAGACAGGTACCATTCCGAGCTGGTCCAGGCCAAGGTCTTGAAAATCAATCTCGATGGGGGAGAATCCCAACACACGGCCGTTATGATCCAGCCCTATGCCGACCGGCCCGGCTTCCACGGTGATTTCCTGCTCGATCCCAAACTCGTGACCGCGGCAGTCCTCAAAGCCCAAGCGAGTGGCATGGATACCCATGCCCACAGCTACGGGGACGGTGCGACGCGCGCCTACCTCGATGCGGTGGAACTGGCGCGCAAGGCTTTTCCCAATAGCCCGTCACGGCACACGGCCGCGCACGCGATGTTTCTGACCGATGAAGAGGTCGGGCGGTTCGCAAATCTCAACGTCACGATGCAGACGTCCGCCCAGTGGCTTGCACCTGACCCGGCAATCCAGCTGATGACCACCATCGTTGGAAAGGATGTGGTCTTCACCGAGTACGGCCGCATGAATTCCGTTCTCAAGGCGGGCGGGCGTCTGGCACTGGGCACCGACTGGCCTGCTGCTGGGTATGTTTCCACCTACCGCCCGCTCGATGCGATCCAGGTGGCCGTGACCCGAGCGATTCTGCCGCAGTACGGCAAGATGCAATTCATGCCGGTGCTGCCTCCCGAAAACGAACGCATCACCCTGGATGAGGCGCTCAAGGCCTATACGCTGGATTCGGCGTACGTGCTGGGACTGGAGGACCGGATCGGGTCGCTGCAACCGGGCAAATTGGCGGACATCGTCGTCCTCGACAAAGACCTTCACCGCTTGGCGCCCGGGGAAATCAGCGGCGCAAAGGTCCAACTGACCATGATGAACGGGCGGATCACCCATCGTGACGGGTTGTAAACGGAATTGCGTTACTGTTCCGTGTGCGGTCGGAGAAAAGGGGGTCAGGATCAGCCCAGCTTCGAGCGTTTGACTGTCTGTTCCGGTTGACCGCCACCCTGTGGCGAAGAGGTGGGACACGGCCAGCGACCGGCGCGCCGCGCGGCGAACGGTGGGAGCCTTCAGTACAGTCCGCCGCCGCGACGCAAGCCACGGTCAGGACTCAGTCTGTTGCTCGCCGGTCCGCATCAAACGGGGCCGAACCTGCTAATATCCCCGCTTCTCATCCGGGGATGCTCCGCATCATCCTGTCTTGAACCATCACGGATCCATCCGTCTATGAGTAGTCCGAAACCTCGCGATATGACTCGTCCTGCGGACCTGCGGCAGCATGGCCGCGGTACCGGACCGGTCCGAACGCAACGTCCCGTGTATCTGGATCTGCTGCCGCCGTGCAACAACGCCTGTCCCGCCGGCGAGAACATCCAGCTCTGGTTGTCCCATGTGCAGGCCGGACGCTACGAACGGGCGTGGCGGGCGCTGATGCAGGACAACCCGATGCCGGCAGTGCACGGCCGGGTCTGCTACCACCCGTGCGAAAGTCAGTGCAATCGCAACGCGGTCGATGCGACCGTGAGCATCCATGCGGTCGAGCGCTTTCTCGGCGACCTGGCCCTGAAGGAGGGCTGGAAGCTGGAGCCGGACGCGCCGCCGAGCGGTAAGCGGGTGTTGGTGATCGGCGCCGGGCCGAGCGGACTGGCGGCGGCCTATCATCTGACCCGGCTGGGCCATGACGTGGAGATCCGCGAGGCGGGCCCGGTGGCGGGAGGCATGATGCATTTCGGGATTCCGGCCTACCGCCTGCCCCGCAAAGAATTGATGGGCGAGATCCGGCGGATCGAGGAACTCGGCGTCCGGATCGTGCTGAACCACAAGGTCGAGGACATCCTGGAGGAGCAGCGCAAGGGTCGCTTCGATGCCGTGTTCGTCGCGGTCGGCGCGCACCTCAGCAAGCGGGTCGATATTCCGGCGCGGGATGCCGGCAAGATCCTGGACGCCGTGTCGTTCCTGCGGCAGGCATCGAGCGGGGAAGCGCCGAAACTGGGCCGCCGGGTGGCCGTCTACGGCGGCGGCAATACCGCGATGGATGCGGCGCGCACGGCCAAACGCCTGGGTGCCGAAGAGGCGTTGATCATCTACCGGCGGGATCGCGAACACATGCCGGCGCATCCGTTCGAGGCGGACGAGGCCATCGAGGAAGGCGTCAAGATCAACTGGCTGCGCACGATCAAGGAGATCGATCAGACGCGCATCACCGTGGAGATCATGCGCATCAATGCGGAAGGCTATCCGGAGCCGACCGGCGAACTGGAGACGCTGGAAGCGGACGCGCTGATCCTGGCCCTCGGTCAGGATACCGACACCGGTTTCATGCGCAACGTCCCCGGCATCGAATTCAAGAAGGACGGCACCGTGATCGTGGACGGCCAGATGATGACCGGTCACCCGGGCATCTTTGCCGGCGGCGACATGGTGCCCAGCGAACGCACCGTGACGGTCGCGGTGGGACACGGCAAGAAGGCCGCCCGCCACATCGACGCCTATCTGCGCGACACGGTCTATCTGAAGCCGCCGAAAGCGGACCTGGCCGCGTTCGAGAAACTGCACCTCTGGTATTTCACGGAGGCGGATCAGCGGCAGCAGGCGGAGCTGGATCCCGGCGCCCGGGCCTACGGCTTTTCCGAAGTGCTGGCGGGGCTCAGCGAACAGGAGGCGGTGTTCGAAGCGCGTCGCTGCTTCTCGTGCGGCAATTGCTTCGAGTGCGATGGCTGCTATGGCGCCTGCCCGGAGCAGGCCATCGTCAAGCTGGGGCCCGGTAAGCGCTATCGCTACGACTATGACCGATGTACCGGGTGCGCGGTCTGCTTCGAACAATGCCCTTGTCATGCGATCGAAATGTTTCCGGAGGAAGACTGAGCCATGAGGGAACAGACTGTGGTCACCCTGGAGGGTAACGAGGCGGTGGCTTACGTCGCCTATCGCGTCAATGAAGTGTGTGCGATCTATCCGATCACACCCTCATCGACGATGGCCGAACTGGCCGACCAGTGGGCGGCGGAAGGCAAGCGGAACATCTGGGGCGAGATCCCGCTGGTGGCGGAGATGCAGAGCGAAGGTGGAGCGGCCGGGGCGGTGCACGGCGCGCTGCAAACCGGCGCGATGACGACCACCTTCACGGCGTCGCAAGGCTTGCTGTTGATGATTCCGAACATGTACAAGATCGCCGGCGAGCTGACGCCGGCGGTCATCCATGTGGCGGCGCGTTCGCTGGCAGCGCAGGGTTTGTCGATCTTCGGCGACCATTCCGACGTCGCCGCCGTCCGCAATACCGGCTTTGCGCAACTGGCTTCCTCGTCGGTGCAGGAAGCGCACGACATGGCGCTGATCGCACAGGCCGCGACGCTGCAGTCGCGCGTGCCGTTTGTCCACTTCTTCGACGGCTTTCGGACTTCTCACGAGGTCAGCAAGATCATGCTGCTGTCGGATCAGCAGATCCGAGACATGATCGACGAGGATCTGGTTCGTGCGCACCGCGCCCGTGCGCTGAATCCGGACCACCCCTGTATCCGCGGGACCGCGCAGAACCCGGACGTCTACTTCCAGGGGCGGGAAAGTGCCAACCCGTATTACGCCCGTCTGCCGGAGATCGTGCAGCAGAGCATGGACCGGTTCGGCGAATCGACCGGCCGCCGCTATCGCTTGTTCGAATACAGCGGCGATCCGGAAGCCGAGCGGATTGCGGTCGTGATGGGTTCCGGCGCGCACACGCTGCGCGAAACGGTCCGCCATCTGCAGCGCCGGGGCGAGAAGGTGGGCATGATCGAGGTGCGGCTGTGCCTGCCGTTCTCGGCGGAACATTTTCTCGCCGCGCTGCCGAAGTCGGTCCGGTCGCTCGCGGTGCTCGATCGGACCAAGACGCCGGGCGGCGTCGGCGAGCCGTTGTATGCGGATGTGGTTGCCGTGCTGACCGAGGCCTATCTGCAGCAGAAGCTGCCGACCGAGCGGCTGCCGCGCATCATCGGCGGCCGCTATGGCCTGTCGTCGAAGGAGTTCAACCCGGCGATGGCCAAGGCGGTGTTGGACGAACTGCTCCGCGAGTCGCCCCGGAATCAATTCACGGTCGGCATCCACGACGATGTGTCGCATACCAGCCTGGATTACGATTCGTCGTTCGACATCGAGCCGGACAGCGTCGTGCGGGCGATGTTTTTCGGCCTTGGCGCGGACGGAACGGTCGGTGCCAACAAGAACAGCATCAAGATCATCGGCGAGTCCACCGATCTGTATGCCCAAGGGTACTTCGTCTACGACTCGAAGAAGTCCGGTTCCCGGACCGTCTCGCATGTACGGTTCGGCAAGGAGCCGATCCAGTCGCCGTATCTGATCGAGTCGGCGAATTTCATCGGCTGCCACCAGTTCAACTTCCTGGAAAAGGTCGATGTGCTGGCCAAGGCCAAGCCCGGCGCGACCTTCCTGCTGAACTCACCGTATGGGCCGGACACGGTCTGGGATGAACTGCCGCGCGATGTGCAGCAGCAGATCATCGACAGGAAGCTGAAGTTTTACGTGATCGATGCGTCCAGGGTGGCGCGCGAGACCGGTATGGGGAGCCGCACCAACACCATCATGCAAACCTGCTTCTTCGCGCTGTCGGGCGTACTGCCGCGCGAGGCCGCGATCGACAAGATCAAGCAGGCCATTCGCAAGACCTACGGCAAGAAGGGCGATGAAGTCGTGCAGAAGAACTTCCAGGCCGTGGACTGTACGCTGGAACATCTGCACGCGGTGCGGGTGCCGGAGCACGTCAGCAGCGTCCGGGGACGCCCGCCGGTGGTGCCGCCCGAGGCTCCGGCGTTCGTGCAGAACGTCACCGCGATGATGATGGCGGGACTCGGCGACGAGCTGCCGGTCAGCGCGCTGCCGGCCGACGGCACCTATCCGTCCGGCACCACTCGCTGGGAGAAGCGGAATATCGCCCAGACCATTCCGGTTTGGGAACAGGATCTTTGCATCCAATGCGGCAACTGCAGCTTCGTGTGTCCTCACGGTGTGATCCGGGCCAAGTTCTACCACGAGTCGCGCCTGCAGCAGGCGCCGGGCGGGTTCAAGTCGGCGCCGGTCAGTGCCCGGGGCTTTCCGGAAACCCGCTACACGCTGCAGATCTATGCCGAGGACTGCACCGGCTGCGGCTTGTGCGTCGAGGTCTGTCCGGCCAAGAGCCTGCAGCAGAGCGGGGTGAAAGCGATCAACATGGCGCCGAAACCCGATCTGGATCGGGAACGGGAGAACGTCGCGTTCTTTGAAGCTCTGCCGGTCAATGATCGCGCCCGGGTCGATTTCTCCTCGGTGCGGGGGGCGCAGTTCCTGGAGCCGCTGTTCGAGTTTTCCGGCGCCTGCGCCGGTTGCGGGGAAACACCCTACGTCAAGCTGTTGTCGCAGTTGTTCGGCGATCGGCTGATCGTCGCCAATGCGACCGGATGCTCGTCGATCTACGGCGGCAATCTGCCGACGACGCCCTGGTCGGTCAACCACGAGGGCAGGGGGCCGGCCTGGTCGAATTCGCTGTTCGAGGATAATGCCGAATTCGGCTTCGGCTTCCGTCTGACCGTGGATCAGCATGTCAGTCTGGCCAGACGGCTGGCGGAGGAATTGAAGGGGACGGTCGATCCATTGCTGGTCGACGAGATTCTGGCCGCACCCCAGCTCACCGAGTCGCAGATCCGCGCGCAGCGGGAACGGGTGGCCCAACTGAAAGTGCAACTCCTGCATCAGACCGACGAGCGAGCGAAGGACCTGCTGTCGGTCGTCGATCATTTCGTCAGGCGTAGCATCTGGGTGGTCGGCGGCGACGGTTGGGCCTATGACATCGGCTCCGGCGGGCTGGATCACGTACTGGCCAGCGGTCGCGACATCAATGTGCTGGTGCTCGATACCGAGGTCTACTCCAATACCGGCGGGCAGATGTCGAAAGCGACGCCGCTGGGCGCGGTGGCCAAGTTTGCCGCCGCCGGCAAGCCGGTGGCGAAGAAGGATCTCGCGTTGCAGGCGATCGCTTACGGCAACGTCTATGTGGCACGGGTCGCGATGGGCGCGAATCCGCAGCAAACGCTGCTCGCGTTTCGGGAAGCGGAGGCTTATCCGGGCCCCTCGCTGATTCTGGCGTACAGCCACTGCATCGCCCATGGCATCAACATGCAGCACGGCTTGCGCCAACAGGATCTGGCCGTGGCCACCGGCTATTGGCCGCTGATCCGCTACAACCCGGAGCTGCGGCAGGCGGAGAAGAATCCGTTCGTGCTGGACGCGCCCCGGCCGCGGGTGCGATTCAAGGACTACGCCGGCAACGAGTTGCGCTACAAGATGTTGAGCCGGACCAATCCGCAGGAGTACGACCATCTGATGGCGATGGCGCAACAGACGGTCGAGCAGAAATGGGACATCTACGAAGAGATGGCCAGCCGCAAAGGCAGCCATTTCCAGCCGGACGCCAGCGTCAAGCAACGATAAATCAGGGCAAGCCGACATGGATTTGACCACACGTTACATGGGGCTCGAACTCCGCCATCCGATCGTGGCCTCCGCCTCGCCACTTTCCGAATCACTCGACGGCATCAGACAGTTGGAGGACGGCGGCGCCGCGGCCGTGGTGATGTTCTCGCTGTTCGAGGAACAGATCCGTCAGGAGAGCGACGCGTTCGATCATTTTCGGGAACACGGCACGCTGAGCTTCGCCGAATCGCTGAGCTACTTCCCGCAAATCGACGATCGGCCGCCGGGGCCGGACAGCTATCTGAACCTGGTCCGGCGCGCCACCGAAGCGGTCGACATTCCGGTGATCGCCAGTCTGAACTGTGTGTCCAGCGAGGGCTGGATCCACTATGCGAAGCAGCTCGAGGAGGCCGGCGCGAAAGGGCTGGAACTCAACATCTACGCGATCGAGGCCGATCTCGCGGTACCCGGCCAGGCGATCGAGCAGCGCTACCTGGAGATTCTGGGCCTCGTCAAGAACAGCGTGTCGATTCCGGTCGCGCTGAAGCTGAGTCCGTTCTTCAGCGCGATCGGCCACATGTGCAAGCAGTTGGACGATCACGGCGCCGACGCGCTGGTGCTGTTCAATCGCTTCTATCAGCCCGATCTCGACATCGAAGCACTGGAGGTCGCACCGACGCTGAAACTGAGCCAGGCCGGCGAAATCCGCCTGCCGTTGCTGTGGATTGCAATGCTGCATGGCCGGCTGAAGGCGTCTCTGGCCGCCACCCGAGGCGTGGAGTCGGCAGTCGAAGTGATCAAGTACCTGCTGGCCGGAGCCGACGCGGTGATGACGGCTTCCGCGCTGCTGCGCAACGGACCGGCCTATCTCGGCACGTTGCAGGCCGGCCTGGTGGAATGGATGGAAAGCCGCGAATTCGACTCGCTGCAACAGGTACGGGGTGTCATGAGCCAGCGCAAAGTGAAGGATCCCGCCTCCTTCCAGCGCGCCAACTACATCAAGATACTGGAAAGCTACCCGTGAAACCGACGCCGGCATCCGGCGTGCGGCTGCGCCGAGCCGAGACCCGCGGCAATTCGTTCTCGTCTCGGTGCCGGGTGCGCGCTATCATGGCCCACCGTTCCCCTACCGACAGACCGGAGATTCATGCAGACCGAAGAACTGTTGCAGACCGTCCTGGCTTCGCTCGATGAAGGCAAGGCGGTGGATGTCAAGGTGATCGATGTGCGCGGCAAGACCAACATTGCCGATTACATGATCGTGGCCAGCGGAAATTCGGACCGGCACGTCAAGTCGCTGGGATCGCGAGTCGTGGAAGACGCCAAGGATCACGGTGTGCAGCCCTTGGGAGTCGAAGGCGAGATGGCCGGCGAGTGGGTGCTGGTGGACCTTGCCGACGTGATCGTCCACGTGATGCTTCCCCGGGTTCGAGAATTCTATCAACTGGAGAAATTCTGGCAGGGCGACTACGCCCCGCTGGCACGGGCGGCCTCTGCCTAGCCGGCGACGCCACCGCACCTGTGGCGTGGCGAGACCTTACCAGCGGCCGTTGATACCAACGTGAACCGGAAGACTTCTGCCGCAAGATGTCTGTGGCTCGGTCTGTTGCAATTGAAGCGGCCGACGATCCGGGCCCTGGTGCTCACGCCGCTGGTGATCAATGGCTTGCTCTACGCCGCGGCATTGTGGGTCGCGATCCACTACTTCAGCGTCTTTCTGCACGGACTGCTGCCGCAATGGCTGGACTTCCTGCAGTGGGTGCTGTGGCCGGTGTTCGGGTTGATCTTCCTGGTTCTGGTGTCATTCACGTTCACGCTGGCTGCCAACATCCTCGGTGCCCCGTTCTACGCGCTGCTTGCCGAACGGCTGCTGGCCGAGGAAGGCCTGCTGGCTGGCGGGACGGGCGGCCTGGTGAAGTCGGCCGCATACGGCATGTGGGTCGAGGCCCGGAGGGTCGGCGGCTACCTGCGGTGGGCGGTCCCGTTTCTGCTGCTGTTCCTGGTTCCCGGCCTGAACGTCGTGGCACCGTTGCTGTGGCTGGTGTTTTCTGCGTGGTTCCTGGCGCGGGACTATTTTTCCTATGCCTTCGATGCACTCGGACTGTCCTATGCCGAGCAGCAGCGCCTGCTGCGTTCGATGCGCACCGATCGGCTGATTTTCGGCGTGCTGGTTCAGTTCGGACTGTCGGTCCCGCTGTTGAATGTGCTGATCTCGCCGGCAGCGGTCGCGGGCGCCACGCGTTGCCTGAGTGCCCGGCTCAAGTCTCGCTGACCCGGGCGCGCAGCAGGCCGCTGTTTTCGTCCAATCCGGTGATGCGTGCTTCGACGATTCGGCCTGCCTGCCGATCGGATTCGTCCAGGGCGTCGAATGCAACCCGCAGATAGTTCGGAGTGTAGCCCTGTGGGTGGTCGTCGCCGGTCCCCTCGATCAATACCCGAAAGGTCCGGCCGATGAACCGCCGCCGATAGCATCGTTTGGAACTTGCCGCGAGTTCCTGCAGTTCGGTACTGCGTTGCTTTTTCACGGCCATGGGCAACTGGCCGTCCATGCGCGCGGCGGCTGTGCCGGCGCGCGATGAATAGGTGAAGATGTGGACATGACCGAACGCCATCCGCTCGATGAAACGGAGGCTTTCCGCCCATTCCGCAGGCCCCTCGCCGGGGAAGCCGACGATGATGTCGGTCGTGACGTTGAGGTCCGGTATCGCGGCACGCGCGCGTTCCAGCAAGTTCGCGAAATCGCGCGTCCGGCAGCGCCTGGCCATGCGCTTCAGGGTCGCATCCGAACCGCTCTGCAACGGCAGGTGCAGATGCGGCATCAGCCGTGAATCGGCGAACAGATCGAAGAAGGTATCGGGCAGTTCCCAGGGTTCCAGCGAACCCAACCGTATCCGCGGGATGTCGGTCTGCTCGAGCACGGCTGCGAGCAGCCGGTCCAGGGATGAGCCCAGGTCGCTGCCGTAGCCGCCCAGATGAATGCCGGTCAGCACGATTTCCTGCACTCCGGCCGCAGTCAGCGCATCGATCTCGGCGATGATTTCGGGAACCGTACGGCTGCGTTCCTCGCCGCGCGCGACCGTGACGATGCAGAACGTGCAGCGGTGACGGCAGCCGTCTTGTACCTTGACGAAGGCCCGCTGGCGGCCGGTCGGCAGCAGCGGCGCCTCGGGATCGGCGGCCAGCGCCGGCATCGCCGGCTCTGCGACTTCCCGCTCGGCCAGTGCAACCAGGTGCTCCTTGTCCTCGTTGGCGACGACCAGATCGACGCCGAGTGAGGCAGCCTCGTCCGGCGCCAGCGTCGCGTAGCAACCGCTCAAGGCGAGCTTGGCCCGGGGCTGCTCGCGATGCAGCCGGCGCAGCAGGCTGCGCGATTTCCGGACCGCTTCTTCGGTCACCGCACAGGAGTTCAGCACCACCAGATCGGCCGGTTCGGATTCGGCCACGATCCGATGCCCGGCGGCCTGGAACTGCCGCGCCCAGCGTTCCAGCTCCGCTTCGTTGACGCGGCAACCGAGGCTTTTCAGCGCGACGCGCATGCCGGGACGCGAATCGGGTCAGGCCGTGTCAGCGGCCAAGCGCGCCCTGCAGACGCTGCATCGCCTTTTCCAGGTTGGCCGGGCTGGTCGCGATGGACAGCCGGATGTGACCCGGCGCGCCGAAGGCCGAACCCGGGACGACCGCCACACCGCCGTGCTCGATCAGGTATTCGGACAATGCGACATCGTCGGTGATGCCGTCCAGCCGTTCGATGATGTGCTGCACGCCGGGGAACACGTAGAATGTCCCGTCGGCCGCGAGGCAGTCCACGCCGTCGATCTTGCGCAGCTCGCCGACCACGTAGTCATGGCGGCTTTTGAACGCTTGCAGCATTTCCTGGATGAACGACTGATCCCCGTTCAGCGCGGCTTCCGCCGCCACCTGAGAGATCGATGTGGGATTGGAAGTGCTCTGCGACTGGATGTTGGTCATCGCCTCGATCAGCGGCTTGGGCCCCGCGGCGTAGCCGATCCGCCAGCCGGTCATCGAATAGGCTTTTGACACGCCGTTCAACACGATGGTGCGCGGTTTCAGTGCCGGACAAACGTTCAGGATGTTGCAGAACTTTTCGCCGCTCCACAGAATGTGCTCGTACATGTCGTCGGTCGCGACCAGCACCTCGGGGTGGCGCAACAGGACTTCCGCCAGGCGCTCCAATTCCTCCGCGGAGTAAGCCATCCCGGTGGGATTGGAGGGGCTGTTGATCACGAACAGGCGGGTACGGGCCGTGATGGCCTGTTCCAGTTGTGCCGCCGTGATCTTGAACGACTGCTGCTGCGGTGCCGAAACGATCACCGGCGTGGCACCGGCCAGCAACACCATGTCCGGGTACGACACCCAATAGGGAGCTGGAATGATCACTTCATCGCCCGGGTTCAGCAGTGCCTGGGCCAGGTTGTAGAAACTCTGTTTGCCGCCGCAGGAAACGAGAATTTCGCCGGGCGTGTAGTCGAAGCCGTTCTCGCGGGCGAATTTGGCGACAATCGCCTTCTTCAGGCCCGGGGTTCCGTCTACAGCGGTGTATTTGGTGAAACCCTGCTGGATCGCCTGAATCGCGGCCTGCTTGATGTGCTCCGGCGTGTCGAAGTCGGGCTCGCCGGCGCCGAGGCCGACGATATCCTTGCCGGCAGCCCGCATCGCCGCGGCCCGTGCAGTCACGGCCAGTGTCGGTGAGGGTTTGATGGACAGTACGCGATCGGACAGTCGAATGCTCATGGTCTCGAAGAAGGCGGTAGGGCGGAAGTTGCAATGAAAAGGCCCATCGGGCCGTCGGAAAAACGGCTAATGATAACGGATCATCCCGGTAATCTGTATCCGCTGAAGCAGAAGGCGTTCAAACTGCATCGTGCGTTCGAACCGGCCGGCGATCAGCCGGAAGCGATCCGGCAGCTGGTGGAAGGTCTGCACGACGGCGAGGCCCATCAGACGCTGCTCGGCGTCACGGGCTCGGGCAAGACCTTCACGGTCGCGAATGTGATCCAGGCGGTGCAGCGGCCGGCGCTGATCCTGGCGCCGAACAAGACGCTGGCGGCGCAGTTGTACGGCGAAATGAAGGAGTTCTTTCCGGAGAATTCGGTCGAGTACTTCGTGTCGTACTACGACTATTACCAGCCGGAGGCGTACGTGCCGGCTTCCGACACCTACATCGAGAAGGATGCCTCGCTGAACGAACACATCGAGCAGATGCGGTTGTCGGCGACCAAGGCCCTGTTGGAGCGGCGGGATACCATCATCGTTGCGACCGTGTCTGCGATCTACGGCTTGGGTGAACCGGCGTCGTATTTTGCGATGGTGCTGCATCTGGTGCGGGGCGATCTGCTCAGCCAGCGCGATATCGTTCGGCGGCTGGCAGACCTGCAGTACACGCGGAACGAGGCGGAGCTGCGACGCGGCACGTTCCGGGTCCGCGGCGACGTGATCGACATTCATCCGGCGGAAAGCGAAAAGGAAGCGCTGCGGGTCGAGCTGTTCGACGACGAGATCGAGCGGATGTCGCTGTTCGATCCGCTGACCGGTGAGATCATCAGCCGCGTCGCCCGCTACACGGTATACCCGAAGACCCACTACGTGACGCCGCGCGAAAAGCTGGTCGCAGCGGTCGAGGAAATCAAGGTCGAATTGAAAGAGCGGCTGGAACAGTTGCGTGCGATGGGCAAACTCGTCGAAGCCCAGCGGCTGGAGCAGCGGACGCTGTTCGATATCGAGATCATGCTGGAAGTCGGCTACTGTTCGGGCATCGAAAACTACTCGCGGTATCTGTCCGGCCGCCAGGCCGGCGAGTCACCGCCGACCCTGTTCGATTACCTGCCGCCGGATGCGCTGATGGTCATCGACGAGAGTCACGTGACGATACCCCAGCTCGGCGCGATGTTCCGCGGCGACCGTTCGCGCAAGGAGACTCTGGTCGAGTACGGCTTTCGCCTGCCGTCGGCGTTGGACAATCGGCCGCTGCGTTTCGAGGAATTCGAGCGGCTGGCGCCACAGCGAATCTACATCTCGGCAACACCGGGACCCTACGAGCGTGAACATTCGGGCGCGATCATCGAGCAGGTTGTCCGGCCGACCGGGCTGGTCGATCCGGAAGTCGAGGTGCGGCCGGCATCGACGCAGGTCGAGGACCTGCTGTCGGAGATTCGACAGCGCATTGTGGCCCGGGAACGGGTGTTGGTCACCACGCTGACCAAGCGAATGGCCGAGGATCTGACCGAATACCTGATGGACCACGACATCGCCGTCCGCTACCTGCATTCGGACGTCGAGACCGTCGAACGCGTCGAGATCATCCGTGACCTGCGGCTGGGCCAATTCGATGTCCTGGTCGGCATCAACCTGCTGCGCGAAGGCTTGGACATCCCGGAAGTCTCGCTGGTCGCGATTCTCGATGCGGACAAGGAGGGATTCCTGCGTTCGACGGTCTCATTGATCCAGACCATCGGCCGGGCCGCGCGCAATCTGCATGGCAAGGCGATCCTTTATGCCGACAAGGTGACCGGATCGATCGAGCGCGCGCTCGAAGAAACCGACCGGCGGCGGGCCAAGCAGCAGGCGTATAACGAGCGGATGGGATTGACGCCCCGCGGTGTCACCAAGTCGATCACCGACATCCTCGAAGTGCCGATTCCGGGCGTAGGTGTACGCTCGGCGGGACGGAGTCGCGGCAGGAAGGTCGCCGAACCGGCCACCGATTATGGAGCACTGAAACCGAAAGATGCGGCGAAGCTGATTCAGCAGCTCGAAGACAAGATGTACGCGCATGCGCGAGAACTGGAATTCGAACAGGCGGCGAGGCTGCGCGACGAGATTCAGCGCATTCGCACGCTGGCGCTGGCGACCTGAGTCAAGGTTTCGCGGCTCAGCTGCAACGCAAGTCGAAGCCGGCGGCGCGCAGGTATTCGGCTTCCTGTTCCAGGTCGGCGGCGGTCAAGGGGTGATCGGCCAGCCATCCCTCGGGAAATTCGAGCTGAATCTGGGATACGGACATCTGCATCCGGATCGCCGGGAACTCGATCGGACGGCGGCTTCGGTTCAGCAGAATTCCCAGTCGCAACAGGATCGCCAATGACGGCGCGATTTCATCCCACGGGTGGGCGAGCTCCTTGAAGAGTTTGCCGGGAAACTTTCGCCGATGGACCCGGACCAGCGTGGCCAGCAACTTTTGATCCTGCTGGGAGAATCCGGCCAGATCGGCGTTTTCGACGATGTAGGCGCTGTGCTTGTGGTACTGACTGTGCGCAATATCGAGGCCGATCTCGTGCAGGTCGCAAGCCCAGTCCAGCCATTGCCAGGCCACTTCGCGATCCATGCGTATGTTCGGCAAGGCCTGCTCCAGCAAGCGGTTGACCGTGTGTCTCACGCGGTCGGCGTGGCGATGATCGACATGGTAGCGGCTGGCGATCGCAGCGACGGTCCGACCGCGGATGTCGTCCTGCTGCAATCGGCCGATCAGATCATGGAGCAGACCTTCCCGCAGCGCGCCGTCGGCGACGTGCATCACATCGATGTTCAGATTCTTGAAAGTGGCATCGACGATCGCTAAACCGCCGGGAATCACCGGTGCGCGCTCTGCGCTCACTTCAGGCAGCGAAGGCAGTTTGGCGATATCGCCGCTGCCCAGGGTCGCTTCGACCAGGCGTTCCAGCCCCGACGTCGTGATGCCGCCTTTGCTCCAGCCGGCGGCGACGATCGTTTTCTGAATCGCACGCAGAGTCCCCGATGCACCGACGGCCTCGGCCCAGTGTCCTTTGCGGAACGCGGTCTGGATCGGTTCGAGTTCCTGCTGCGCGGCGATCACCGCCTTCTTGTACCGTTTGGCGGTGATCTTGCCACCGGCGAAGTGCTTCAGGCTCATCGAGACACAGCCCATGTGCAGGCTTTCCTTGTGCATCGGCGTGCTATCCACGCCGATGATGAATTCGGTGCTGCCGCCCCCGATATCCATCACCAGGCGACGTTTGCCGTCCACCGCGAGGCTCGCGGCGACCCCCTGATAAATCAGCCGCGCCTCCTCGGCGCCGGAGATGATTTCGATCGGGTGACCCAACGCATGCTCGGCTCGGTGCAGAAACTGCTGCGCATTGGCGGCGACGCGAAACGTGTTGGTGCCGACCGCCCGGACGCTGCCGGGCGGCATGTCTCGGACCCGCTGGCCGAAGCGCTCCAGGCAATCGAGCGCGCGAATCTGGGCTTCGGCAGTCAGACTACGCTCCGCATCGAGCCCTGCGCCGAGCCGAACCGCTTCACGCAGTCGGTCGATCACGGTCAGGCTGCCGTTGCGAAGGGCGGCCACCAGCATGTGAAAACTGTTCGAGCCGAGGTCGACGGCGGCGACCATCTCCGGTGTATTGGGCACGAAGGACCTCCAGCGGGTTGCGGATCGGGGCCGGCCTTGGACGTTCTGTTAGAATGAAACGCTTGCGACGGGGCGGCGAGGCGCCCGTATTCTAACAAAGCGAGACGGAAAATCCGCGATGCTGGCGTTGTCGTTGAGCGCACTGCGCAAGACCTACAAGAACGGTTTCGAGGCGTTGAAAGGGGTCGACCTGGAAGTGCCGGCCGGCGAGTTCTTCGCGTTGCTGGGCCCCAACGGCGCGGGCAAGTCCACGATGATCGGCATCATCAGTTCGCTGATCAACAAGACTTCCGGCAAAGTCCACATCTTCGGTCATGATCTGGACCGGGAGCGCGAGGCGGCCAAGCGCTGCATCGGCCTGGTACCGCAGGAGATCAACTTCAATCAGTTCGAGACCGTATTCAATATCGTGGTCAACCAGGCTGGCTATTACGGAATCCGTCGTCACGAGGCCACCGTGCGCGCGGAGAGGAGTCTGCGGCAAGTGGGGCTGTGGGACAAGCGCAATGCCGTCTCGCGGCAACTGTCGGGCGGGATGAAACGCCGGCTGATGATCGCGCGTGCACTGGTGCACGACCCGGGGCTGTTGATTCTCGACGAACCGACTGCGGGCGTGGATGTCGAGATCCGCCATTCGATGTGGGAGTTTCTGCGGACCATCAATCGCCGGGGCACGACGGTGATCCTGACGACGCACTATCTGGAGGAAGCGGAGAGCCTGTGCCGCCAGATTGCGATCATCGATCAGGGTCGCATCGTCGTGAACAGTCCGATGCAGGAACTTCTGACTCAGGTCCAGAGCCACCGCTACACCCTGGAATTGAAACAGGCCGTGGATGTGATCCCGAGGATCGAGGGGTTTGTCATCGAGCCGGTCGATGCGTGGACGCTCGGTGTCGAGATTCCTCCAGGAGTTGGAATTCACCAGCTATTCAACGCGCTGGCCGCCCGCGGGATCGAGGTGATGGGCCTGCGCAATGCTTCCAACCGGTTGGAGCAGTACTTCATGGAACTGGTCCAGCGCCGCAGCGAGTCGCAACCGGACGCTTGACTGAAGAGGGGCAGCGTCCATTCCGGCGTCGTCACGCTCCGCCGCAGCCGCCGGTCGACCGACGCCCGGTTCATAGGTCCAATCGGAAGCCGCTCGGCCAGTGCTTGATCAGCCAGGGAGCCGGATTCGGAAGTTCCAACCGGTAAGCCTCCCGGAACACGATGATCATCAGGCCGTAGCCGATCACGATCATGAACACCAGCCGTATGAGTTTCACGACAGGTTGGATCAATCGACGGAAGAAAGGCATGGTTTGGTTCCACTGCACTCGCGGGTCGGGGATCCTGATCGCGGCGCCGCGCGGAGTCAAGGCGGTGCCAGACCGAATCGCGCGGTGCCCGTGCCCGCGGGATCGGCACGGCGATGCTGCCGGCCGCTCGGGGTTGTGGTCATGGCGGCTATCGGTGCGGCGATCGCCTTGGATCCGGCCGGGGTGTCGGGGTGTAGCGACATTCATCGCGCGAATTTCACGTCGAGCGGGATCCAAACGCCCGCAATCAGTGAATGGCGGACTCAGGCCCAGAATATGCAGGGGTAAATCGTGGTCGCCGAAGAAGTCTCTGGCCGGACATGAACGAAGGGAAGACGGCGTGGTTTCCGACCTTCTAGTGCGATCTCTTGCATGGTGCCGGGTCCATAAAGTCTTGGGTTTCGGACCGGGCACTTCATTTGAGGGCTGAAACGATGAGTGGGACGAGAACACAGAACAACAATTGGGTCGAGTTCGAACCGTTGAGTCTTCGGGAGCGGTTCGGCATCACCCTGATATTCCTGGGGTCCATTGCCGGCTCCATCCTGCTGACCTGGATGGTTCTCCGAGGCTTTTTCCCCGGGTGACGAGGAGTGGCGAGGCGGATCCCCCGGCTGCTGGCAGTCGTCAGGGCGCCGCCCCTCCACAAGCGACGATCACAAACTTTCCCCTCGCGGCGCAACTCGGCGGTTTCCACCCGTTCAACTTCCGCTGCCATCACTCCGTGCCGGTAACCCAGGTCGATCCGAGCGAATCGGATCGGCTCAGTAGCGACCGTGTGCGCTCGTGGGGCTGCGAATCCTCGTTTGATAACAGGGTCGACACGGACTTGGAGGTGAGCGACCAGTCGATCGGAAGTGAATTCGTCGGGCCCGTACCTCGATCCCGCTGCCGCATGCTTGGTCGCCGATGGAAGGGTCGGTAAGCGAGTAGCGAGTAAGGTCCATCCTCAACCAGGAAACGACGAGACGACGCTCTCGCCGCCGGCCGTTTCCGTCTACGCTTAGAACATGCTTGTTATTGTGACTTTCAGCCGTGAGTCGCGATCGTTCCGAAAAGTCGGCCGACAGCCGTCCATTTCGAGTTGTTCGCCGCTCACAGGCGATCCATACGGGTGTCGCTAATGCGCGCGCAAGACGATGTCGCTCCCAAGGTTCTCAAACGCGCCCCGAACTTCTCTTTCGTCCGGTTGATCGACAGGTGCTTGCTCGCGTGGCTGGAATCCATTGCGCCGGCTCTCGCCCGCAAAGTCCGTGCTCACCGCCGAAAGTCGTCGCCGGAGGTTTCGCTCGACGAGGAAGACGGCGAAGAGTAGAGACTTCGGGCTGCCTGTGCCGCGTCGGCCCGATCGTCCGCGTTTTCCGACGTTCCGCCGCCCGCCCGATCTCGTGGTGTTTCAGGCCCACTAACCCGGCCCATCAATGGGTCTGCCTAATAGACGCCGAGCGTCCCGAGGTTCCGCAAGCCAATCGGATTCGGTTCGATGCGCAGCCGGTTGGTCGATGACGGCGCCGTCCGATGATCTGCCGGGCCGGGAGGTACGGACGACTGGGGCTTCACTTCGAAAGGCGGTCCCAGTGGTTCTCCGGCGGGCGGTACCAAGGCCCTTCGCTACGGCGACCGCGAACCGGTTTCGGGCGCACGGTCGCGAGGGGACGGATCGTCCGGCTCGGGACCAGTGGAAGGCCTTTGCACGTGGTACATTTCGCTGCGGCGCGCGGCAGTGCGGTTCTCCGAACGCATGCCGTGGGGGATAATGACGAGCGACGCAGGACGTCGGCGGCCTGCGAATGGCTCCCGCCGCGGCGTCCAGTCTCCCTGAAAACAAACTAGCGAATGAGCCGCGGATCCGCCAAGCGGGCCGAAACCGGCCCGGCGCATCAGTCCCGTAGCGGTGAGACAGTCAGAAGTGATGAAAACGCAGCTGATCGCGTTGCAAACGATTCTGTTCAAGGAAATCCACCGATTCGTCCGAATCTGGCCGCAAACCATGCTGCCGGCGGCGGTGACCAACGGGCTTTATCTGCTGATCTTCGGCGGCTTGATGGGACCACGGATCGGTGCGATCGGTGGTGTCCGGTACGTCGACTACATCGTGCCCGGCATCACGCTGATGGCGGTGATTACCAACTCTTACAGCAATGTCGTGTCGTCGTTCTATTCCACCAAGTTTCAGCGCCATATCGAGGAACTGATCGTCTCGCCGGTCTGCGAGACGGTGATCCTCGCCGGTTACGTCGGCGGCGGAATCGCCCGCGGCTTGGCGGTCGGTTGCGTGGTGATGGGCATCGCGGCATGGTTCACCGATCTGCGAATCGCCCACTGGGAGGTGTTACTGGCGATGGGGTTTCTGACGGCATTGCTGTTCTCGCTGGCAGGCTTCATCAATGCGGTATTCGCCAACAGTTTCGATGCGATTTCGATCGTACCCAATTTCGTTCTGACCCCGCTGGTGTACCTCGGTGGTGTGTTCTATTCGATCGATCTGCTGCCCGAGATCGGCCGCCGACTTTCTCTCGGCAATCCCATTCTCTACATGGTCAATGCGTTTCGCTACGGCTTCCTGGGCGTTTCGGACGTTCGGATCGACCAGGCGTTCGCACTGATTGCCACGGTGATCGTCGTGTTGGCGCTGTGGGCTTGGTGGCTGCTGCGGCGAGGCACCGGAATCAAGACATGAATGCCGCCAGTCGCGGCCGCCAACCATCTACAGGCGTGTCGATCGCGCTGCAGACCCTGCGGCGGGCGTTTTTGGGGCGAGCCATCCTGGATGGGCTGAATCTGGAGATCGAGGGGGGAGAGTTCGTCGCACTGCTGGGTCCGTCCGGTTGCGGCAAGTCGACCTTGTTGAAGCTGGTGGCGGCGTTGGATCAGCCGGATGATGGGCGCATCGTGATGGGTGGCGACCCTTGGCCGATCGCCTATGTCTTCCAGGATCCCTGTTTGCTGCCGTGGCGCAGTGTACTGGACAACGTCGCGCTACCGCTGGAACTGATCGGTGGTTCCCGCAGGGAACGGCAGGCCGCGGCCCGGCGACATTTGCAGACGGTCGGCCTCGATGAGGCGAGCGACCGATTCCCGAGCGAGCTTTCCGGTGGCATGCGGATGCGAGTGTCACTCGCTCGCGCACTGATCACCGACCCACGGCTACTGTTGCTCGATGAGCCGTTTGCCGCGCTCGATGCGCTGACCCGGCAGCGGTTGGACGATCATCTGCAGCAACTCTTCTTGAGCCGCCGAATGACCGTGTTGTTCGTCACGCATTCGGTTGCGGAAGCGGTGTTCCTGGCGGATCGCGTGGTCGTGATGTCGCCCACCGGGGGACACATCGTCGCCGATCGAAGGATCGCGCTCGAACGGCCGCGGCGAGCCGGGATCCGAACCAGCGTGGAGTTCATGGCCGAGCAGGCGCGCCTGTCCCAGGCCCTGGAGGGTCCCTGCGTGCCATGCTGAAAGCCCGCTGTCTTGCGATGACCGTACCGCCGTTGGCAAGCTTCGTGGTCGCCGCGACGATGCTGGAAGCCGCTCTGTCCATCTGGAAGGTGCCGGCCTACCTGATGCCACCGCCTTCTGCGGTCTTCGCCGCGCTGATTCGAGATGCGGCCGAATTGTCGCGCGCGGCACTGCAGACCGGATGGGCGGCGCTGTGTGGACTCGGATTGAGTGCCGTACTCGGGTCGGCGATCGCGATTCTGCTGTCCCTGCATCCCTGGATCAGACGAGCGTTCTATCCCTATGCCGTGTTCTTTCAGACAGTGCCGGTGGTCGCGATTGCTCCGATGTTGGTCGTGTGGTTCGGCTACGGTACTCAGGCGGTGACCGCCGCGGCGTTCATCGTTTCGGTTTTTCCGATCATTGCCAATGTGTTGAGCGGTCTGCTGTCGACCGATCCGGCGCTGCGGGACTTGTTCCGTATCTACCGTGCGAGTCGCGCGGCGACGATGTTCAAGCTGGCGATTCCGAGTGCATTGCCGTACTTCCTGACCGGTCTCCGGATCGCTTCGGGACTGGCGGTGATCGGTGCCATCGTCGGAGAGTTCGTTGCGGATACCTATCAAGCCGGGGGTGGCATCGGTACCGCGGTCGAAGTCGCCATCAAAGAGCAGAAGACCGACAAGGTGTTTGCCGCCGTGGCGATGGCCTCGGTGCTCGGCCTGCTGTTCTTCAGCGCCGTCAATCTCGCCAGTCGCGTTGCGATGCGACGCTGGCATGTCGCGGAAACGAAGGAGTCGCTTTGATGGCACATTTTCGGCCTGTCTTGCTAGCCACGGTGTTGCTATCGTTGATGTGGGCGTGTTCTGATGGTCGCGATCCGGACGCCGGTGCGGGAGCGCGGCCACCCCTGGTGTTGCAGTTGAATTGGGTTCCGGAGCCGGAATTCGGGGGTTATTACGCCGCCCGTGAACTCGGCGCGGACCGCGAGCAGGGATTCGACTTAAAGATCCGAGGCGGCGGCCCCGGCACGCCGGTGGAGCAGATGGTCGCCGCCGGCCGGATCGACTTCGGTATTTCCAGCGCGGACAACGTGCTGATCGCACGCGCGCGGGGGGCGGACTTGGTTGCCCTCTACGCCGTTTATCAAACGTTTCCGCAGGGCATCATGACCCACGCGAGCCGCGGGCTGAAATCTCTCGGAGAGGTGTTCCAGAGCGGGACCGTCGCGATGGAACCCGGAACGCCGTACGAGCGTCTGTTGGCAAAGAAGTTCGGTCTGGGGAAAGTTCGCGCGGTGCCGTACGGCAACAACTTGGCGCCGTTTTTGCGCGATCCGAATTTTGCGATGCAGTGCTTCGTGACCTCCGAGCCGATCGCTGCGCGTCGGGCCGGTGCCGCTCCTCAGGTGTTTCCGTTGTCGGATGTGGGGTACAACCCGTACGCCGGCGTGGTGGTCACCCGCTCGCGGCTGCTGGCCGAACAGCCCGATCGCGCTCGGCGGTTGATTCGCGCGGTCCGTCGGGGATGGCAAGCCTACCTGGATGACCCGGCGCCCGCCAATGCCGTGATGCAGCGCCTGAATGCGACGATGGAGCCCGGTACTTTCGCCGAGGTTGCCGCGGTGCAGAAGCCGCTGATCGAAAGCGAGTACACACGGGCGAACGGGCTGGGCACGATGGAGTTGTCCCGCTGGCAACAGCTCGCCCGTCAGTTGCTTGATCTGGGCATTATCGACCGGGCTGATCCGGAAGACGCGTTCGTCAACCTGAATTGAGACGGGGCGCACCCGCCGCCGTGCCGCGGCTCAGTGTCCGAGCAGGTGCGCAACCATGCTGCGCTCGGCCAACAGTTCCTGCTCGGACTGCCGAAGCCGGTCGCGGCTGAACTGATTCAGCATGAGTCCTTGAACAATGCGGTAACCGCCATCGGAGACTGTGACCGGAAACGAAAACACCAGGCCTTCCGCGATGTCGTAACTGCCGTCGGTCGGAATCGCCATGCTGGCCCAATCATCCGGCGGGGTTCCCCTGACCCAGTCCCGCATCTGGCAGATCGCCGCATTGGCGGCGGACGCAGCGCTGGATTTGCCCCGCGCTTCGATCACCGCGGCGCCGCGTTTTTGTATCAACGGAATGAATTCATCGTGGTACCAGACTTGGTCCAGCCACTCCGTCGAAGGCCGCCCGCGGA
Source organism: uncultured Methylococcaceae bacterium (assembly GCA_964644665.1). GTDB lineage: Bacteria > Pseudomonadota > Gammaproteobacteria > Methylococcales > Methylococcaceae > Methylotetracoccus. The sequence goes on from CAZXXC010000049.1 coordinate 25,359, forward strand.
CCAGCGCATGATAGAGATCCGGAAACTGGGTCGTCGAATGATTGCCCCAGATCGCGACCTGGCGGATGTCGCCGACCTGGCAGCCGCACTTCCGCGCCAGATGGCTGACCGCCCGGTTGTGATCGAGACGGGTCATCGCCGAGAAAGCCGTGGGCGGGAGGTCGGGTGCGTTGCTGAGCGCGATCAGTGCATTGGTATTGGCGGGATTTCCGACGACCAACACTTTGACGCAGCGTTTGGCTCGCTCATTCAGTGCGCGGCCTTGTTCGGAAAAGATGCCGGCGTTGACCACCAGCAAATCCTGTCGCTCCATGCCCTGAGTTCTCGGGCGGGCGCCGACCAGAAAGGCGAAGTCGGCACCGTCGAAGGCTGACTTCGGGTCGGTGCAGATCACGACATCGTGCAGCAGCGGCCAGGCGCAGTCGACCAACTCCATCAACACGCCGTTCAACGCACCGATCGCGTCGGGTACGTCCAGCAGGCGCAACGTGACCGGCTGATCCGGACCCAACAGATCGCCCGCGGCGAGACGAAAGATCAACGCGTAACTGATCTGCCCGGCCGCACCCGTGACCGCGATCTGTACCGGTGTTTTCATGGCGTCTGGTTCGCTGGTGTAGCGGATCGATCGGACGGGTCAGTGGTTACCTGCGGGTCGGGAACGGCGAACGCACCCATTGGTCCCGCAACGATTCGGAGACCGGTCTCGCCGGGGTGAACACGTATCGCGGGTCTCATGGCGGCGGGCCGTGGGCACGGAAGTCTCAGTCGGTGACCGTGAAACCCTGATCCGCGATGGTCTTCCGAATGGCCGCCAGATCGGCGCTGGCGTCGTCGTAGTCGATTTCGACGGTGGCGTCTTTGTGCGAGGGCTTGACGGCGATGACTCCGGGTTGGGAGCCGAGTGCATCCTTCAGGCTGTTCTCACAACCGCCGCATTTCATGCCCGTGACATTGAGTTTGATGGTCGTCATGCAGGATTCTCCGCTGGCTGCCGGGATGGGTGAATGTGGTGTTGCCGCCGTTGGCGCCGGAAGCGCCGACGACGCGATGGCGCATTATAGCCGCATGCGAGGGGCTTGGCGTATGCCGACCGAGCGCACCTCCGGACGACTGCGGTCATTAGGGTGCCTGGACGGAAGTTTGGTCGTCACCTGCGTCCCTGCCACGCGGGAGATCGACCGGCCCAATTGGCCGGGGTAGTCCAGGGCAGGGGTGTCACGGCGCGGGTGATAAGCCGCTTGAGCCAAGGCCGGGCTGGACCAGCCTCGGCGGCGACAGGACATTCCATGAGGGGGGTGTGGGCCTGATGAATTAAGGACGGTCGGTTCCGAGAAACCACTCGGCCGTTTTGGCGAGCCCTTGATCCACGGTATACGGGGGGGTCCAGTCGAGCTTCTCACGGATTCCCGAGTCATCGACCAGCAGCGAGTCGGTCAAGCGCTCCAGCATCGCAGTACGCCTTGTCAAGCCGGCGGCCAAGCGCAGCAAGCTCCGGGGAACCCGGATCAGTCGGGCGGGGCGCCGAAGCGCCCGTCCCATCCGGCGGATCAGCTCCGGAGTCGAAAGATCCTCGCCGTCGGCGATCAGGAATACACCGTTGCTCGCGGCTGGATGAGTCAGACATTGTCGGACTGCGCTGGTCAGATTGCCGACGAAAATCAGGCTGCGGCGATTATCGATCGCGCCGAGCGGTAACGGGACGCCGCGAGCGACCAGTCTCATCAGTTGTAGGAAGTTGGCTTTGACACCCGGTCCGTAAACCAGGGGGGGGCGAACACGCACACATTCCAGGCCGGTCTCGGCGGCGACGCGCTGCAGCCCTTGTTCCGCTTCCCACTTCGAGAGTGCGTATGGACCCGTGGGGTTTGGCATATCATCGTCCAGAAAAGCGGCGTTCACGGCAGTTCGTTCGCCATTCACCTTGATCGAGCTGACCAGGACCAGACGTCGCACGCCGTGTTGGGCGGCGATCCGCGCCAGCCGCTCGGTCGCAAGGACATTGATGCGCCGAAACTCTCGCAGCGGGTCGGTGGCCCGATCGCGCATCACATGTACGCGGGCGGCCAAGTGCGCAATCGCGTCGATCCCCTGCAGGGCGTTCGACCAGTCCGTGTCGGGTCCGATGTCCCCGACGGTGATTTGCTCTGCGGCCGCGAGCCCTGCAGTCGGGGTTCGTACTGCGGCGCGAACGGCCAGACCCGACTCGCTCAGGGTGTGACACAGTTCGCGACCGACGAAACCGTTGGCGCCGGTAACGAGAACCCTCATCGCGAATCTCCGGGGCGCTTTCGTCGCGGGGGCCGGTCGGCTTTCGCGGCGGTCACCCTCATCTTCCGATTCTCGGACAAAGCCGTTAAGCTTCGCGAGGCCAAGCAGATTGCACAGCGGTTCGATTGAGGCATGCAGTTCAAGGATTACTACTCGATTTTCGGACTTCCACGGGACGCCAGCCAGGAGGATATCAAACGCGTCTACCGAAAGCTGGCACGCACGTATCATCCGGATGTCAGCAAGGAAGCGAACGCTGAAGAGAAATTCAAGGAGCTGGGCGAAGCGTACGAGGTGCTCAGGGATCCTCAGAAGCGCGCCGCGTATGATCGGCTGGCAAGTGGTCGCCGGGCGGGCGAGGAATTTACTCCGCCACCCGATTGGGGTGCATCATTCGACTTCGGTGTGGCGCCGAATGAGGGCCTGGGTGGATTCAGCGACTTCTTCGAATCCTTGTTCGGAAGCGGCCGGCGGCGGGTGTACGATCCGTTCCAGGATGCCTTCGGCGGTGCTTATGGCAGGGACCATCATGCCGCGGTCTCGATCACGTTGGAGGACGCCTATTATGGCGCGACTCGGCAGATCACGCTGATGTCGAGCCAAGTCGGCGAAGACAGACGGTTAAGATCGGTAAAGCGCACGCTGCATGTCAAGATTCCGAAAGGCGTCATCGAGGGGCAGCGTATTCGGCTGCCGGGGCAAGGAAGCCGGTCGGCCGAGGATGGGAAACCCGGCGATTTGTTCCTGGAAGTCCGTTTCGAACCCCACCGAGTCTTTCGAGCCGACGGTCGCGACATCCTCGTCGAGTTGCCGGTCAGTCCCTGGGAGGCGTCGCTGGGCGGAGTGGTGACCGCTCCGACCTTGGGCGGGAAGGTGGAACTGAAGATTCCGCCCGATTCACAGACGGGGCAGAGGCTTCGGCTGAAAGGGCGCGGCCTGCCGGGCGATCCGCCCGGCGACGAGTACGTAATCCTGAAGCTGGTCAACCCGCCGGGTGACCTCGCGGGGGTTCGTGACGCTTACCGAAAGATGGCGGAAACTGTGCGGTTCAATCCGCGCGCGGCGATGGGAGCGTGATGATGAGGCGGGAAGTGGTCATCAGTGCCGAATTGGTCGTGGAGGAAGCGTACTGCTTGTCGCTGAGCGAGCTGTGCCGCGCGTGTCACGTCAGTGCGGCGCGGATCTCGGACATGATCGACGAGGGCGTGGTCGAGCCGCACGGATCAGGGCCGGACGACTGGCGCTTCGATGCCTCCGCGCTGCGGCGCATGCGTACCGCGCTGCGGTTACAGCAGGATCTGGGCGTCAATCCCGCCGGCGCGGCGCTCGCATTGGATTTGCTCGAAGAACTGGCGACGCTGAGGAATCTGTGTCTCAGCCTCGGTGAGATTGGGAACGCCGGCTAGTTGATGCGTGACATCCTCCTCCCTGCACGACGGTGTCATCGGCGGTTCAGAACGTCAGCCAACGCGGAGGCGAGTGATGGGTGTCGAAATTGAAACCCGGCCGCCATTAGTCGCGCCGG
>CAZXXC010000050.1:0-29141 GCA_964644665.1 uncultured Methylococcaceae bacterium
AGAACAACCCGGAGAGACGTCCATCCTCGGTGACGTCGATGTGCTCTGCGGCCGGGATTTTCGGCAATCCCGGCATCGTCATCATGTTCCCGCAGACGGCCACCACGAATTCCGCGCCATGACTGGGCCGCACCTCGCGGATCGAAAGGATGTGCCCGCGAGGCGCCCCCTTCAGTGCCGGATCGGTGGAGAAGGAATACTGTGTCTTGGCGATGCAGACCGGAAAATGGCTGTACTCGTCACTGAGTTGTTGCAACTGCTGCCGGGCCTTGATGTCCGCGGTGATGTCCGCTGCACCATAGAGGCGGGTCGCAATCCGTCTGATCTTGTCCCATAACGGGGCATTCTCCGGGTAGAGGAAACGGAACTGCGACGGTTCGCGGTCCAGTTTCGCCAACACTGCTTCCGCCAACGGCTCGGCACCCGCTCCGCCCCGTGCCCAATGGTGACAGACGACCGCCTGGGACCCGAGCGCTTCGACTTTCCGTTGCAGCAGGGCGATTTCCGCCGCCGTATCGGAATTGAAATGATTGATGGCGACCAGACACGGTAAGCCGAAGGCATCGCGGATGTTGAGCAAGTGGCGTTCGAGATTGACGAAGCCCTTCTCCAGTGCGGCGAGGTCTTCGGTCTGCAGGTCGGCGTCGCCGATCCCGCCATGCGATTTCAGTGCCCGTACGGTGGCCACCAGAACGACCACATCGGGCTGCAATCCCGCTTTGCGGCACTTGATGTCGATGAATTTCTCGGCGCCGAGGTCGGCGCCGAATCCGGCCTCGGTGACCACATAGTCCGCCAGTTTCAAGCCGGCCTTGGTGGCGATGATCGAGTTGCAGCCGTGCGCGATGTTGGCAAACGGTCCGCCGTGCACGAACACCGGATTGTTCTCCAGCGTCTGCACCAGGTTCGGTCGCAGGGCATCCTTCAGCAGCGCGGTCATCGCGCCGTGCGCCTTGATCTCGCGGGCGAACACCGGCCGGTTTTCGCCGCGGGTATAGCCGATCAGAATGTTGCCCAGCCGTTCCTTCAGTTCCTGCAGCGTATGAGACAGACACAGGATGGCCATGACTTCGGAGGCGGCGATGATGTCGAAGCCGTCCTGTCGCGGGAAGCCGTTCGGCGCGCCGCCCAAGCCCACCACGATCTCGCGCAAGGCGCGGTCGTTCATGTCCATCACCCGGCGCCAGTGAACCTGACGCAAATCCAGGCGCAGCGCGTTGTCGTGATGGATGTGGTTGTCGATCATCGCCGCCAGCAGATTGTGCGCGGCACCGATCGCATGGAAGTCGCCGGTGAAATGCAGGTTGATGTCTTCCATCGGAACGACTTGGGCATGGCCGCCTCCGGCGGCTCCTCCCTTGACGCCGAAACACGGTCCCAGCGCCGGCTCGCGCAGACAGATGACGGTCTTCTTGCCGAGCCGGTTCAGCGCGTCGCCCAGGCCGACGGTGGTCGTGGTCTTGCCTTCCCCGGCGGGCGTGGGGCTGATCGCCGTGACCAGGATGAGCTTTCCGCTGGGTCCGTCGCCGAGTCCCTGGATGTAGTCCAGCGACAACTTGGCCTTGTAGTGACCATGAGGATCGAGCGCACGCGCGGGGATGCCGAGGCGTTCGTCCGCCAGTTCGACGATGGGCTTCATCCGGGCGCGCTGCGCGATCTCGATGTCCGACATGGGCTTCTCCTGGCTGAACGGGTCTCGGCGCCGAGTTCGGCGTGGTGCGGCTGGAACGCTTTTTCTACCGCGCGCACCCCGGGCCGACGAGACGACGAATGGTAACAATTCGACCGTCGAGAATCAGCCGTTTTTGCTGTGTGCCGATCGGTTGGTCGGGCCGGTGGCGGCTGCTCCCGGACCTCGAGCGGGAAGCTCCGAGCGGAAATTTCCGTCGAGGTCGGGATGCGCGGTCTCTCCGCTCCGGCAGTCGCCGCTCCGGGTCCGCGCCAGGCGTGCGGCTGGGGTAGTCCGCGGTCCGCAGTCCGGCTGCGAGCCGCGCCGCATGCCGCCGGAGCGGGCGCTTTGATCGGGACCATCATTTGTTACCGCTCCGGAGTGTTAGAATCGACTGACCGGCGACCCGTCGGCATGCACGAGTCCGGCGGACGCGAGTCCTCCTTTTCGGTAACGCCCTGTGATACTTCAGCCGCGCACATTGCATGACGACTTCATTCGCCTGGCTCACGGCAACGGCGGGCGATTGATGCGCGAGTTGATCGACGATCTCTTTACGCGCCATCTCGGGAACGACTGTCTCGATACGTCCGTTGATGCCGCGTTGCTGCCGATTGATCGACGCGCCGACGATCTGATGATAACCACCGACGGCTTCACCGTGGAGCCGCTGGAATTCCCGGGCGGCAACATCGGCAGTCTGGCGGTGCACGGAACCGTGAACGACCTGGCCGTCTGTGGCGCGATACCGCTGTATTTGACCTTGAGCGCGATCATCGAGGAAGGACTGGCGGTCGATTTACTGGATCGCGTTCTGGTCGCAACGGCCGCAGCATGCCGCGACTGCGGGGTGAAGGTCGCCGCCGGCGACACCAAGGTGGTCCGACGCGGCCAGGGCGGCGGCCTCTATCTGGCAATGTCCGGGATCGGACTACGCCCGCGCGGGATTCGGCTTGGTGCGGCGCAGATTGCCACCGGTGATCGGGTGATCGTCAGCGGCCCGGTGGGTGACCACGGTACCGCGGTGATGCTGGCCAGAGAGCAATTCGGCCTGTCCGGCGACTTGACGTCGGATGCTTGCAGCGTGCTGCCCGTGACTCGAGCATTGCTCGAAGTTGGAGGGGTGCGCTTCATGCGGGATCCGACCCGCGGCGGGATTGCGACCGTCGCGCACGAACTCGCCGAGGCATGCCAAAAGACGGTGCTGTTGGAGCAGTCCCGCATACCGGTCCGGGATCCGGTGCGTGCGGTGTGCGATATGCTGGGATACGATCCCTATTTCCTGGCCTGCGAGGGCCGCGTGGTCGCCGTGTTGGCGCCGGAGTCCGCCGAAGCGGCGGTGCGCTCATTACGCCAGCAGGGTTTCGCCGAGGCCGCCGTAATCGGCGAGGTACTGGCCGGTCCGCCGCGGGTCGTGCTGCGAACCCCTTTGGGCGGTGAACGATTATTGGACGAACTGGAGGACGATCCGCTGCCGCGTATCTGCTGAGAGAGCGCGCTGAGGTCACGGGGCTCTGATCGCAGCACCGGATGCGGTCGTGGACCGTGTGTTCGACGGAGGGCTCCCGAAAGGGCAGATCAACGATCTGTGAATCATCAGCTGGTCCGGATCGAGCCCGGTTACGCTTGAGGTCCGTGCGTGGGTCAGGCGGACCGGTACCGACGACAGCGACGGATGGCGGTCTGGTTGCCGGATGAACCCCGCAGTCGGATTGACGGCTGGCTAGCGGCGGACTGGATTTCCGCAGATCTCGCGCACGCGGGCGATCAGTGTGCGGGAATTTCGAACGTATATCCGCCCGGACTCGAAGCGCACCTGGCCGCCAAGATTGGCTACCATCGTGATGACCGGCAAGGGGATGTGGGTGCCACGGACGCCGGTACGGCTTCCGGCGAGGCGCAGGAACAGCAGAGCATCATAGGGGGGAGACGTCATCGCGCCACCTCGGTCTGATTTCGATCTGGATCGTGCCAGCCTAGGACAAGGACGGCGGTCGCGGTGTGAAAGACACCACAAAGTTTCGCTCGGATCTGCAAGGGTCGGTCGGCGCAAGGCCGGAATCGAAGGTCGGATGCCGTCGTGCATGGCGTCCGGGCGCCGACTGGCCTGGGCAGGCCAGAGGGCAACGCATTCCACCACAGAACCATGTCAGTATTCGTCTGCCGACCGTCAACGGCGTGCCGATGACCGGTCGCCGGAGTGCTCGAGTTGGTCCCGGTGCGTTGGCCGTTTTCGGTGTCTAAGCTTGGCGGCCGTATCGGGATCGCGATGTTGACGCCGCGCCCAGATTTCCGGATGTCGCAGCGCAAACACCAGTTCCCAGCCCTCGCGCTCACTCGCGATGTTCGTGGATCGTGGAGTAAGTCCCATCGAAACAAGGAGCCTAGCCAGTTTTTCGCTGACGGTGTTCATCGTTGTTTACTCATCGGTGTTCGGAACTCCGGCCGAGCTGGCCGAGGTCAGCGGTCGGTTGGTCTAACACAAGCATAGTTGCTCCGGCCTGTGCCGCCCCGCTGCCGATTTCAGTGCCAGTGCCTGACGTCTCCTCCTACGTCGCTTATTCGGAAGTGGCGGAACCTGACCGTACCGGCTCACTCCCCTGCCTTCCGCCAGCGGACACGTTGTGCGGATCCATGCCGCTGCGAGGGGATCGTTCGGCGATGTTCGGGCGATCCGAATCGGCTCCGGCAAAGGACCGTCGGTGACCGGTCGGCTGCGCTACACTGCGGCATTGATCGGGAACGCGGCCGTCAGCAGCGTCCGCGGTCGATCCGATGCAAATCCGCCGCCGCAGCGGCAGCCGGGGAACTTGGGCCTGGCTCGGGAGAATAGAAGGATGGGAGAGGCAATGGAGTCCCGGAGGGGGCTTCGCGATCGATCGTCGGCTGGATATAGTGGCGTCCTTGGCCGGCCGTTGCCTGGGAATGCGTTTCCGGCCGAGGCCCGCTGCGCACGGATTGGGGGCAGGGACTTGAGCGATCATCGGCACGCTGATGCGGTACCCGGTCCGCCGAGGCTCAAGTCCGGCGTCGGCTGAAGGGGTCGACGATGCGATGTGGCCGCAATGCCCGTTCGTCATTCAACGACCCGATTGGATCGATGCAGAGGTGCATTCTTACGTGTCAGTTACCGTCTTGGAGGATCCGTAGATGATCAGGCTTTCAAAGTCTTGCGTGGGGGAAGGAGAGAAAGAAGCGGTTTGCGAGGTATTGAGCAAGGAGTTTCTCGGAATGGGCGCCGATGTCCAGAATTTCGAGAATCGCTTGCAGGAGTACTTTGGGCGGCCTGTTGTCTGTGTCAACACCGGAACCGCCGCTCTGCACTTGTCCTGTCAAGCGATCGGGATGAAACCCGGTGACGAGGTGCTGGTACCGACGATCACGTATGTCGCCAGCTTTCAGGCGATCAGCGCAACGGGTGCGGTGCCCGTGCCTTGCGATGTCACGGAAGCGGACTTGTTGATTGATCTGAACGACGCCGAGAGGCGTCTGAGCGACAAGACCAGGGCGATCATGCCGGTGCATTACGCGGGGAATCCGGGAAACTGGCAGGCGGTATATGACTTCGCTCAGCGCCACTCACTGCGCGTCATCGAAGATGCGGCCCACGCCTTCGGTTCGGAATGGAATGGAAAGAGGATCGGTTCCATCGGCGACGTCGCCTGTTTCAGCTTCGACGGTATCAAGAACATCACCTCCGGGGAAGGCGGTTGCATCGTCACCGAGGATCGGGAGGTTCTCCGGAAGACCAAGGACGCTCGCCTGCTGGGGGTCGTGCGTGATACGGATATGCGATATAGCGGACAGAGAAGCTGGGAGTTTGATGTGATCGAACAGGGTTGGCGTTATCACATGAGCAACATCATGGCTGCGATTGGGCTGGTTCAGTTGCAGCGATTCCCTGATTTCAGAAAAACGAGACGGGCAATGGTGAAGAGATACTTCAGTAACCTTGAAGGTTATGATGGGGTTCGGCTATTGCCGCTGGATTCAGATGCTATCGTGGCCCACATTTTTCCTGTTATTTTAAATACCGGGGAGAGGAAGATGGTCCAGGAGCGGCTGCAGTCCGAGGGGATTCAGACCGGCGTTCACTATCTTCCAAATCACTATTTGAGCTTTTATGGAACATCCGGTGCCAGCTTACCTGCTGCACAGAACATCTACGAGCGACTTGTCACCCTGCCACTGCACGCAGATCTGACGGAGAGCCAAGTGGACTTCATTTGTACGATGTTGAAAAGGACTTTGGAGAACTAATATGTCGAGTCCCTTGGTTAGCGTGATAATGAACTGCTTTAATGGCGATCGCTATCTCAGGCAGGCAATCCAGAGTGTGATCGATCAGACTTATGATCACTGGGAGATCGTTTTTTGGGATAATCAGTCCACTGACGATAGCGCGGAGATCGTCAAGAGTTTTGACGATCCGAGGGTTCGCTATTTTTTCGCTCCGCGTTTCACTCCATTGGGAGAAGCGAGAAATGCGGCTCTTGCGGAAGCGAGGGGAGACTGGATCGGGTTTCTGGACGTTGATGATGAATGGTTGCCAAAGAAGTTGGAGGTGCAGATCGGGAGGTACGATCGGGAGCCGGATAGGGAAAATATCGGGTTAATCTATTCAGGAATGTTTTGGCGCAGTGAATCGGGAGAACAGGTGACGTCAGAACCGGAGGATCGACGCGGGAACCTGTTCAGAGAGAACATCCGTTCGTTTCAGATTTGGTTGCAAACCACCCTGGTTTCGCGTGCGGCCATAGATCGCTTGCAGTTGAGATTTGACGATCATCTGAATGTGGTGGAAGAGTTTGACTTCTTCATGCGAGTCGCCTTTTATTACGACGCGCTGCAAATCAGGGAACCTACAGCGATTTACCGATTTCATCCGGGCAACCTGACATTCAAGCGAAGTGATCTGTGGTTTAAAGAACACTTCTATATCATGGAGAAATTGAAAGAGGATTTGGGTCTGGATGACAGCTACGCCGAGGATTGGGAGATTTTTTATAGGAAATTCATGGCATACATGATGGACCATTGGAGGGCGCAGGTGTTGGATCATGGCAAGGGAGCCGAGTATTTGGATGTGTACAAGAACATCCAGAGAAAGAACCTGTCGAGCCGGTTGATCTATTGGACCGCACAGGGTGTGATTCCGCAGTGGCTGACGAGGCGAATGTTTGATGTCGTGCGTCGGGTCAGAGCGCCGAAGGCCTAGAGGATGACGAGGCCGTTGGATCGCGGCGGCAGGCGAATCGTTTGCCGACCGATTGGATTTCTGTGCCGTTGCGCGTCGCTGCCGGCGTGATCCGGCCGGATCTCAGTTTGATGGGGCAGTTGGACAACCCGAATGAACGATCCGCAGACTCGAGACGACGCCGTCCCGAACGACGCACACGTACTGGTTCAGGCACACGGGCCGCTCGTCAGACGCATCGCCCTGCACTTGCTGAATCGGCTACCCCCTTCCGTCCAACTGGAGGACTTGATTCAGGCCGGCATGGTCGGCCTGCTCGAAGCGGCGAGACACTACGATACGACGCAAGGGGCCAGCTTCGACACTTTTGCCGGCATCAGGATTCGCGGTGCGATGATCGACGAATTGCGGCATTACGACTGGACGCCCCGATCCGTTCATCGCAAGGCTCGGGAAGTAGCGGAGGGCATACGCCTGATCGAAGCCCGCACCGGGCGTGATGCCCGCGACTCGGAAGTCGCCGCTTACCTCAATCTATCGATCGAAGAGTACCATCAGGTGCTTCAAGACACACTGTGTTGCAGGATCCTGAGCATCGAGCAACTGCTCGAGTCCGGCGATGCGGCATGGGAGCGCTGCCTGAAAGGATCGGCTGAACCGGTCGAGGGATTGGCGCGAGAGGGATTTGCGACCGCTCTGGCAGACGCGATCGCCAGCCTGCCGGATCGCGAACGCCTGATCATCTCGCTGTATTACGAAGAGCAGCGCAATCTGAGGGAGATCGGTGCGGTGCTCGGCGTGACCGAATCGCGTGTTTGCCAAGTGCAGGGTCAGGCCCTGCTGCGATTGCGTGCCCGATTGTCGGACTGGCTCGATGAACCCGATGTTTCCGCCGCGCGTCGCCGGCCGAGGCCCGCACGGGAAGGCGGAAGGAACGCCCAGTAGCAAAGTCAGCCCGTGCTATCGGGCGTGGATGCACGATTGTGGCTTTGCCGCGGGCGCGGCACCGAGCCGCATGACCCAAGGCCGGACGTGCACCGGCCGTGGCGACCGGCAATACCAGCAGGGTATTGCCGGGCTTGATGCAGAGGAGCCCCGATGCGGTATCTGATCATCCTGCTGTTTATGCTGTTCAGCGGCCCGGTTCTCGCCGCGGCGCCGCGAGTGGAATCCTTTTCGCCTCAGGGTTCGCAAAAAGACATTCGGCAGGTACAGGTGCGGTTCTCCGACCCGATGGTTCGGTTCGGTGATTCCGGTCGGCATGCGCCGTTCACGATACAGTGCGCCGTCGGCGGGCAGGGACACTGGATCGACCCGCGACAGTGGGTGTACGACTTCTCCCGCGATCTTCCCGCGGGTCAACGCTGTTCGTTCGGTTTGCGGAAGGGCTTGAGGACCCTTGCGGGAGCAATCGTGACCGGATCACCGGTTTACGCCTTCGATACCGGCGGGCCAAGCGTGGTAGATGCAGTACCGGCGGACGGTTCCGGCAACATCGATGAGAGCCAGGTTTTCCTGTTGGCGCTGGATGCCGGCGCGACAGTGGATTCGGTATCCGCCGCGGCGTACTGCGAGATCGAGGGTTTGGGCGAACGGATCGGAGTCGATGTGCTGACGGGAGCGGCACGGGAGCGGGTCCTGACGGCGGAGCTTCGCGAAACGCAGCGCTATTTTTTTCAACGGTTTTCCGATCACCACTCGGAACGGGAGGGCCTGGTTGCCCTGCAGTGCCGGCGCAGCTTTCCCCCGGACACCGCGGTGACCCTGGTGTGGGGAGCGGGCATCGCGACCGCTTCGGGGCTTGTCACGGCCGAGGCGCAGCCATTGAGTTTTCGCACCCGAGCCGTGTTCGATGCGCAATTCCAATGCGAGCGAGTCAATGCTCGCGCCGAATGCGTGCCATTTCTTCCGATGAGTCTGGTTTTCTCCGCGCCGGTCGCGCTGGACCAGGCGTCTATGATCCGTCTGGTCGGTAATGACGGGTCACGTTACGAACCCGAATCACTCGATCCGGCCAAGTCCCCTACCGTCAACTCCATCACGTTCCGCGGGCCGTTCCCCGCGCAGTCGAAATTCGAGATTCAGTTGCCGCCCGGTTTGACGGACGACTCGGGGCGGGCCTTGACGAACGCCGCCCGCTTTCCGCTGGAAGTGGCGACCGACGAATATCCTCCGTTGGCCAAGTTTTCCGGCGAATTCGGCATCATCGAGGCGAAGGAAGGGGGCATTCTTCCGGTGACGTTGCGCAATTTGGAAAGTCCGGTGATGGCGCGGCGCCTCGGCCCGGAGCGTGAGGCTGCGCTACCGGGCCGATGGCAGCGCATCGTGCAAGACGATGCCGAGATCATCGGCTGGATCAAGAAGGTCAGGGTCGCTGCAGAGCGGCGAGGGGAATGGGTGGAGGAGTCGAACGGTGACCGCCGGTGGAAGGAACTGACGGGGTCGCGCTCGGTGTTCGATGGGCAATCCGACACGACGACATTCTCGATTCCGAAGGCTTCGGACTCTCAGTCCTTCGAAGTGGTCGGCATTCCGTTGCAGCAGCCGGGCTTTTACGTGGTGGAACTGGCGAGCCCCCGACTCGGTGCGGCACTGCTCGGTGAAGCGATTCCGCGCTACGTCGCCACCTCCGCGCTGGTGACCAACCTCGCCGTGCATCTCAAGTGGGGCCGGGAACGCTCGCTGGTCTGGGTCACGACGCTCGACAGTGCCAAGCCGGTGGCGAATGCCGCAATTCGGGTCAGCCAGTTCTGTTCCGGTGTCGTCCTGTGGGAGGGCCGGACCGGCATGGACGGCACCGCCGTCGTTGACGGGGGACGTTTGCCGGAACCGAACGGCGAACGGGACTGTTCGGAGTGGAACGAATCGTCACCGCCGCTGTTCGTCAGCGCTCGCCTTGATGGTGACATCGGCTTTTCGATCTCCGGCTGGAACCGGGGCATCCAGCCCACGGACTTCGGTCTTTCGACCGGATCGCCGTATCAGTCTCGGGTGGCGCACACCGTGTTCGATCGGACTCTACAGCGTGCCGGGGAAACGGTGTCCATGAAAATCGTGCTACGCGAACGCGTGATGCAGGGCTTCGCGATCCCGACGGACGATCGGCCGGATCAGATTCGCATCCGTCATGTCGGCAGCGGCGAAAACTACCATTTGCCCGCATCCTTCGATGAGCAGGGCATCGCCGAGGCCGCCTGGAACATACCGCGCGATGCCAAGCTTGGGACCTATGAGGTTCAGTTGTATCGCGGTGACCAGTGGGTGTTCGATAGCGGCCAGTTTCAGGTGCAGCAATTCCGCGTGCCGTCGATGCGGGGGTCGATTCAGCCGGTCGGCGAACCGTGGGTCAACGTGAAGGACGTTGCCGTCGACCTGTTCGTCGGCTACATGAACGGCGGTGGGGCCAAAGGCCTGCCGGTCAAGCTGCGAACGCAGATCAGGCCCAGAACCCTGAGCTATCCGGACTATGCCGATTATTCCTTCGGCGGCGAGGAAGTCACCGAAGGCATTCAGGAAGTCGATGAAGAGGAGGAGGAACAGGATTCCGCAGCGGAACCGACACCTCGGCCGGTTCGAGTGGTACCGTTGACCTTGGATCGAGCCGGTGCGGCGCGTGCCTCCATTCCGGAGCTGCCGCCGTTGAAGGTTCCGCACGAGTTGGTCGCCGAACTCGAATATCAGGATGCCAACGGTGAGCGGCTGACCGTTGCGCAGAACATGGCGTTGTGGCCGGCACGGCTGAGCCTGGGGTTGCGTACCGAAGGTTGGGTGGCCAGCAGGAACCGGCTTCGTTTTCAGGCCCTGGCGCTCGATCTGGCCGGCCGGCCCGTGGCCGGCAAACCGGTGCGCGTCGAGTTGTTGGCGAAGACCACATTTTCTTACCGAAAGCGTCTGATCGGAGGTTTCTATGCCTACGACAACAAGGCTGAGGTCAAGCGGCTGGATGCGGTCTGCGAGGGGACGACCGATCGCGTCGGACTGATCGCCTGCGATCTGGCGCCGGGCGTTTCGGGTGAGGTGATCCTCCGCGCGACCGCGCGAGACGAGGCCGGCAGCACTGCACTCGCGACCCGCGAGGTCTGGATCGATGACGGCGGGGACTGGTGGTTCGATCAGGGGGCACACGACCGGATGGACGTGATACCGGAGCGGCGGTCGTACGAAAACGGAGAGACGGCCCGACTGCAGGTCCGCAGCCCGTTTCGGGAGGCGACGGCACTGGTCACCGTGGAACGCGAAGGCGTCATCGATAATTTCGTCACCGTGTTGTCGGGCAAGTCGCCGGTGGTCGAAGTGTCCATCCGCGCGCATTACGCCCCGAACGTCTACGTATCGGTGCTGGCGGTGCGCGGGCGCGTTACGCCCAAATTCGGTTGGCTGAAGGATCTCGGCAGAAAATTGAATATGCCGTTCAGGGACGAGAGCGTCACCGCGCTGGTCGATCTGAATAAGCCCGCTTACCGTTTCGGGGTTGCGCGCCTCGGCGTGGGCTGGGCGCCGAACCGTCTCGATGTTCGTGTCGTGCCGGAGCGGGTGTCTTTCAAGGTTCGCGAGCAGGCCAACGTGAGAATTGCGGTGAAGCGGGCCGACGGCGGGCCGCTTCCGGCCTCGGCCGAGTTGGCTTTTGCCGCGGTCGACGAAGGCTTGCTGGAACTGAGACCAAACACCTCCTGGCGTTTGCTGGAGGAGATGATGGGCCAGCGCGGCATCGAGGTGTACACGGCTACGGCCCAAATGCAGGTGGTCGGCAAGCGGCATTACGGACGCAAGGCCTTGCCGCAGGGCGGCGGCGGCGGTCGGCAGCCGGCGCGTGAACTCTTCGACACCCTGTTGTTGTGGCGCGGCCGGGTGCCGCTCGGTGCGACCGGCGAGGCGGAGCTTGCAGTACCGTTGAACGACTCACTGACCACGTTCCGGTTGACGGCCGTGGCCAACGCCGGGGCCGGGTTGTTCGGGACCGGTGACGGCACTATTCGGACCATTCAGGACCTGATGCTCTTTTCCGGGCTCCCGCCGATCGTTCGTCAAGGCGACGTGCTCCAGGCGGGTATGACCTTGCGCAATGGCACCGATCGCCGCCTGTCGGCTCGGGCCGAGGTAAAAGTGTCGGTCTCCGGGCTCCCGCCCGACAGCCCGTTGACGATGACGCCGCAGACCGTGACCTTGGAACCGGGCGAAGCGCGAGAAGTCGTCTGGCCGGTCGAGGTGCCCGCCGAAGCGGTCCGGATGGATTGGGAACTGAGCGCGGAGGAACTGGATGGCGGCTCGGCGCGGGACCGTCTGCAGATCTCCCAGTCCGTGATCGCAGCGGTTCCGGATCGTGTCCACCAGGCGACCCTGGTGCAGCTGGATCGGCCGCTCGCCATGAGCGTCGACCGCCCGGTCGACGCGCTGCCGGGTCGCGGCGGCATTCGTCTGGTGCTGCAGGAACGGCTCGGCGACGATGCCTCGGCAGTCCGCGACCACATGGCACAGTACCCCTATAGCTGCCTCGAACAGAGGGTTTCCAAAGCCGTGGCGCTGCGCGAACGGCAGCTATGGGACGGCATCACGGCGGAGATGCCGAATTATCAGGACGCTGATGGGCTGCTGAAATATTTTCCCGGAGACGCGCTGCGGGGTAGTGACGTAGTGACTGCCTATGTGCTGGCAATCGCAGACGAAGCGGGTTGGTCCTTGCCGCCGGCGGTGAAATCTGCCGCGATCGCCGGATTGAAAGGCTTCGTCCAAGGTCGAGTGGTACGGACGACGAAGTGGGCCGCCCCGGACTTGGTGTTGCGCAAACTGGCCGCGCTCGAAGCATTGTCCCGATACGGTGCCGCCACGCCGGAGATGCTGGGAAGCTTGAGCCTTGACCCGAAGTCGTGGCCGAATTCGGCGGTTATCGACTGGCTGAACATCCTGCAGCGGGTGGAAGGCGTGCCGCAACGCTCCTCCCGGCTGCGCGAGGCTCGGCAGATCCTGAAGTCCCGCTTCACGGCCCGTGGAACCACGATGGTGTTTTCGGAAGCCGGGCAGGACCGATTATGGTGGCTGATGCAGTCCGTCGATGTCGACAGCGTGAAGGCGATTCTGGCGCTGAGCGCCGAGCGCGACGGACGGGACGATTTGCCGAAGATCGTCGCCGGCGCTCTGGGCCGTCAGACGCGCGGACACTGGGATACGACGGTCGCCAATGCCTGGGGGATCCTGGCCCTCGACAAGTTCACCAAGGCATTTCAGGCGACGCCGGTGACCGGCATCGTCGAGGCGAACCTGGGCGGAACGCGGCAGCACTGGTCCTGGACGCCGGAGCAGCGCCGCGGCGCGCTGGATTTTCCGTGGCCTGAGGGGCCGGCCATGCTGGTGGTGGAGCATCACGGTGCCGGCGCGCCGTGGGCCACGATCCAGAGCCGGGCGGCGCTGCCGCTGAAACAGGCGGATTTCAGCGGGTACTCGATCAGCCGCCGGATCGAGCCGGTGGTGCAGCAGCAGCCGAGCGTGTGGACTCGGGGGGATGTCATCCGCATTCGACTGGATGTCGATGCGCAGGCCGACATGGCGTGGGTCGTCGTCGACGATCCGGTTCCGGCCGGCGCCTCGATTCTCGGAACCGGCCTCGGCCGTGACTCATCGCTATTGAATGGGACCCCGGCGAGCGAATCGGCGCTGTGGCCGATCTACGAGGAGCGGCGTTTCGAGGCGTTCCGCGCCTACTACGACTATGTGCCGAAGGGAAAGTGGACGCTCGATTACACGGTCCGGCTGAATACACCGGGCCGGTTTGCGTTGCCGCCGACGCGGGTGGAGGCACTCTATGCCCCCGATGTTTACGGAGAGTCTCCGAATCCGGCGATGGAAATCCATGGCGAGCCATGAAACGCCTGCTGGTGTGTGGGTGGCTGTTGCTGGCTTTCCCGGCATGGTCGGCGATGCCGTCGTTCGATGCGGTCCGCGACGCGTGGCGCCCGTCGGACGCCTATTTGCTGGATCGGAACGGAAGGCTGTTGCAGCAGTTGAGGATGGACCGCAAGGTCCGGCGCCTGTGGTGGACACCGCTGGATCAAGTGTCGCCGGCGCTGCTTCGGGCGCTGATCTGGGCCGAGGATCGGCGGTTCCACACCCACGCCGGCGTCGACTGGCGGGCCGTCGCTGCGGCGCTGGGGCAGCGTCTGCGCGGGGGGGCGCGACGGGGCGCCAGCACCTTGTCGATGCAGCTGGCGGCCTTGCTGGATCCCGCTCTGACGCCGCGTCTGCGCCATCGATCGTGGCCGCAGAAATTCCGCCAGATCCGCGATGCCTACGAATTGGAGAAACGCTGGACCAAGCGCCAGATCCTCGAAGCTTATCTGAACCTCGTCGATTTTCGGGGTGAGCTTCAGGGCATCGCCGCGGCGGCCAAGGGTTTGTTCGACAAGGCGCCCTCCGGGTTGAACGAAGCTGAAGCCGTTTTGCTCGCCGCAGCGCTGCCGTCGCCAAACGGCGCCTCGCAGCATCTGGCGAGAAAAGCATGCGCGATCGCTCACAGCGGCGGCTTCGAAGTCTCGTGCGCGGCGTTGCGGGAACTCGCCGGATCGCTGGACGGCGGGCACCGAATCGCTTTCTCGTCGGGATCGGCGCCGCATTTGGCGGTGCGTCTGCTGAAAGGAGCCGGGGATTCGGTTGCGTCGACTCTCGATGCCGACCTGCAACAGCGCGTCGTGGACGCGCTGACCCACCAGCTCCGCGGGCTGGTCGGTCGCAATGTCCGCGATGGCGCGGCGATTGTCGTTGCCAATCAGACTGGCGATGTGCTCGCGTATGTCGGATCGGCCGGGCCGTATTCGCGGTCGCCGCAGGTGGACGGCGCTCGCGCCCGTCGCCAGGCGGGTTCGACACTGAAGCCCTTCCTGTATGGATTGGCGCTGGAGCGGCGTTATCTGACCGCCGCATCACTGCTGGCGGACACGCCGGTCAACCTGGAGACCACATCGGGTCTGTACATTCCGCAGAACTACGACCACGAATTCAAGGGCATGGTCAGCGTGCGGACGGCTTTGGCCGGGTCGCTGAATGTCCCTGCGGTGAGGACGCTGGCGTTGGCCGGGGTGCGCCGCTTTCGTGACCGGCTGGTCGATCTGGGTTATTCCGGGATCACCGAGGACGGCGACTACTACGGTTTCTCGCTGGCGCTCGGATCGGCCGAGGTCAATCTGGTGGAGCAGGTCGGCGCCTATCGGAGTCTCGCCAACGGCGGGATGTGGAGCCCGCTGCGATGGGTGCCCGAGGACGGATCCGGCTCCGGGCGGCGTGTCATGCCCGAGCAGGCCAGCTTCATCATCGCCGACATTCTCGCCGACGATGCCAGCCGGGCGGTCACGTTCGGGTTCGGCAACCCGCTGAAGACGCGCTACTGGACCGCGGTCAAGACCGGTACCAGCAAGGAGATGCGGGACAACTGGTGCATCGGATTCAGCCGGAAGTACACGGTCGGCGTCTGGGTCGGAAACTTCGAAGGCGATGCCATGCAAGGCGTCTCCGGTGTTACAGGCGCCGCGCCGGTCTGGCTTTCGATCATGGATGAGCTGCATGCCGGCGACCCGGCCAGCAGCAGCGCGCCGGCACCACCCGCGGGTTTGGTGCTGCGTCAGGTGCAGTTCGACCCGGCGTTGGAGGCGCCGCGCCGGGAATGGTTCGTTCCGGGCACCGAAACGGCATTGATCCGGCTGAATGCCGCCGAGCACCGCGCTCCCCGGATCACCTCCCCGCCCAACGGCGTCGTGATCGCGCTGGACCCCGACGTGCCGCCCGATCGCCAGATGGTCATCTTCATCGCGCGGGCGGCTCGGCCCAATCACGCATTCCTGTTGAACGGGCACCGCATCGCGTCGGGGCGGCAGCGGTATAAATGGCAGCCGCGCCCCGGATCCCACCGCCTGGCCCTGGTCGACCCGGTCGGGAAGGTCCTCGATGCGGTCGATTTCAGCGTGCGCCGGGTTCGGGAGCGCGCAAACTGATCGTATCTTTGCTCTGGTTCGCGCAGCCGAAGGGCCGGTTCATCACGGCACGAACCACGCGGCGAACGCGTATAACGTGGTGGCGAGCAATAGTACCGCGGTGTGTCCGAAGTGAATCGCCAACAGCGATGCGAGTACTGCCGCGACGACCGAGGCGCAGCCATTGATCGCGTAGGCCCACGGCAGTAGCGCAGAGTCCTGGTAGGTCAGGCGTGTCAGGCCGAGCGGGAACAGCGAGCCCATGCACACCGCGAGCGGTGCGATCGTTGCGAGAACGAGGGAGATCTTGGCCTCGGCCGGGAAATGCAGGGTGCCGTGCAGCAACTCGGGAACCATGGTCATGTGCACACCCATCAGCACGATCACTGCGATGGCGGCGATGGCGGCACGGCCGCGGGCACTGCGCCGCGGCACCCGGGCGGCCAGATAGCTGCCGGCCGCGGCAAACACCAGGAAACCGGCCAGTACCACAGGAACCGCATAAAGCGGATGGGCCAGGTACAGCGTCAGCTTCAGGATCGAGACGATCTCGATGAACATGAACGCGACGCCGATGCAGCCGAAATAGATCGCGGCGCGCAAGCGTCGCGGTCCGTCGGGGTCGGTCATGCTCGCTGATCGCACCATCGGCAGCGGCCCGAGGATCAGCAGCGCGCTGAAGACCAGCGCCTGAAGCAGGGTGGCCACCAGTACCGGGTAGCCCATATCCAGCAGGGAAAGGCCGCCGGCGCCCTTCAGCGACCAGGCCTCGACCAGCAGCGGCCAGCGAAAGAAGTGAAAGAAATAAGGCCGGTCGTCGGTCGCCGGGAGGATATTGAACTTGTATTCGCGCACGTACCGGTCCCGATCGGGACCCAGCAGGGCCGCGGTGGCGGCATTGAAATCCGAATGGCTGACGCCGCCACTGTCGCTCGCCGCGCGTGTCGCACCCGGTAGATACGCGGTGTCGAAGGATCGCTCCGAGCAGAAGCGCCGGATCCGGCGGACCTCTTCCGGTGTGAACTCGCCGTTCTTGATCAACAGCGTGCCGACTTGCCAGTTGCGAATCCAGGCAAGGCGCCGGTTTGGTGCGGTGACCCCCTGCAGCTCCAAAGCCGTAATCGCGGTCGCGAACAGCTTCAGGCTGTCCCGGGGCGGCAGCCGAATCCAGCGCGTGATGGCCAGGATGCCGCCAGGGGCAAGCCGGGACAGGTCATCCGCAATCGCTTCCCGGGTGTACAGATAGTCTTCCTGCACGGCGTGCAGGCCGGCGCCCGCGGCATTGAATCCGTCGATCAACACCAACTGGATCAATGCGAATTTCGCATCGGTGGCCCGAATGAAACCGCGTGCATCGGCGAAGTACAGGCGCACCCGCGGATCATCGTACAGGCGTCCGGCATACTTCCCGTAGCTTCGCTGAACCAGATGGATCAATTGCGGGTTCAGTTCGACCGCGTCCACTCGTTGCGCGCCGTGTGCGAGCGCCTGGAGAACCTCGGTGCCGCCGCCTGCGCCGAGGACCAGGACGCGGGGTTTCGGTCCCAGCAGGTGGAAAGGCAGTGCCGACGGCACCTGGTCCAGAAATGCGACGGTTTCCGGCCGCCGGTCCCAACGGTTGATCACGGTCATCCCGTCGCCGTCGGTAAACACCGCAAGCTGTTCGGGGATCTCGGCCCGGCTCAGCAGGCTCAAGCCCGGAGCGTGGCGAAAGGGAATTACCGGGCTGGCGACGACGGTCAGCAGCCCCAATGGGCTGGAACGCTGCTTGATCGTTCGTGTACCCATCACGCGAAGTGTCTGGGACTGCGCCTTGTACTCGTTGGGTGCAGGCGCCGGCATGCCGCGCTGATTGACCACCACGAGCAGCAGCAGCGACAGCAGCGATGCGGTGATCACCCAGCGGGGGAGGGGGCCGGTCGCGACGATGCCGCAAGCCGCGGCCACGATGCCGACGAAGCCGACGATCTGCAGGGCATGACCCGGAAACAGGACGAACAGCAGGATGACTACGGCAATGGCTCCACTGCCGGCGCCGAGCAGGTCCGCTGCGTAGATCCGGCCGATGTTGTCCTGATAACGCTGGAAACTCAGGCCGATGCAGTTGGCGGCGAAAAAAAACGGCAGCATCAGTACGGTCGAGATCAGGAGCAGGCGGCCCCACTCGCCGGCGCTCCAGAGAAACTCCAGCGGATTCAGCGGAATCCTTGCCGCGAGTGCGAAGCACACGACCGAGCTCGATCCGAACAGTGCGGCATTGATCGTGAAAGCCGGGCCGTAGGCGGGCAGCAGGACGTGGCGGCAGCGGGTCAGAAACGTGCCGCTGGCGCCGTAACCCAGCAACGCGAGGCTGATCAGCATCGATGCGAAGTGGTGCCACTGAATGATGGCGAACAGCCGCATCAACAGGATTTCGTAACTCAGCGCGGCCGCCGAAATCAATGCCACGGCAAGCAGCAGCAGTCTCGGCGGTCGGTCGTTCATCGACAATCAGCGGTCGCCGGTCAGCGGCACGAATGCGACCGGCAGGATCTCGCGCGTAGACAGTCGTCCATCGGGGTGTTTCGTGATCAGCAGCAGATACTGGGTCAGAAAAGGGCTGCCGACCGGGATGACCAGATGTCCGCCGGGTTTCAACTGATCGAGCAACGGCGGCGGAATGCGGGTCGGGGCGGCGGTCACGATGATGGCGTCGAACGGGGCGTGTTCCGGCCACCCGTCATAGCCGTCCGCCAGGCGCGTGGTGACCCGGGAATACCCGAGCCGCTTCAGGCGCTCGGCGGATTCCCGGGCGAGCGCCGGGATGATCTCGATGGTGTAGACGTGAGGGGTCAGTTCTGCCAGGATCGCCGCCTGATAGCCGGAACCGGTGCCGATCTCGAGGACGCGGTGGTCATTTTTCAACTGCAACAGATCGGTCATCAATGCGACGATGAACGGTTGCGAAATCGTCTGGCCGGAACCGATCGGTAACGGACGGTTCTGGTATGCGGCCGATTTCAATGCCTCCTTGACGAATTCGTGGCGCGGCACACGCGACATGGCCTCGAGTACGCGCGGATCGAACGCCTCGCCGCCGAGCTCCCCCGCCAGTTGGCGGCGCTCCCGGCGAATTTCGTCGATCAAGGCGTCGCGGGCCGCGGCGTAGTCGTCCGAATGGGCGCCTACCGCGGCCATCACGGTCAGCAGCAGCACGAGAAAACGCGCAGTGGAGAACGGGAAAGCCATCGGGCGAGACGAGGGTGGCCGATAGAATGGTCAGTTTAACCCCCGACAGTGCCCCCGTCAGCACTCGATTGGCGGCAATCAGCGACCGCGCGAAAGCCATGCCCGTGGCTCGCCTCCGATTGGGCGAGCAGGGTGCGTCGCAACAGGTCTAGAGACCATGCTGCCGACTGATGGTGGCGTCGTTCCGCGGAACCGGCGACGGTGAGTTGTCGCGACACCAATCCGCCTGGGCCAGCCACTGCCAGAGTCAGCGCGGAACTCGGGGCATCGCCCGTGAGCGGCTCGGGCGCCGGCAATTCGCCGATGTTCACCAACGCATACTCGGCGCCCGAGGTTTCACGCAGACGCCCGGCCAGCCAGCGGGCCAGGTCAACGGGATCACCCGGAAAGTCGTTCGTTTCGCCATCCAACAAGACCCACAAACGCCGCGGCTCGGGGGCGATGACAGACTGCAACAGCCAAGATTGACCGCGGCACTGCCAGGTAATTTGGCCGGCACTGGTGGATTCGGCAACGGCCAGCCTCGCATCGTGGGACTGCAGCAACCGCCCGACGACCGCCGCGAGATGGCCGCCGGGCATTCCCGCGCCCTCGATCGAGAACACGGCATCGCCCAGCAGTTGCGATGCGCCATCCACCCATCGCATCGCTTCCTCGGCGGGAAAGTGTGCGGGAAACAACAGCTTCACTTCATTTTCCGGAACCCCCGCACGAAAACCGAGGCGAACACCATCCGGCAATGGCAGTGACTGCAGCCGCTGCTGCAACGAAGACTCGCCGATGCCGACCGTGCGAAGCGTGAACAGGCGGGCGGGACGCAGCGGGAATCGCTGGGTCAGGCCAGGCACCACCAGCCGAGTGAACATCTCCTTCATTTCGGTCGGTACCCCCGGCAGGAAGGCAAACCGGCAGCGGTCGTGCCGCAGCGCGAAACCGGGCGCGGTGCCGCAGCGGTTGTCGAGCCGCTGCGCGCCGCGGGGCAGCATCGCCTGTTTGCAATTGATCTCCGGCATCGGGTAGCCGCGCTGGGCGAAATACCGCTTGATTTGAGCCAGCGCTTCGGAATCGAGTTCGAGCGGGCGGCCGAATGCGAGCGCCACGGCTTCGGCGGTCAAATCGTCGACGGTCGGCCCGAGTCCTCCGGTGCAGATACAGCAATCGGCCCGTCCGGCAATCTCGCCGAGCAGTTCGACCAGGCGTTCCAGCCGATCGCCGACGGTCGTGTGGCGCGAGACATCGAAGCCGAGGAGCTGAAGTCGTTCGGCTAGCCACGCCGCATTGGTGTCCGTGATCTGGCCGGTGACGACTTCATCGCCCTGGGAGAAAATTTCGGCGAGGACCGGCTTGTCCATGTTCGGCGATTTCGGTTCGGGTTCGGTTTCACGGGCGCACCCACGCACAACGTTCATGCGTCGGCTGATGCGTCACCGTGGCCTAAGTCCTCATTCTATCAAGTCGTCCGGGTTCCCGGTCCGCACCGCTCGCTCCTTCCGGGATCGGGCTCCGGCGCGGAGGTTCGGATTCCCACTCCATGGCGGTGGCCGACGGCATGACGGACGCCGGCCAGAAGGGAATCACCCGGCCGATCGGTGGTCTGAACGATCGGAGGTAATCGTCATGAAAAAAAACCTTTCTGTCGCAGTGCTGCAACTGGTTTTCGGTACCACTGCCGCCTGGGCGGCTCAGCCGGGCGTCGAGACCGGCTTGGGGCGCGCTGCGGCGGAGCAGCGATGGCAATTCAAGGTGTCCTTGGGAGACAAGGAAATCGGACGACAAACGTTCACGGTAGAGCGGCGAGGCGACCGCAGCACCGTGACCATCGCGGCCGATTTCGATGTTCGTTACGTCGCGCTGAGCTTCTACCGCTATCGTCATCGCAATACCGAAGTCTGGCGGGGAGGGTGCCTGCAGTCGATGCAGGCCGTCACCGACGACAATGGTGAGAAGCTCACAGTCGATGGCACGCGCGTGCCGGGCGGGTTTGAGGTGAAGGCGACTAAGGCGACCCTGCTGTTACCCGAGTGCATCATGAGCTTCGCCTATTGGGATCCGGAATTCCTGAAGCAGAATCGCCTGTTGAACTCCCAAACCGGCCTTTTCGAGGAGGTTCGCATCAGCAGGGTTGGGTCGGAGCGGATCTCGGTGCGCCGGCAGCCGATCGATGCGACGCGCTATAAGTTGCAGGGCAAGGCGATCGATATCGACTTGTGGTATGCGGCCGGCGGGCAATGGGTTCGTCTGGAGTCGGACGTGAACAATTCGCGGCTGACTTACGACCTGATCTGACTTCACGGAGCCCGGGTTTTCGCCCACTCGCCGGACAGCGCTTTTCGCGGCGGGTCAATGCGGTTAATATCGTGGCCGGAATCATCCATGCTGCATTGCCCAGGAATCGTCATGAAGCCCATTCGAAGGACTCTGTGCTGCATGCTGGCTGCCGCTGCCGTTTCGACCAGCGGCGTTGCTGGTGCGGTCGACGCCTCGCACTTCGAGGTGAAGAGCGCGGCGGACCTGATTGCGGTTTGTACTACGCCGGCCACCGATCCCCATTACATGGCGGCGGTACACTTCTGTCACGGCTATATCGTGGGCGCATACCATTACTATGAGTCACTGGTGACGGCGCCGATGTATCAGCCGTTGTTTTGCCCCGACGACAAACAGCGGCCGCGGGATCAGTTCATCAAGGATTTCATCATCTGGGCCAAAGCCCATCCGCAATACGATAAAGACCTTGCCGTCCACGTGCTGTTCAAGTACATGATCGACCGTTGGCCTTGCACCCGGCAGGTACCATGACGCTGGCGGACCGGGAGTTGCCGCGGCGGCTGCTGCTCGGCAGAGTACCGTGGCCGAGTCGAGTGGGGTTCACCGCGTGCTGTACCGGTCTGGCAGTCTGCCTGCTTGGGTGTGCCGACCTGTCGCCCGGCGCGCAGCGGATGATGACCGGTACGATGATTGGCGCCGGGAGCGGGGCCGCCATCGGCGCGATTGCCGGCAACGCCGGAATGGGGGCCGGCATCGGTGCTGCGGCGGGATTGTTGGGCGGCTATTTGTACGATCAGCACGAGAAATCGAAACAGCAGGCGTACCAGCAAGGCTATGCCGAGGGGCAGCAGGCCAAGAAACCGAATTCGCCCTGGCAGTGACGCCGTTCCGCCTTGCCGCTGTGATCGCGGCGGAATTCCGACATTCCCTACCGTCAAATAGTCACCTATGAGTGAATTGCTGTCCGACAAACCCATTCCGCTTCGCGAGCGCCTGATCATGGCGCTCGATGTCGCGAGCTTCGCTGAAGCGCGTGCCACGGCCGACATGCTCGGTGACGCCGTTCTGTTCTACAAGATCGGGCTGGAACTGCTGATGACCGGCGATTACTTTCTGCTG
Source organism: uncultured Methylococcaceae bacterium (assembly GCA_964644665.1). Taxonomy (GTDB): domain Bacteria; phylum Pseudomonadota; class Gammaproteobacteria; order Methylococcales; family Methylococcaceae; genus Methylotetracoccus. The sequence goes on from CAZXXC010000050.1 coordinate 22,436, forward strand.
GTCGACTGGCTGAAGTCGCGCGGGAAACGCGTTTTCGTCGATCTGAAGTTCTTTGATGTTCCGGAGACCGTGGCCCGAGCGGTCCATGTCCTGAGCAGCAAGGGGGTCGATTTCGCTACCGTGCACGGCAATGACGCGATCATGGAAGCGGCGGCGCGCTCCAAGGGGCCGCTGAAGATTCTGGCGGTCACGGTATTGACCAGCCTCGACCGCGGTGATCTGCGCGATCTCGGGTTCGATTGCGACGTCCAGCAGCTTGTGCTGTCGCGGGCCCGACGTGCCTTCGACCTGGGTTGCGACGGGGTGATTTCCTCCGGCTTGGAGGTACCGCTGCTGCGAGAAGGGGTCGATCACAAACTGATCGTCGTGTCGCCGGGCATTCGACCGGTCGAGAATCGCCCGGTCGACGATCAGAAGCGGGTCGTCACGGTGGATCAGGCATTTCGGAACGGTGCCGATTACATCGTGGTCGGGCGACCGATCCGGGACGCCGCCGATCCCTGCCAGGCGGCGGAGCGCATTCAACGGCAGATTGCGGCGGTCTTCACCGAACACTCACTCGTGTGACGAATGTGTCGAAACGCGGAGACCCGCCTCGCCGTGCACGAACCGGCATCGATACCGACGGCCGGTTCCTTTTCGCCCGTTTGTTCTAGGGGCCTGATTACTGTGCTATCTTTCGCCGCCCATGCACGACCTCGCCAGCGCCTTTAGTACCTCCTACTTCGTTGCCTTTCTGATGGGGCTGTTCAGCGCGCTCCATTGTCTCGGCATGTGCGGTTCCATCATCGGATCGCTGACGTTGAGTCTTCGCCGGGAGATTCGGGAACAGAAATCCCTGTTGCTACCGTTCGTGCTGAGTTACAACTTCGGCCGCATCAGCAGCTATGCGCTGGGTGGGTTCTTCGCCGGACTTCTGCACCATGTCCTTTCCCTGCCTTTCGATGAAGGGCATGGCCACCGCCTGCTGCAGATCGTCTCCGCCTTGGTGATGGCAGCCGCCGGGTTGCACATCGCCGGCTGGTTTCCACGATTCGCCTACATCGAAAAGGCCGGTGCCCAGTTCTGGCGAAAGATCGAACCGTACGGTCGGCGACTGGTGCCGGTCGAAACGCTGCCCCAGGCCTATGTCTTCGGACTGATCTGGGGCTGGCTGCCCTGCGGGTTGGTGTATACCGCGCTGGCGCTGGCGGCGACCGCCGACAGCGTGGTGCGTAGCACGGTCACGATGCTGGCCTTCGGGCTCGGCACTTTACCGGCTGTCGCGGGCGTTGGTATCATGACGAGTCTGCTAGTTCGACTATCAAGAATGAACAAATTCCGACAAGTGACCGGCATCACGCTGATCCTGTTGGCGCTACTGGCAGCGTTCCCATGGCTTAATCCCATGGTTAAGCACGGAATTCACTGAAGAGGTGGTGTCATGTTCGAGGCTCTGATCGGCCAGTCTCCAAATTTCGAGGCGTTGCTGCGGAGTGCGCGCATGGTGGCTGCCACCGACGTCACGGTGTTGATCGTCGGCGAGACCGGTACCGGTAAAGAGGTGCTGGCCAATGCGCTGCGTCACCAAAGTCCCCGCAGTGACCGCTCTTTCGTGACCCTCAATTGCGCCGCTCTGCCCGAGTCGCTGGCCGAGTCCGAGCTGTTCGGACACCGCAAGGGTTCGTTTACCGGTGCCGTTTCCAGTCAGGTGGGTCGGCTTCAGGCAGCGGACGGCGGGACGCTGTTCCTCGACGAAATCAATTCGCTGGGTATTCCGCTGCAGGCGAAGCTGCTGCGCTTTCTAGAATCGGGCGAGATTCAACCCATCGGCGAGACATCGACGCAGCGCGTCGATGTCCGTGTCATCGCCGCAACCAACGTGGATCTGCACGAGAAGATCGGCAAAGGGGAGTTCCGCCGCGATCTGTACTATCGCCTGAATGTCGTCCCGTTGGAGATACCGCCGCTGCGCGAGCGAGGCGGCGACATTCACTTGCTGGTCAATCACTTCATGCAGCATTTCGCCACCGAGCACGATCTGCCGGAGGCGGTGATCAGTCGCGCGGCCATGGCACGGTTGTGCGCCTACCCTTGGCCGGGCAATGTCCGCGAGTTGCGGAATGTCTGTGAACGCCTGTCGATCCTGATGGCGGGACGCACGATCGAGGAAGTCAATCTGCCGGCTGAAATCTCCAACCGCATCGCTCAGCAGAAACCGCTGTTCGCGTTGCCGGAGCTAGGCGTCGACCTGGAGAAGCTGGAAATCGACCTGATCACCCAGGCGCTCAACCGCACCAACGGCAATCGCAGTCGCTCGGCCCGGTTACTCGGAATCTCCCGCGACACGTTGCTTTATCGCATGCAGAAGCACGGGCTTTCCTAAGTTTGCGGTGCCGGCAGACGTTCCCGTGTGCCGGCTGATCCGCTGCCGCGGGGCTGGTTCGTGCGGCCCGCTCTTCCGGCCTCAGAGACGGGAATGCGCTTTCTGGCCGGCGATCCGCATCCGCAAGGCATTCAATTTGATGAAGCCTTCCGCATCCTTCTGATTGTAGGCGCCGCGGTCCTCCTCGAACGTCGCGATGCTCATGTCGAAAAGGCTGTCGCGTTCCGATTTGCGTCCGACGACACTGACTCCGCCTTTGTAGAGCTTCAACCGCACTACACCGTTGACGTGCGTCTGCGAGGCATCGATCATCCGCTGCAGCATCTGGCGCTCCGGGCTCCACCAGTAGCCGTTGTAGATCAGGCTGGCGTAGCGTGGCATCAATTCGTCCTTCAGGTGGGCGACCTCCCGATCAAGCGTGAGCGATTCGATGGCCCGGTGTGCCTTCAGCATGATAGTGCCTCCCGGCGTTTCATAGCAGCCGCGCGATTTCATGCCGACGTAGCGATTTTCCACGATGTCGAGGCGGCCGATGCCGTTGGCGCCGCCGAGTTGATTGAGCTTCGCCAGGACCTGCGCAGGCGACAGACGCTCGTCGTCCACTGCGACGATGTCGCCGCGCTCATAACTCAGCTCGACATAGGTCGGTCGGTCGGGCGCCTGTTCCGGCGAGACGGTCCAGCGCCACATGCCTTCCTCGGCCTCGGCCCACGGGTCCTCCAGTACGCCGCCCTCGTAGGAGATGTGCAACAGGTTGGCATCCATCGAGTACGGCGAGGCTTTGCCGCGCTTCATTTCGACCGGAATGCCATGCTTCTCGGCGTAGGCCAGCAGGGTTTCCCGCGAAGTCAGGTCCCATTCCCGCCAAGGTGCGATGATCCGGATGTCCGGGCGCAGCGCATAAGCGCCCAGTTCGAACCGCACCTGGTCGTTGCCCTTGCCGGTCGCGCCGTGGGAAATGGCGTCGGCGCCGGTTTCATTGGCGATCTCGATCAGTCGCTTGGCGATCAGCGGTCGGGCGATCGAGGTACCGAGCAGATATTCGCCCTCGTAGATCGCATTGGCCCGGAACATCGGGAACACGAAGTCCCGCACAAACTCCTCTTTGAGATCGTCGATGTAGATCTCCCGGATACCCAGCGCCTGAGCCTTGGCGCGGGCCGGTTCCAGTTCCTCGCCCTGGCCGATATCGGCGGTGAACGTGACGATTTCGCAGCCGTAGGTTTCCTCGAGCCATTTCAGGATGACCGAGGTGTCCAGGCCGCCGGAATAGGCCAGGACGACTTTGTTGATGGATGGATTTGACATGGAGGCGGCGTACGCTGTGCTGAACAAGCCAGCGATTATAGCCGAATGACGCGGGCCGGCGCCTGTTGCCTGCGGCGCCCGAGAGTGCGGGGGATCCGGCTCGATGGCGCGGTCTGCCGGAGCGGATGCAGGTCCAGGTAGCCGACGAGCGAATCTCGGTGGCCGGCTACCCGGTCTCGCAGGTTTATGGTTTTTCCGGTCGCCGCCGAAGCCGGCACACCCCCGGCCTCGGCTCACGCGGCTTGTCGCCGCGGCGTGGTGTCTCTGCTCCGGGTTGACCCGGCTGATTGTGACGGGCCGGGTCAATTAGGACATCAGATCTGATCGAGGACTGTGACGCACAGATTGGTGGGCTTGCCGTCCGCGCCAAGGATCGGCTTCAGAGTGAACGAAGCGATGTTTTCGATCCCGGCATCACCCAAATCCGCCGCGGGAACCCGCTCGACTTCGGCCTCGTTGCCTTCGACCTTCCAGTGGTAATCGGCGTCGAAGGTCGGGTTCTGCTTCGAATTCTCGACGTCGACCTCGAAATTGGCGCCCTGACATGCCGCTGTCGGGGCCTTCAGATCGAGCACGTGGGTATGGAAGCCGCTCGGGACTTTCTCGTAGGAACTATCATCGATCGGCAAATGGGTGACCAGGACCAGGACGTTGTTGCCGCCGGAGCTGAGCGCCGCATAGCCGAACGCTCCGGAATTGCCGTCCATCGGGATGGGTTTCGCCGTCTCCAGCTCGATCTTGACGGTCTTCTTGCCGCCTTCATATTTCCATTCCGCTTCGGCCTGCTTGATGCCGAGGTGGTCTTGGGCGGCCAGGGCCTGGCTCGAGGACAACAGGAGACCCAGCAGGACGATGTTCAGGGACTGTTGCATCATGTTCCTCTCCGTCTGATTCTTGAGTGATTGCATAACGACTTACATGCGACTGTCGAACACCACCCCTCAACGACCGGACAACCAGTACTACTTCCGGAATCGCATCCGACTGGAACCCACTGGAACCCATTCTAGAGAGAAGGGACCGGTATGTGGATTTGCTCCCGCCGGTCAACGGGCAGGCCAACAGAGTGGTATCGAATCTAAACCAGATCTGTATCCTTGTCAATCGAACCGGGGATACGCTCGGCGAGCGAGCCTCGCAATCTCCCCTTGCCGACGGTCACGGGGCGCCATGGCTTCGCAATTCCGAGCCGGCCTTCCGGGGAGTGCGAGTGTGCCCAATCGATCCGCCTGATCGGGCGATCGGGAAGCGGCCGTCGAGCAGGACCACGGTTTGCCCATACGGCATCGACGGTTGTAGCATTCCTGCTTGGGCGTTGGGCACACCGGCCGTCTCGGTTCCTTCGTGACGACATGGAGGATGTCCTTCGCCAATCCCCGGTCACGGGTTCCTGGATGCTTGGAGAATTCAATCGATGGCAAAGCGAATGGGTCGGGTGGCGGCTGTTACGATGCTAGGTGCGGCGGCATTGGCCGGATGCGCGATGATGGAACGACAGGAGGTGACGGATGTCGAGCGGATGCTGTCGGCAGCCGGGTTTCAGATGAAGTATGCGGACACGCCGGACAAGCTGGCGCATTTGCAGACGCTGACCCCGATGAAGTTGGTGCCGCACAATGACGGCGACCGCGTCCGGTTCGTGTACGCGGATGCGAAGTACTGCAAGTGTCTGTTCGCCGGGGATCAGGAAGACTATCAGCGCTATCAGCAGCTCGCGGTGCAGAAGAGCATCGCCGATGAGCAACGGCAAGCGGCGATGATGAATGAGGATGCGGCGATGAACTGGGGGATGTGGGGTCCTTGGGGCTGGTGACGTCGGTCTGTCGTTCCGTAGCCGCCGGGTCGGCGGTGGCTTGCCGGTTCCCGCGGTCCGGCCTGTATGCGATCAATCGCGAGCAGGATGCCGGAGAGTCGCTGGAACAGGCCGTGTTGCGTGCCGTTCGCGGTGGACTCGCGGCCTTCCAGTATCGGAGAAAGTCCCATCCGGCCGACACCGCGAGCGAGCGTGAAGCGGCGGGGCTGTTGGCAATATGCCATCGCCATCGGGTTCCGCTGATCGTTAACGACGACGTGGCGTTGGCGAAGCGGATCGGGGCCGATGGCGTTCACGTCGGGCGGCACGATCTGTCGCCCGCCGAAGCGCGCGCCGTGCTGGGGCAGGGTGCGATCATCGGTGTTTCCTGCTACGACTCGGTGTCTCTGGCGCAGTCCGCGGAGCGGGCCGGTGCCGATTACGTGGCCTTCGGCCGCTTCTTCCCGTCCCGGACCAAACCCCTCGCCACGCCGGCCCGGCCGGATGTACTGACCGAAGCTCGGCGGCTGTTGGCCGTCCCGATCGTCGCGATCGGCGGCATCAACGCTGAAAACGGCGGCATCCTGCTTGAAGCCGGCGCCGGTCTGCTCGCCGTCGTCGATGCCGTGTTCGGCGCAGCGGATCCTGAATCTGCGGTGCGGGCTTTCGATCGCTTGTTCGCAGGCAGCGGGCGAAGCACGAAAACCGTGAAGCGGTAGGCCTAGGCGAACAAGGCGTTGCAAATCGGTGCGTCTGCCGTTCGTCGATTCGGGCGCCGGTTTGCCGTACTCCCGCGAAAGCATCGATTTGCTGCTGACCGCCGCCGGCTGGCAAGTGGTCGATGCCGGCAAGGCCAATATCCTCGCGTCCCGCGGCGTCGCGATCCGCGAATTCCCCCTGAAATCCGGTCACGGTTTCGCCGATGACCTTCATCTATGTGGATGGCAAAGCGGCCGGCGTCATCGAGGCAAAGAAAGCCGGGGCCACGCTGAGCGGCGTAGAGCGGCAGTCCGATCGTTGCGTCGCCGGCTTGCCGGGCGCTTCCATCGTGGACGAAACCGCTTCCCTGCCTGCGGAAGAACCATCCTCGACCGGCTCCAGCGCATGCCCCTGCTGGCCGAGCAAGGCCTGTGGCCCGCCCAGATCTCCGCCATCAAGAACCTGGAAAAGTCCCTCGCCGCGAACAAGCCCCGAGCCCTGATCCAGATGGCCACCGGCTCGGGCAAGACCTTCACCGCCAT
>CAZXXC010000051.1:0-28750 GCA_964644665.1 uncultured Methylococcaceae bacterium
CGGGCGGCGTTTCCTTAGCGGGGGGTGTCCTGCTGATCACTCGTCGAGAGCCCGCATCTTGGTCAGCATGAAAAACAGCACGTCGTTCAGATTCTGTTCCGACAGGTCCGGGTGATCGCCTTGCGGCGGCATTTCCAGAAAGCCTTGCGCCACATGTTGCCGTAGTACCGTTTCCCATTGGAAGGCACGCTCGTCCCACGCCTCGATGTCGTCCAGTGTAGGGGCGTCGTGCTGGCCATTGTCGTGACAGGCACTGCAATAGATCTGGTAAAGCCGCGCACCGTGGGCATAATCCGGCTCGCGCGGAGCGGCCGTTTCCGGTACCGCTTCGGGCGTCTGGCCTGCGCAGCCGGCCAGCATCAGCAGGCCGCCAAGCCACGCACGAAGGCCTTGCGCGTTCCGAATCCTGATGCGGCGGGTTGACGGCAACGTCATGTCTGCTCCGTGGTTGCTTTCCTGTCGGCGCTCATGCTAGCAGAGTCTCGCCGGGCGCGGCAGCGAAACCAGGCATCACGGGCTCGGGAATGGCGTCGTGATGTTCGATGCGGTCAGGACGTCGGTAGGCCGAGATTGCGCCAGATGCCCAGCGTCGCCTCCGCCTGATTCAGGGTGTAGAAATGCAGCCCGGGTGCTCCGCGTTCCAGCAATCGACCGCACAAGTCCGTGACGACGTCGACCCCGAATGCGCGAATCGCGGAGCGATCATCGCCGAACGCTTCGAGCCGCTTGCGGATCCAGCGTGGGATGTCGGCGCCGCACATTTCCGAGAAGCGGGACAGTTGAGTGTAGTTGGTGATCGGCATGATGCCGGGAACGATCGGAATTGCGATACCCGATTTTTCACAATCGTCGACGAACCGGAAGTAGGCTTCGGGGTTGTAGAAGTACTGGGTGATCGCGCTGTCGGCGCCGGCATCGACCTTGCGCTTGAAGTTGCGCAGGTCGGCTTCGATGGTTCGTGCCTGCGGATGGCCTTCGGGGTAGCCGGCCACTTCGATGTGGAAATGGCGGCCGGTTTCCAGGCGAATGAATTCCACCAATTCGCTGGCGTAACGGAATTCTCCCGCCGATAGCATGCCGGACGGCATGTCGCCGCGCAGCGCGACGATATGGCGGATCCCTGCGGCCCGATAGGCTGCGAGGATCTCTCGGATGTTCTGCCGGGTCGATGCGATGCAGGAAATATGCGGAGCGCAGGGGATACCCGTCTGGTGCTGGATGCGAACCACGGTTTCGAACGTTTTCTCTCGGGTCGACCCGCCGGCCCCGAAGGTCACCGAACAGAATCGCGGCTTGAGTGGTGCCAGCTTCTCGATGGTCTTCGCCAGCACCGCTTCGGCTTCGGGCGTCTTGGGGGGAAAGAATTCGAAACTGAATTCCTGCGTGTAATGCTTCTGGGATTCCATGGTGGGCGAATGCGATGGCGCGGAATCGCCCGTCTGAAGGGATTCCGCGCCGTTCGGAGACGTTCGGAACGAGGTCGGTCAGTAGCGGTAATGATCGGGCTTGTACGGTCCGTCGACCGGCACTCCGATGTAGGCGGCCTGCTCCGGGTTCATCTGCGTCAGGTGGGCGCCGATCTTCTTCAGGTGCAGGCGCGCCACTTTTTCGTCGAGGTGCTTGGGCAAGACGTAGACCTTGTTCTCGTAGCGTTCGCCGTGGCAGAAGAGTTCGATCTGCGCCAGCGTCTGATTGGTGAAGCTGTTCGACATCACGAAGCTCGGGTGGCCGGTCGCGCAGCCCAGGTTGACCAGCCGACCCTCCGCCAGCAGGATGATGCGCTTGCCGTCCGGAAAGATGATGTGATCCACCTGTGGCTTGATGTTCTCCCAGCGATACTGACGCAGACTGCTGATCTCGATTTCCGAGTCGAAATGACCGATGTTGCAGACGATCGATTGGTCCTTCATCGCTGCCATGTGCTGGTGCGTGATCACATTCACGTTACCGGTGGCGGTCACGAAGATGTCGGCCTTGTCGCAGGCCTCGTCCATCGTGACGACGCGATATCCCTCCATCGCGGCCTGTAGCGCACAGATCGGATCGATTTCGGTCACCCAGACGGTGGCGCCCAGCCCGCGCAACGACTGCGCGCAGCCCTTACCGACGTCGCCATAGCCGGCGACCACGGCGACCTTGCCGGCGATCATCACGTCCGTGGCGCGCTTGATACCGTCCACCAGCGATTCGCGACACCCGTACAGATTGTCGAACTTGGACTTGGTCACGGAATCGTTGACGTTGATCGCCGGGAACGGCAAGCGACCTTCGGCCTGCATCTGATACAGCCGGTGCACGCCGGTGGTGGTTTCCTCGGTCACGCCCCGGATGCCGGCCAGCAACTTGCCATACCAGCCCGGCCGGGAGGACAAGGTCTTGCGGATCGCGCCGAACAGCACCCGCTCTTCCTCGCAGGTCGGATGGTCGAGGACCGTTGCGTCCTTCTCCGCTTTGGCGCCCAGCGTGACCAGCAGCGTGGCGTCACCGCCGTCGTCGAGGATCATGTTGGGGCCCGCATCCCCCGGCCATTCCAGGATGCGGTGCGTGAATTCCCAATACTCCTCCAGGCTTTCGCCCTTGTAGGCGAACACCGGGATGCCTTCTGCGGCGATCGCGGCCGCGGCATGATCCTGCGTCGAAAAGATGTTGCAACTGGCCCAGCGCACTTCGGCGCCGAGTGCGACCAACGTTTCGATCAGCACGGCGGTCTGTATGGTCATATGCAGGCTGCCGGTGATTCGCGCGCCTTTCAGCGGCTGCCGTGACCGGTACTCGTCCCGCACCGCCATCAATCCGGGCATTTCGGTTTCCGCGATCGCGATTTCCTTTCGTCCCCAGTCGGCCAGCGACAGGTCCGCGACGTAAAAATCCTTGAAAGTTGAATTGACTACAGCGTTCATGATTTCTCAACTCCAGTGTGAAGAACCGCACGGCCCAGGGCCGGCGGGGACAACGGAGCGCCGTTTAAAAAGCGGACCGCGGTATTGAGCCTGGCGGTGTCTGCTCGACCGAGCAACCGTCGCAGCGCTCCTCAACGCCTGCGGCGCCATCATGGCCCGATGGCTGGGCATACGAAACGGCAGACTCCGAGCGTTCGGAGTCTGCGTCGATGAATCGCGATTACAGGCCCGCGGCGTCGCGAAGGAGGCCGATCTTGTCGGTTTTCTCCCAGCTGAAGCTGGATTCGGTCCGGCCGAAATGGCCGTAAGCCGCGGTTGCGCGGTAAATCGGTTTCAGCAGATCGAGCATCGTGATCAATCCCTTCGGGCGCATATCGAAATGTTCCCGCACCAGCTTGCTCAGCCGGTCCTCCGGTATCTTGCCGGTGCCGAACGTCTCGATGCTGATCGAAGTGGGTTCGGCAATGCCGATCGCGTAGGACACCTGGATCTCGCAGCGGTCTGCCAGTCCGGCCGCGACGATGTTTTTGGCGACGTAGCGCGCCATGTAGGCTGCGGAGCGATCGACCTTGGACGGATCCTTGCCGCTGAATGCCCCGCCGCCGTGGCGTGCCATACCGCCGTAAGTGTCCACGATGATTTTTCGGCCGGTCAGACCGCAGTCGCCCACCGGCCCCCCGATCACGAACTGACCGGTGGGGTTGATGAAATAGTTGGTGTCCTTGTGCAGCCACTCCTTCGGCAGCACGTGATAGATGATTTCCTCCATGACCGCTTCCCGAATGTCCTTCTGACTGATTTCCGGGGAGTGCTGGGTGGACAGCACCACGGCGTCGATCGCGACGGGCTTGGAGTTTTCGTAGCGCATCGTGACCTGGCTTTTCGCATCCGGGCGCAGCCAGGGTAGCACCTTGTGCTTACGCACCTCCGCTTGGCGTTGTACGAGGCGGTGGGCATAAGTGATCGGCGCCGGCATCAGCACGTCCGTTTCGTTGGTCGCGTAGCCGAACATCAAGCCCTGATCACCTGCACCCTGCTCGTGATCGCCGGACTCATCCACGCCCATCGCGATATCCGGCGATTGTTTGCCGATCGCCGTCAGCACCGCACAACTCTGCCAGTCGAAACCGATATCCGGATTGTCATAACCGATCTCGTGCACGACACGCCGCACCAGTTCCTCGGTGTCGACCCATGCGGTCGTGGTGACTTCACCGGCCAGCACGACCATTCCCGTCTTGACCAGGGTTTCGACCGCGACGCGCGATTTTGGATCCTGGCGCAGAAGTTCGTCCAGTACGGCGTCCGAAACCTGATCAGCGATTTTGTCTGGATGGCCTTCGGACACGGATTCGGAGGTGAAGATGAAGTTTTGGCTCACAGGTTGTTAATCCCCAAAGAAAAACCTAATTGGAAAAGTATAACCAACATTTGCCGGGCGGGAAACGCTCGGTTGCGAAACGTGCCGTGTCGTCTCGGTCAGATGGCGGCTTGCCGTGCGATCGTCCCGATCGGTCCGCCGTCACGTCGTCTGCAGGCGGCCCTCTGTCAGGCTCTATCCGGTGGGGAAGATCCCGAACCAGGCGTCCAGGCCCAGCAGGGCGAGTGCGTACGGAATACACCCGAGCAGCAGCGTCAGGCTTACGGCCAGACCGGTCTCCGGCCCGATCGGCTCCGCATCGCGATTCTTTGGCATGGCACCCAGCAAGGCGGCGATCAGCGCGGTGGCGACCGACGCCGCGAAGAGGAACAGAAATCGATCCTCCAGCCGGAAGGCGTGATGCATGACGTCGTCGACAAGCGTCAGCGCGATCGGCAGGTCAAGGAGGGTCGCCGGTAGCGCCAGCAGGTAGGCGGCGTGCAGTCGGACTCGAAGCTGAACCGACTGCCGCAGCCGGTACGCCAGCAGCGCCGCGAGCGGCAGGTTGAGTACCAGGTAGGTCAGCAGCAATGCCGCCGCGTCCTGAAAGCCGTACGCCCCGCTATCGGTCAACAGCCGGATCGTCGCGTCCATCAGCGGATGGGCCTTGTAAAGGAACGGGTTCATGTCGGCGACGGCGTGATCTGGCTGAGCAACTGGGGTGGCAGGGGCCATCATCGTGCGGCAGGCGGTCCGCCGCGGATCCGGGTACCGAAACTACCAATCCGGCTCGTTCATGGGCCGAGTAAATAGCCTCCCCCCGGTCCGGTCACGTTGTCGGGCTAATCGGCGCGCTGCTCCGAGCCGGCCGGTTCGACGAACACCGCATGCCGACGTGCTTCCGGGTGGACGTAGTGATCGACCAGCAGCGCCGAGAAGATCCCGACCAGGTAGAACAGCGAGAATCCGAAGGTTTTCATCGCGATCCGGGGCGAGGCGTCCCGTTTCAATCGGACCGCATGATACAGAAAGCCGCCACCCAGAGTGACCGCGGCGGCCAGATAGATGGGGCCGGACATTCCGGACAGATAGGGCATCAGGCTGACCAGCACCAGCAGGATCGTGTATAGCAGAACGTGCAACTGCGTGATTTCAACGCCGTGGGTCACCGGCAGCATCGGGATGTTGACTTTCGCGTAGTCGTCTTTCTTGGCGATCGCGTAGGCCCAGAAGTGGGGCGGAGTCCAGACGAAAATGATCAGGAACAGGAGCAGGGCGTAAGGATGGATGTTGGCGGTGATCGCGCACCATCCCAGCACCGGCGGGGCGGCACCGGCCGCGCCGCCGATCACGATGTTCTGCGGCGTGGCCCGCTTCAGGTAGACGGTGTACACAAACGCGTAGCCGATCAGTGAGATCAGCGTCAGTACCGCCGTGAGCTGATTCACGAACAGCAGCAGGATCAGCATCGACAGCGAACCGAGGATCAACGCGAAAGTCACCACCTGACGCGGTGTGATCTGCCCGGCCGGCAGCGGGCGCCTGCGCGTTCGATGCATTTCCGCGTCGGCTGCCCGGTCGAGGTAATGGTTCAATGCCGCCGCCGAGGCGGCCGCCAGCCCGATGCCGAGCGATCCCCAGAACAGCGGGCCGAGCGGCGGCCAGCCCGGTACGGCCAGAAACATGCCGATCACCGCGGTGAAGACAATGTGCGCGACCACCTTGAGTTTGCACACGCCGAGATACGTTCGCCACGGGAAATGGGCCTGCTGGGTTGAACGTTTCGGGGTTGTCATCGTTCCAATGGCTGATTCAGTTACAATAGGATGGCCGGAACGAAAACCTCCAGCCTCGATTCGCCTGCAGATCTTCCCTTCTTCGATCACCCGGGAGAGACCGTATCATGCTGCTGCACCGCTGTGCGCTGTTGCTCGCCATCGCGCCGCTCGTTGTCTTCGCCGGCGAGACGACAGTTCACGAGTTCAAGCTCGACAACGGATTGAAGGTTCTGATTCAGGAGGACCATCGCGCCCCAGTCGCCGTCTCCCAAGTCTGGTACAAGGTGGGGTCCAGCTATGAATACGGCGGGATCACCGGCGTATCCCACATGCTCGAACACATGATGTTCAAGGGCACCAAGAAGCATCCGCCGGGGGAGTTTTCCCGCATTATCGCAGCAAACGGGGGCAGTGAAAACGCTTTCACCGGCCAGGATTACACAGCCTATTTCCAGACCCTGGAACAGGGCCGGCTGCAGGTCAGTTTCGAACTCGAAGCCGACCGGATGCGCAATCTGCAGATTCTCGAGCCCGAATTCGTCAAGGAACAACAGGTGGTCATCGAGGAGCGGCGCATGCGCACCGATGATCAGCCCCGTGCCAAGATGGGCGAGCATTTCGAGGCGCTGGCTTACACCAACAGCCCGTACCAGAATCCGGTGATCGGCTGGCCCGACGATGTGGCCGGTCTGACCGTGAAGGATCTCGCCGGTTGGTATCAGTCCTGGTACGCGCCGAACAACGCGACGCTGGTAGTCGTCGGCGATGTCGATCCGAAAGCGGTATTCGATCTGGCCAAGCGCCACTTCGGCCCGTTGAAGCCGAACGCCGTACCGACCGTGAAGCCGCAGGCCGAAGTCGAGCAACTGGGTCCGCGGCGCATGGTCGCCAGGATTCCGGCCAAGCTTCCCTACCTGACGATGGGTTACAAGGTTCCGGTATTGCGGACCGTCGAGCAGCCGTGGGAAGCCTACGCGCTGGAGGTCGCCGCCGGAATACTCGATGGTGGCAACAGCGCCCGGCTGTCCAGCCGGCTGGTGCGCGGGCGGCAGATCGCGGCGGGCGCCGGCGCCGGTTACGATCTCTACGGACGCCTGACTTCCCTGTTCACGCTGGACGGTACTCCGGCTCAGGGCAAGACCTTGTCCGAACTGGAGCAGGCGCTCACCGAGGAAGTCGCCAGATTGCGTGACGAGCCGGTCGCTTCGGACGAGTTGGCGCGGGTGAAGGCGCAGGTGATGGCGGCCAAGATCTATCAGCGCGACTCGATCTTCTACCAGGCCATGCAGCTCGGTCTGACCGAAACCGTGGGTCTCGGCTGGAAGGTCGTGGATGAGTATGTGGACAGGATCAATCAGGTGACACCGGAGCAGATTCAACAAGTGGCGCGCAAGTATCTGATCGACGATCGTCTCACTGTGGCGACTCTCGATCCGCAGCCGATTCCGGAAGGCGCCGGGTCGCCGGCAGAATCGGAACTGAACGGAGGTCGCCATGTACGCTGAGCGCTCCATCGGGCGACGACGGTTTTCTGTGGTCATCGTGCAGCGTCGCTCGGCGGTGAAGGCCGCAGCGGCAGGCTGGCGTCGCCTGCTGGTGCTCCCTTTGCTGTTCTTTCTGGGAGCCGGCGCCGCGGAGGCCGTTCCGCAGATTCAACGCTGGACCACCGAGCGTGGGACCAACGTGTATTTCGCGCCGACGGAAGGCCTCCCGCTGGTCGACATCCGGGTGTTGTTCGATGCCGGCAGCGCGCGGGACGGCGAGCAGTTCGGGCTGGCTGCGCTGACCTCGGCGATGCTCGACACCGGCGCCGGAAACTGGGACGCCGATGCCATCGCACAGCGGCTCGAGGGTGTCGGTGCGGTGCTGGGCACGGCGGCGTCGCGGGACTCGGCTTCGCTGTCCCTGCGGACCCTGACCAAGCCCGAGTTGATGAAGGTCGCTCTCGAAACGGCCCGCGAGATTCTGCTTCACCCGCGCTTCGACTCGGCGGATTTCGACCGCGAAAAGAAGCGGGTGCTGTTGTCGATCAAACAGCGTGAAGAGCAGCCGGATGACCTGGCAGGCATCGCGTTCTTCGAAGCGCTCTACGGCAGCCATCCCTATGCCCATCCGAAGGAGGGCCATTACGCGACCGTCGACAAATTGACGCGCGAGGATCTGATGCGTTTCTTCCGAACGCACTATGTCGCCGGCAATGCGACGGTCGTGATCGTCGGCGAACTGGACCGGCCGGCGGCCGAATCGATCGCGCAGGAACTGGCCGGGCAATTGCCACAGGGTCAGCCTCTGCCGGCGCTGCCGGAACCGCAGCCGGCGACCACCGTCGGCACGGTGCGCAAGTCGTTTCCTTCCGAGCAGACCCATGTGCTTGCGGGCCAGATCGGCATGAAGATCACGGATCCCGATTATTTCCCGCTCTATGTCGGCAACCACATCCTCGGCGGTAGTGGTTTCGCCTCCCGTATCGTCAAGGAAGTGCGCGAAAAGCGTGGGCTTTCGTACAGCGCGTACAGCTATTTCTATCCGTTCCGTCAGGCCGGGCCGTTCCTGATGGGGCTGCAAACCCGAAACGACCAGGCAGAACAGGCGCTCGGCGTTTTGCGGCAGACGCTGACCGATTTCCTCGACAAGGGTCCGACCGAGCAGGAGTTGAAAGCGGCGAAGCAGAACATCACCGGCGGCTTCGTGCTGCGCTTGGACAGCAACCAGAAACTGGCCGAGCAGATCGCCTCGATCGCCTTTTTCGGCCTGCCGCTCGACTGGCTGAACACATTCATCCCCAAGGTGGAGGCGGTTTCGGCGGCTGACATACACCGGGTGTTCCAAGCTCGAATCCACCCCGATCAACTGCAGACGGTGTTGGTGGGTGCGGTGAAACGTGAGCAATGAGGTCAGGATCATCGGCGGCTCGTGGCGAAGCCGCCGGATCCGTTTTCCTGCAGTGACGGGGCTCAGGCCCACTCCCGACCGGGTGCGCGAGACGTTGTTCAACTGGTTGCAAGGGGAGATCGAAGGCGCCCGCTGTCTGGATTTGTATGCCGGAAGCGGGGCGCTGGGATTCGAAGCGGCATCGCGGGGCGCCGAGCGGGTGGTCGAAGTCGAGAGTCACCCCAAGGTCTGCAGCGCACTGCGGCAGAACTGTGCCGAGCTGCGGGCCACCCAGATCGAAGTCGTGCAGGCCGAGGTCCGGCGGTTCTTGTCCGGACCGGCGCGTACCTTTCAGATCGTCTTTCTGGACCCGCCGTTTCGGTGCGGGTACGTGGCGCCGAGTTGCGAGTTGCTGGACCGGGGCGGTTGGCTGGCCGATGCAGCCTGGATTTATCTCGAAACCGAGGCGGAGCTGTCGCTGGACGATTTGCCGCCCGGCTGGCAGCGGGTCCGCAGCAAGAAGGCCGGCGACGTCGGCTATCATCTGTGTCGTCGTTTACAGTGAGGTTCCGTGCCCAACATCGCGATCTATCCCGGAACATTCGATCCGATCACCAACGGCCACGTGGATCTGGTCGCCCGGGCCGCGCGGATCTTCGATGCCGTGATCGTGGCGATCGCCGAGAGCAAGCCGAAGAGCCCGCTGTTCGGCCTCGATCAGCGCCTGGTCCTGGCTCGGCAGGCGGTCGCCGAGTTCGCCAATGTGAAGGTGATCGCGTTCGACAATCTGCTGGTCGAATGTGCGCGTTCCCAGGGGGCCAACGTGATCTTGCGCGGCTTGCGCGCGGTGTCCGATTTCGAGTTCGAGTTCCAGCTCGCCGGTATGAACCGCTACCTGGGCCCGGAGATCGAAACGCTGTTTCTGACCCCGTCCGAGAAGTATGCCTTCATTTCGTCTTCGGTGATCCGCGAGATTGCAAAGCTCGGCGGCGATGTCTCGGCATTCGTGTCGGAACCCGTCCGCGAGGCGCTCACCGCAGCGTTCAGAACCCGCAATCCCGGAGCCAACCCTGGTGGCACTGATCATTAACGACGCCTGCATCAACTGCGACGTGTGCGAACCGGAATGTCCGAACGGCGCGATTTCGCAGGGCGAGGAGATTTACGTGATCGATCCCGGTCTGTGCACGGAATGCGTAGGCCACTTCGACAAGCCGCAGTGTGTCGAAGTCTGTCCGGTCGAGTGTATAAGAAAGGATCCGGATTTTCCGGAAACGCCGGAAGCCCTGTACCAGAAGTATCTGCGCCTTTCCAAGGCATGAAGGCTTCGGGACCGCGACAGCGCCGGTCAGGCGAAAGCCATCCGGCGGCGCGGAGTCTGCCTTCGCTTCGGCCGGGGCGCATATCGCCCAAGGCGGGGCGGAGTGCAGAACTCGAGTGCGTCCACCTTTGCTCCGGATTGAATTGGCGATGATCAGTAATGTCCAAATTGTTCCTGGAAAGCCGTCGATGGCGCCGCCAACGACGATTGCGTTCGTGCCGCGGGAGCAGTTCAGCACGACCAGGCAGTCTCTGGAGACGCTGTACCAACGTACCGAAGGGCCGTTCCGGCTGGTCTGCGTCGATGGCGGCTCACCTCCGGAAGTTCGCCGGTACCTGGAACAGGCTGCTCGTGAACTCGATTTCACGCTGCTGCGAGCCGACGGCTATCTGACGCCCAATCAGGCACGCAATCTGGCCATGCCCTACGTGACGACACGCTACGTCGTTTTCGTGGATAACGACGTGCTCGTCGCCCCGGGATGGCTCGATCCGCTGGTCCGCTGCGCCGAGGAGACTGGTGCGTGGGTGGTCGGTCCGCTTTGTTTCGAGTTCCTGCCGGAATGCAGCCGTATCCACATGGCGGGCGGCGAGTGCCGCATCGAGGAATCCGGGGCCGGTCGCCGGGACTTCATCGAGCGGCATCATCTGGCCCACCAACGACTTGCCGACGTCACTCTCCGTCTGGAGCGCCGCGAAACCGAACTCGTCGAATTCCACACGGTGCTGGTGCGCAAGGCCGTTTTCCGACAACTCGGTCCGCTCGACGAGGGATTGCTATGCAATGCCGAACATGCCGACCTTTGCTTGTCGGTCCGGCAGGCCGGAGGGCTCATTTTTCTTGAGCCGCGGTCGCGGATCACCTATGCGCCGCCCAGGAAACTGACCCGTACCGACCTCGATTTCTACCGCTTGCGATGGAGCGAGGCCTGGTGTGAAGCCAGTAACCTGCGTCTCCGGACCAAGTGGCGATTGGCGCCTGATGCGCATGGACTGGCGATCTCGAAACACTGGGTTGCCCAGCATCGGCGCCACGCTCTGCGGCATCTGGCGCTGATACGACGGGCGCTGGGACGAAATCTGGCGGATCGGCTCGAGCGGCGTATGATTGCGCCGTTGGAGGCGATGGTCAACCGGCTGCGCTTTCCCCCGGCAATTTTCGGCAAGCACGCGAAACCTAACTGCCGGACGGTCTATCAGGCAGAATTCGATCCGCTGGCCGACGGGGCCGCTGCGGCGCAGTGAAGCCGTGGATTTCATGTCGACGCAAACCAACCTCCAGCTTTACCGGCTATTGATCGACCGGGGCGCGGGTGATGCCTCGCTCGCGACGGTCCGAAAGGCCTACGACGTAGCGCTGGCACTCTTTGGGAACAGTGTCCGGCCGAGCCACAAGCCCTTCCTCGCCCATCTGGTCGGCACCGCGGGTGTTCTGGCGCACTGGAACGAAACGATCGATATGGTGATCGCGGGCCTCCTCCATTCCGTCTACCTGTACGGTGATTTCCGTGACGGACGAAGCGGTGCACACCCCGCGCGACGAGGCCGGGTTCGCGCGATCGTCGGCGCGGAGGCGGAATCGTTGATCGCCGCCTACACTGCCGCCGACTGGCAATGCCCGATCGATCAGTTGATCGAGACGGCCTGCCAGTCGGCGACGGGTCGCGCGCTGGTTGCCATCAAGCTGGCGGACCTTTGGGATGAAGTGTCCGACGGCGGACCTCGCTACTGTCCGGACAAACCCCTGGCATTTGCTGCCACAGTCGGTGAGCCGATGCCCGCACCGGTTCTCGAACTGGCACGCTGCGCACTGTCGAACACGGCGGCCGACGAACTCGCTCGCGAATTCGACCGTCTCGCCGCATTCGTGCCCCCGACCTGCTTGGTGTCGACCGATCGATCCTCTCACAGAATCGCCGGCTTCGCCGGTTTGGACGGACCTCCCACCGTGATGCAGCGGCTGACCACGACCGCTCGAAGATCGAAGGCACGGATGCGCGCTTGCTGGCAGCGCATTGCGCGATGAGTTCCCTGCCTCCTGACCGCTGCGGTGCCCGGACAATTGGCCAAGTGAGCATCTTTACATGATCCGTCCTCTCTGGAACTTCCTGACCGCCATGTGTCCGCCGCGGCAGTTGCGGCAGATCTATGGTCTGGTGATCGCCGTCACGCTCGCGGCCTTGCTGCAGACCTTGAGTATCGCCGCGATCATGCCGTTCATGGCCGTCGTCGCCAGTCCGGCCGTGCTGGAGAGCAATCGCTACCTGGGTCGGTTGTACACCGTGACCGGGCTGACGGACCCGAATCAGTTTCTGTTCGTACTGGGTGCCGCCGTGTTGGTGGCTTTTGTGATCAGCAATGCATTCTCGGCGTTCACGCTGTGGCTGTTGCAGCGGTTCAGCCATGCGCTCGGTCACACTCTGTCGGCCAGACTGTTCAGTCATTACCTGATGCAGCCCTATCCGTTCTTCGTCGACCGGCATTCGGCCGATCTGGCAAAGAACATCCTGTCCGAGACCGATCGGGTCACGCACGGTCTGCTGGTGCCGGCGTCGCTGCTGCTGGCCCGCTGCGTGTCCATCGCCAGTGTACTCGGATTGTTGATCCTGGCCGATCCGGGCGCCGCCGCGACGATCTTCAGCAGCCTGTTGGGTTCCTACGGACTGATCTATCTGGCTGTCCACCGCCGTCTCTCGCGAATCGGCCGGCGCGTCCAGGAAGCGACCCGGGAGCGTTTCCGGCTCACCTCGGAGGCTTTTGCCGCGATCAAGTATCTGAAACTCCGGGGCTTGGAGGCGGAATTCGCCGCCGGCTACACGCGCCACTCACGGCGTAAGGCCGAATGCGATGCCACCAGTCATGCGATCGCCGAGCTGCCGAAATATCTACTGGAAATCGTGGCGTTCGGCGGCATCCTCGCGCTGGTGCTGTATCTGCTTCATACCCGACGGGGTGCCGCGGATGTGTTGCCGCTGCTGGGGCTGTACGCGTTCGCCGGTCATCGGCTGATTCCCCAACTCCAGCAGGTGTTTGCCAGTACCGCAGTGATGCGCTACAACCGGACGGCCCTGGACACCTTGATCGCGGACATGGGCCGGGTGCGGCCCGAAGCGGAATCCGCGCCTGCCTCGGACGATGCGGTGCCGCCGCTTGACTGCACCGAACTCCTGGAGGTGCGCGATCTGGTGTTTACCCATCCGAACAGTGACAGGCCCACGCTTCGCGGCCTGAACCTGGCCATTCGTGCCGGAACGTTCGTCGGCATCGCCGGTTCGACCGGAGCCGGCAAGACCACGCTGATCGACATCCTGCTGGGATTGCTGGAGCCCGGCTCGGGAGAACTGCTGTGCGACGGCATCGCCATCACCCGGACCAATGTCCGGGCGTGGCAGCGTCACATCGGCTATGTGCCGCAGGAGATCACGCTGCTGCCGGGAAGCGTCGGTGCGAACATCGCATTCGGCGTGCCCCCGGAGCGGATCGACCGGGAAGCGCTGGAACGGGCCGCTCGAATCGCGCGTCTACACGATTTCGTCAGCGGCGAGTTGCCGAACGGCTACGACACGCTGGTCGGCGAGCGCGGCGTGCGGCTCAGCGGCGGTCAGCGGCAGCGCATCGGTATTGCCCGTGCATTGTATCCGAACCCCAGACTGCTCGTTCTCGACGAAGCCACCAGCGCGCTGGATCCGGTGACCGAGCAGGGCGTCCTTGACGGAATCGCCGCGCTGGTTCCCGCAGTCACGGTGATTTTGATCACGCATCGGATGGAAACCTTGAAGTGCTGCGACTCGATCTATCTGCTGGAAAAAGGCCAGATCGTCGGTAACGGCGATTTCGACACATTGGCCCGCTCCTCGATTCGGTTCCGGCAACTGCTTCGCGAAAAGGACCCCGCCGGCACCCCAGCCACGGCAGCCGATGAACAGCGAACTTCGGCCGGCGCGAGCTGACCGCACGGCTCTTCGGCATGCGCCCGGACCTGGAACGATCCCTGCTTCAATGGCGGCCGGTGTGGCCGAATCCTCCATCCGCCCGGTGACTGGGCTGGAAATCATCGACCCGCTCGAACTCGATCTGTAACACCGGCACGAACACCATCTGCGCGATGCGTTCGCCGACCGCGATGTCGAACGCGCGGTCGCTGCGATTCCAGACCGAAACCAAGACCTGTCCCTGGTAGTCCGAGTCGATCAATCCGACCAGGTTGCCGAGGACGACACCATGCTGATGCCCCAGCCCGGAGCGCGGCAGGATCATCGCCGCGATGCCGGGGTCTTCGATGTGCATCGAAAAGCCCGTCGGAACCAGTGTCACTTGACCGGGGTTCAGTGTGACGGCTTGTTGCAGGCAGGCCCGGAGGTCCAGCCCGGCCGAACCGTGGGTGGAATAATGCGGCAGCGGGATTTCCCGCCCCAGCCGTTCATCGAGGATCTTCAGTTGAATTTTCTGCATCGCGGAAGACAGGGTCAGAAGCTTGCTTTGGGTCGTGTCGGGCACCATGATAAAGGAGTTGAGTGACGGGGCGCGCGATCCTGCGGCAGTCGGGCCGGCGCCGAAGCCATTCCGGCGAAAAGGGGCGTTTGCTGTCACGCTTGTGTCGCGCGAGCAGGCCGCGATGCCGGACGCTGAAATTCACCACCCAAGGGTTTGAAGACGCGTAGCGCGGCGATTCTGCGATCGGGAACCGGTGCGGTCAGGTTTCCGCCGTGGTTTCTGATGGAACGCATTCGCGATAGCGCTCGGCGATCAGTTCGATCAGTTGGCGGGCGATCTGCGGTTTCGGCGCCATCGGAAGCTGCCGCTCACCGCCCTTCCAGTAGACCTGCAATGCATTTTCGTCGCGGTCGAAGCCGCCCTGATCGCGACCGACCCAGTTCGCGGCGACCAGGTCGGCGTTTTTCGCCTGGAGTTTTGCGCGGGCGTGTTCCTCCAGCCGGTCGGTTTCCGCCGCGAACCCCACGACGAACGGCCGCGGCCGGCAGGCGGCGACTGCGCTGAGTACATCCCGGGTGCGTTCCAGGATCAGATGCAATTGCGCCTGATGTTTCTTGATCTTGCCGGCTTCGGCGGCTGCCGGACGGTAGTCCGCGATCGCCGCGGCGCCGATGTAGATGTCGTGCGCCGAAGCGCGATCGATCACCGCCCGGGCCATCTGATCCGCGGTTTCGACCGCGACGAAGCATTCCACGGGCGGCGCCTTCAGTGCGGTTGGGCCGCTCACCAGGGTGACGCGGGCTCCTGCCATTTGCGCGGCTTCCGCGACCGCATAACCCATTTTCCCGGAGCTGCGGTTGCTGAGGAAACGCACCGGGTCGATCGGCTCGCGGGTGGGACCGGCGCTGACGAGCACGCGAAGTCCTTGCAGGCAGGGCGGTGTAAACAAGCGCAGCAACTGGTCGCAGAGTTCTTCCGGTTCCAGCAGCCGGCCGCGCCCGATCTCGCCGCAGGCCTGTTCGCCGGCTGCGGGTCCCAATAGCCGAACGCCTCTGGCACCGAGTCGGGCCATATGTTCCTGCGTCGCCGGGTGTTCCCACATTGCGCGGTTCATCGCCGGCGCCACCGCGATCGGGCACTCCGCGACGAGGCACAGGGTCGTCAGCAGGTCATCGGCAAGCCCCAGGCTGATCCGCGCCAGAAAATCCGCGGTGGCCGGGGCAATCAGGATCAGATCCGCCCAGCGGGCCAATGCGATGTGGCTCATCGCAGCCTCGGTTTCGGCACTCAGCAGGTCGGAGTGAACGGGCCGCGCGGACAAGGCCTGAAACGTCAGCGGGGCGATGAAAGAAGTCGCGGCGCGGGTCATCACGACCCGCACCGAGGCGCCCCGCTTGACCAGCAGGCGGGTGAGTTCGGCGGACTTGTAAGCGGCGATGCCGCCGGTGACACCGAGCAGGATCTTCTTGTGGTGCAGGTGGGACAAGCGGGTACAGCGGGCCAGGGCGGTCGTTGCCGCGATTATGGCAAGTTTTGCGACCCCCTTCTATGCTTGGGTGGCGGTCCGAAGGACCCTGAACCGAGGTTGCCACGATGCCCATCACCGACTGGCCTGCCGATGAACGGCCCCGAGAGAAGCTGCTGCAGCGCGGCCCGCAGTCATTGTCGGACGCGGAACTGCTGGCGATCTTCCTGCGTACCGGGGTCAAGGGGAAGACCGCGGTCGATCTTGCCCGCGACCTGTTGCTCGAGTACGGTTCGCTGCGTGCGCTGCTGGAGGCCGATGCGGAGCGCTTCCAGCGCAGCCTCGGCCTCGGCACTGCGAAATATGCGGTGCTCCAGGCCACGCTGGAAATGGCCAAGAGGCATCTCGAGCATGAACTGAAGCGTGACGGCGCGCTGACCAGCCCGGAACTCACCCGCCATTACCTGATCTGTCGTCTGCGCGGCCACGCCCACGAAGTCTTCGCCTGCCTGTTTCTGGACAACCAGCATCGGGTCATCGCGTTCGAAGAACTGTTCCGCGGCACCATCGACGGCGCCAGCGTGTACCCGCGGGAAGTCGTCAAGAAGGCACTTGCAGTGAACTCCGCGGCGGTGATCTTTGCCCACAACCACCCCTCCGGCATTGCCGAGCCCAGCGAAGCCGACAAGCACATCACCCAGCGCCTGCGGCAAGCCTTGGGGCTGATCGACGTGCGGGTGCTGGATCATTTCATCATCGGCGAGGGACATGCCTACTCGTTTGCCGAGCACGGATTGATCTGAGTGCTCGCCTTCGGTTGATCTTCCATCAGTCAGTCTTTCGCCGGCATCGAGAAGGGTCTAAACTGCCGGCCGATGCCTGAATCGCGGCCATTGGCCTGCCCCACTTCGGCGCCGGAAGACACCGCGCCAGCCGGGGCCTTCCGCGCGAAAATCCCGATTCCGACCCGCCATGATCAACAAGATTCTGATCGCGAACAGGGGGGAGATTGCCGTCCGGATTCTGCGCGCCTGCGCGGAAATGGGAATCCGCTCGGTGGCGATCTTTTCGGAGGCCGACCGCTTCGGTCTGCATGTCAAGAAGGCGGATGAGGCCTACTGCATCGGCGCGGAGGAACTGGCGGGCTATCTGAATCCGCATCGGATCGTCAACCTGGCGGTAGAAGCCGGCTGTGACGCGATCCATCCCGGCTACGGCTTTCTGTCGGAGAACCCGACCCTGGCGCAGGTCTGCGCGGACCGTGGCGTGCGCTTCATCGGCCCCAACGCCGAGGTGATCCGCCGGATGGGTGACAAGATCGAGGCGCGGCGGGCGATGATCGCCGCCGGGGTGCCGGTCACGCCGGGAAGCGAACAGAATCTGGCGAACGTCGATCAGGCCCTGGCGGTTGCCGCCCGAATCGGCTATCCGGTGATGCTGAAGGCGACCTCGGGCGGCGGGGGGCGAGGCATTCGCCGCTGCGACGACACCAAAGCGCTGGCGCTGAATTTCGACCGCGTCGTGTCGGAGGCGACCAAGGCCTTCGGCAGCGCCGAGGTGTTCCTGGAAAAGTTCATCGCCCGTCCGCGCCACATCGAAGTGCAGATCCTGGCCGATCGTCACGGTCAGGTGGTCCATTTGTTCGAGCGCGACTGCTCGATCCAGCGCCGCAACCAGAAGCTGATTGAGATCGCCCCGTCACCGCAGTTGACCCGGGAACAACGACTTCGGGTGGGCGAACTGGGCGTTCGCGCGGCGCGGGCGGTCGGCTACGAGAATGCCGGTACCGTGGAGTTCCTGCTGACGCCGGACGGGGATTTCTATTTCATGGAAATGAACACCCGGGTACAGGTCGAACACACGATCACCGAGGAAGTCACCGGCATCGACATCGTCAAGGAACAGATCCGGATCGCCGACGGTCATCCGTTGAGCGTGTCCCGCGACGCCCTGGAACTGCATGGCTGTGCGATCCAGTTTCGGATCAATGTCGAAGACCCGAGGAACGATTTCCTGCCCAGCTTCGGGCGCATCACCCGCTATTACGCACCGGGCGGGCCGGGCGTCCGGACCGATACCGCGATCTATACCGGCTACCAGATTCCGCCGTACTACGACTCGATGTGCGCCAAGATCATCGTCTGGGGGCGCGATTTCCAGGAAGCCATCGCCCGCAGCCGCCGGGCGTTGGACGATACCGTGATCTCCGGCGTGCCGACCACGATCCCGTTCTATCAGCAGATTCTGAATGACCCGGATTTCCGGAAGGGTCACTTCGATACCGGTTTTCTGGCGGCCCATCCGCAGCTCAGCCAATATTCGCTGAAGCGTAGCCGAGAGTCCGCGGTGCTGGCCGCGGTCGCCGCCATCGCCGCCCATGTCGGTCTGTAATGCCACCGAGGCCACCCGATGAAAAGAGTATTCGTGACCGATGTGATCCTGCGTGACGCGCACCAGTCGCTGATCGCGACCCGGATGCGGACCGAAGACATGCTGCCGATCTGCGACCGGCTGGATCGGGTCGGCTTCTGGTCACTGGAGGCATGGGGCGGTGCGACGTTCGATGCCTGTCTGCGCTTTCTGAAGGAAGACCCGTGGGAGCGCTTGCGGGCGTTGCGCAAGGCCTTGCCGAACACCCGTCTGCAGATGCTGCTGCGGGGGCAGAACCTGCTCGGCTACCGCCATTACGCCGACGACGTGGTGCGGGAGTTCGTCCGGCTGGCCGCCGCCGAGGGCATCGACGTCTTCCGCATCTTCGATGCGCTAAACGATCTCCGAAACCTCGGCACCGCGATCGAGGCCGTGAAGGACGAAGGCAAACACGCGCAAGGGACGCTATGCTACACGGTCAGCCCGGTGCACGATCTCGCCGGCTATGTGCGGCAGGCGAGACGACTGGTGGATATGGGCGCCGACAGCATCGCCATCAAGGACATGGCGGGCCTTCTGACGCCGACGGCCGCCGCGACGCTGGCCCGGGAACTCAAGTCGGATGTCGACGTGCCGCTGTTCCTGCACGCCCATGCGACCGCCGGGCTGGCGGAAATGGTGCATCTGAAAGCCGTCGAACACGGCATCAGTCATATCGATACCGCGATCTCGCCGTTTTCCGGCGGTACCAGCCATCCGGCGACCGAGAGCATGGTCGTCGCGCTAAAGGACACGCCGTACGATACCGATCTCGACTTGGGCCTGCTGCAGGAGATCGCCGACTATTTCGCCGGCGTCCGGCGCAAGTACCGCCGTTTCGAAAGCGAGTTCACAGGGGTCGACAGCCGGGTGCAGACCAACCAGGTACCCGGCGGGATGATGTCGAACCTGGCCCGGCAACTCGAGGAACAAGGGGCGCTCGATCGCATCCACGAGGTGTTCGAGGAAATTCCTCGCGTGCGCGCCGACCTGGGATTCCCCCCGCTGGTCACCCCGACCTCGCAGATCGTCGGAACCCAGGCGGTACTGAACGTGGTGACCGGCGAGCGCTACCAGTCCATCACCAACGAGGTGAAGCGTTATCTGCAGGGCGGTTACGGCCGGCCGCCGGCGGCGGTGAATCCGGAGGTCCGGCGCAAGGCCATCGGCAACGAGCCGGGGATCGACGTGCGGCCGGCCGATCTGATACCGCCCGAAATGGACCGTCTGCGCGAGGAGATCGGCGATCTGGCGCGTTCGGAGACCGATGTGTTGCTGTACGCGATGTTTCCGGACGTGGGCCGTACCTACCTGACCGAGCGGCGGGACGGCCGGCTGACTCCGGAACCCGTCGAACTGCCGGCCCCGGCCGGCGCTGCCCCGGTCGCCAGCGGCGAGATTCCGACCGAGTTCCGCGTGTCGGTGCACGGCGAGAGCTACGACGTCCAAATCACCGGTGCCAACATCGGCGGCAGGAGGGACCGGCGGTTCTACATCACGCTGGACGGCGTGCCGCAGGAAGTCGACCTGGAAGTGCTGAGCGGTTTCGAGCCCTGCGGCCCGGGCCGGGCACGCCGGATCGCCAACCGGCCCGGCGATGTCGTGACCACGATGCCGGGTAATATCGTCGCGATCCTGGTCAAGGTCGGGGATCGCGTCTGTGCCGGAGACGGCGTATTGGTTTCCGAGGCCATGAAGATGGAATCGGAGATCAGCGCGCCGATCAGCGGCACGGTGGTGGCGATTCACATCCAGAAGGGTGACCGGGTGAATCCCAATGAGGTGCTGATGGAGATCGAGCCGAACTGACCCGTGTGCCGTGGGCGGGTGAAGCGCCGGTGTGGTACTCGGGGACTAAAGCGGGGATCGTGGGACGGCGGGGGAGGTTACTTGTTGCTTCGATGGCGGCCGGCGCTCGCCCGGTATCGCTCGTCGGCGGCGGACGGCAGGCAATGCGCCAGACGGTCGAGCGCTGCATCCGGCAAGACCGCCAGTACCGCGTTGCGCTGAATCGTGAACTCCTGCAGCGCGGCAACCCGAACCTCGGGTAATGCGATACAGCCGGCGGTTCCGCTTTCCGGGCTGTTCCAAACGTGGATGAAGATGCACGAACCGGCTCGTGCCGCCGCATTCGTCGGGTATCTCACCATGAGCCCGAGCCGATAGAGCGGGCCGCTTCGCATGCGTTCCACGCTCACCGTCTGACCGACGTTGTTGTGTCGAGTGATCGTGTTGTAGGCATCGGACGTCGGATCGTCGACGCAGACGGTGTCGGGCCGGATCTGCAGGTAATCCGCGAGCGGCGACGGCGCAAAGCCGAACGGTCGGCCCAACGCAAAGACGCCTGCGGGCGTCCGGTAGTCGCCCTCACGCTTCACCGGATCACCGGCGGCCCCGAGATGACGAAATTCGTGGTTCCATGCGGCACCGTTGACCCCGAGTACGACGGGTTCCGCGAAATGGTAGGGCCGCCAGTCGCCGCCAGCGTGTGGACGCGCGAACAATCGCATGGTGGCCGTTGCAGAAGCCAGCCGATCAAGGGTGACGAGCACCAGGCGGTCCGCCTCTTCCAGCAGGAGGGGACAGTTCGGGGCAGCCGTTGCCGTCGGCATCGACAACGTGCAACCCATGACCAGAACCGAGACGACGCGAGTCACCGTTGCCGTCGTTGCCGGAACATCGAGTCCTGGTGTCCGGCTGACGGCCAGGCCTGATGGGCAGCCGGACTCGACGCCGATCATGACGCCCGCCACCGGTACGCGATCCTGCCCAGGATCTCGTGCAGGGCGTGGGCCGACTGGCACACGGATGCCGGGCTGGGAATCCAGTAGCCAAGCCCCTGCCGGCCCGGACTCGGGAGGTAGTAGCCCATCGGCGCCGGCACCACCTCGATCCCGCAGCGGCGGAAGGACCCCACCGCTCGTGCCATGTGCAGCGCATGCGTGACCAGCGCGATGGTACGTATCCGCTGGGACCGCAGGATCTCGGCCGAGAAGCGCGCATTTTCGAGGGTGTTCCGACTGTTCGATTCCATCCAGCGGACCGGGACGCCGAATTCGTGAACCAGCGCCGCGGCCATCAATTCCGCTTCTGACGGACACCGGCCCTGAGCGCTGCCGCCGGAAACCATCAACGGTAAGCCGGTACGCTTGTGCAGCAGCGCTGCGTAGCGGATGCGTTCCAGCGAGTTGGCGGCCAGGGTATCGCCGCCGAGTTCCGGGGTATCCGGCCGTCGGCCGCCTCCCAGAACCACGATGGCCTGGACCGCTGCGGGCGGTACGTCGAGGGGATTCTCCTTGGCCAGGCGCCGGTGCAGCCAGCCGGCCGTCGCCGGCATGGCGGACAGATAGAGAAGCGTCAAACCGCTGACGGTACAGACCAGCATGGTCTGGTGCCCATGGCGGCAAAGCGGTCGCGATCGGCGGCAGCGTCGGGCGGTGAGGGGATGGCGGGCATCCGGAACCTACGTCACTCGGCTGCCCCGGCCAGAACCGACTGTGCCTGGTGGTCGGCGTGATAGGAGGATCGGACCAACGGCGCGCTGGCGACGCTGCTGAATCCGAGGTCGGTCGCCAGCCGGCCGAGTTGCTCGAACGCATCGGGGCTCAGGTAGCGCTGTACCGGCAGATGATCGCGGCTGGGTTGCAGATACTGACCCAGCGTCAGCATGTCGCAGCCGTGATCGCGGAGGTCTTGGAGGACCTCGACGACCTCATTCCATTGTTCGCCCAATCCCAGCATCAGGCCCGACTTGGTCGGCAAATCCGGGTGGCTGTCCTTGAAGCGTCGCAACAGTTCCAGCGAAACGCGGTAGTCCGCACCGGGCCGCACTGCAGCATAAAGCCGCGGCACGGTTTCCAGGTTGTGGTTGAAGACGTCGGGCGGTCGGGTTGCCAGGGCCGCCAACGCGCCGTCGATGCGTCCGCGGAAATCGGGTGTCAGGATCTCGATGCGGGTGTTGGGACTGTCGCGTCGGATGGCTTCGATGCAGGCGGCGAAATGCCCCGCGCCACCATCCCGCAGGTCGTCCCGGTTGACGGATGTGATCACCACGTAGTTCAGCCCGAGGCGACGGATGCCGCCCGCCAGCCTGACCGGCTCCAACGGGTCCGGAGGCAGCGGCCTGCCATGCGCGACATCACAGAACGGGCAGCGCCGTGTGCACAAGTCGCCCAGGATCATGAAGGTGGCGGTACCGTGACCGAAGCATTCATTCAGATTCGGGCAGGCGGCCTCCTCGCAGACGGTGTGCAGACCGCCGTCCCGCAACAACTGTTTGACTTGCAGGGTGCGTTCGTCGGCGCCGACTTTGATCCGGATCCACGACGGCTTGCGCAGCGGGTCGTCGGTGGGTATCACTTTGATCGGAATGCGCGCCAATTTCTCGCCGCCGCGCTTGTGGGTTTCCGGACTCCGACGGGAAGGGGCCTGCAGCAGCGTAGGATCGCTCATCAGATGACAGTGGCGTAATCGAAATGTTGGATCAATTGCATCAGCAAGGGTGCGGCCGTCTCCCGGCACCTTACGCAGACTCCGAGATCGGCCAGGCTGGTGATCTCCAATCCGCGCTGACCGCACGGATTGATGCAGCGGAAAGGCGGGAGTTCGAGGTCCACGTTCAAGCCGAGTCCATGGTAGCTGCAGCCGTGACGCACTCGCAAGCCGAGCGATGCAATCTTGCGTCCTCCGACGTACACGCCCGGTGCATCGCGTCTCGCTTCGCCACGCAGGCCGTACTGTCGCAGCAGATGGATCACCGCCTGTTCCAGGCCCGTGACCAACGCGCGTACGCCGAGGCGCTTGCGGCTGAGGTCGATCAGCGTGTAGACGATCAATTGCCCGGGGGCGTGATAAGTCACGTGCCCGCCGCGATCAGACGCAATCAACGGTGCGCCGAGCGTACCCAGCAGATGGCTGCGGTCCCCGTTCAGGCCCAGCGTATAGACCGGCGGGTGTTCCAACACCCAGAACTCGTCCGGCGTCTCCGGGCCGCGCTGCGCGGTGAAGTCGCGCATGTCTCGCCAGGTTCGATCGTAATCCTCGATGCCGAGTGTCCGGATTCGCACGTCCATCGTGTCACAACAAGAAGACCGTGGCCAGGCCCAGAAAGATGAAGAACCCGGCGCCGTCGGTGACCGCAGTCAGCAACACGCTGGTGCCGACCGCGGGATCCCTGTCGAGCGCGTGACGGACCAGCGGAATCGAAATGCCCATGATCGCCGCCACCAGCAGATTCAGCAGCGTCGCACCGGCCATCACCAGGCTCAACGGAATGTCCTTGTAGAGCAGGTAGGCCACGCCGCCGATCACCGAGCCCCATACCACACCATTCAACAGCCCGATCGCCAGTTCCTTGGTGATCAGTCGCCGGACGTTGGACTTCGTGATCAGACCCAGCGCGAGTGACCGCACGATCAGTATGCTGGTCTGGTTGCCGGTATTCCCGCCGATGGCCGCGACGATCGGCATCAACGAGGCCAGTGCGACGATTTTCACGATGGTCTCCTCGAACAAACCGATCACGCGAGTGCTGGCGAACGCGGTAATCAGGTTGATCGCCAGCCACATCCAGCGGTTCTGGGCGCTTTTCCAGATGCCGGAGAACAGGTCCTCCTCTTCCTTCAGGCCGGCCTGGGCCAGACGTTCCTCGTCGGACCGCTCACGAATATAGTCCACGATCGACTCCACCCGGAGCCGGCCTTGGAGCCTCCGCTTGGCGTCCACCACCGGGGCGGACAGCAGGTCATAGCGCTCGAACGCCCGCGCCGCTTCGGCCGCCTCGTCGTCCAGGTGGAAGTACACGACGTCGCGGGACATCACGTCCGCGACCGTCGCATCCAGGCTGTTGACCAGCAGACGCTTCAGCGACAGCACGCCTTTCAGCACATTCTGTTCGTCGACCACGAACAGCTTGTCGGTATGGTCCGGAAGATCGCCGCGCCGCCGCAGGTAGCGCAGCACGACACTCAGGGTCACATCCTCGCGGATCGTCACCATACCAAAGTCCATCAGTGCGGCGACGGTATCTTCCTCATGGGCCAGCACCGAGACCAATCGGGCGCGGTTTTCCTCGTTGAGATGCTTCAGCAGTTCCAGCATCACCTCTTCCGGCAGATCCGGTGCCAGATCGGCGATCTCATCGGTTTCCAGCGCTTCGGTCGCGGTCAGCAGTTCCGCGGTATCCATGTCCGAGATCAGTGTCTCGCGCACCGCATCCGAAACGTCGAGCAGAATCTGACCGTCCAGCTCCGACTTGACCAGGTTCCAGACGGTCAGTCTCTGCGCCAGCGGCAGGGCTTCAAGGATGTAGGCGATGTCCGCAGTGTGAAGCTGATCGAGCTTCTGCTTCAACGCGGCCTGATGCTGCTTGTGGAGCAGCGTCTCCACCAGATCATGGTGAGGCATCGGCTGATGCTGCAGGACGGCTTCTTCCAACTCCTGCTTTCTGAGCAGCTCGATCACCTCGTCGAGGTGGAGCTTCAGAACGTCATCGCTGCTGCTGTTTTCGGCTTCTGACATGGCGGAAGGGGTCACTCGCAGGAAACGTTCTGTTAAGGTTTCGAACAAACGATGAAGCGTGCCCCGATCGCCGGGTTCGGCCTAAAGTGCCATGACGACCTCGGGGCAGTGGCTCAGGTCTTGATAGATCGCATCCAGTTGATCCCGACTACTGGCCTGGAAAGTGACGGTCAGTGCCAGATAATTTCCGTGCCGACTCGACCGTGCGCATATCGCTCCTTCCGCCAGTTCCACGCCGTGCCGGCGCACGATGGTCAGCACGGCCAGTTCGAACTCGGCGCCGGGCCGGCCGAATACCTTCAGCGGAAAATCACACGGAAATTGCAGCGGCGCGGCCGGACCTCGCTCCGTCATGCCGGGCGCCTGAGGATTTCCTTGTAGTCCTGGTAAAGCCGCTGCATCCGCTGCCACAACGGTCCGGGCGCTCCGGCTCCGACCTTGATCCCGTCCAGCTCGATCACCGGCATGATTTCGCGGGTGGAACTGGTCATCCAGACTTCCGTGGCGGACTGAAGTTCCCGCAGCGTGATCTTCCTCTCCTGTGCCCGGATGCCATGCTGCACGGCGAGTTCCAGCACCAGGTCGCGGGTGATGCCAGGAAGCAGTTCGTGGCTCTTGGGTGGCGTGACCAGTACGCCGTCGACCAGCGCGAACAGATTGCTGGCGGCGCCCTCCACCGCATGACCGTCGCGGATCAGGATCGCTTCGACGCAACCGCGGTCGACGGCCTGCTGGCGCAACAGCACGTTCGACAACAAGGTGATGGCCTTGATGTGGCACCATTGCCAGCGGATATCATCCACCGTGACGACTCTGATGCCCTCGGTCGGCAGCGGCGCGATTGGCGTGCACATCGCGAATACAGTGGGAGCGATCTGCTCGGGTATCGCATGATCACGCTTCGGCGCCACCCCGCGCGTCACCTGCAGATAGATCGACTGATCGTGACTGCCGCGGATCAACCGCGTAAAGATCGCCGACCATTCCGCGGTGGACAGCGGAGGCGTCATCCGGATGCCGTGCAGGCTGTTCTCCAGCCGCACCATGTGTTCCTCCAGCCGCAGCGGTCGCCCGCCGTACACCGGAATCACCTCGTAGACGCCGTCGCCGAAAAGAAACCCGCGGTCCATCACCGAAACCTTCGCCTCGCGCAGCGGCAAAAAATCACCGTTCAAATAAACGAGCGACCGGTCCGGTTCCATGTTTCCCTGCGCCATGCTATTTCAACCACAGCAGAATCTGATCGAACATTCGGCGAAAGATGCCGCCCTCGTCCACCGTTTGCAGCGCGACCATGTCACGCTGGGCGATCACTTCATTGTTGTACGACACCTTGACCGAGCCGGCCTTGTCGCCCTGCTGCACCGGCGCGACGAACAGGTCGCCGGTTTCCATCGTGGCTTTCAGGTTGGAATACTGCCCGCGCGGATAGGTCGCGTAGAAATCGTCGAGAAAACCGATCGGCAGCTGCTTGACCTCGCCCTTGTAGATCCGCGACTGAGTGACCGGTTCGCCGGCCTTGAACATCAGCTTCGTCTCGTAGAAACGAAAACCGTAGTTCAGCAGTGCCTGATTGGCCTGGGACCGTGCCTTGTCACTGGCGGTGCCCATCACCACGGCCAACAGACGCATGCCGTCGCGCAGCGCCGAGGTCACCAGGCAGTAGCCGGCGGTCTTGGTATGCCCGGTCTTCACCCCATCGACCGTCGGGTCGCTCCACAGCAGCCGGTTGCGGTTGACTTGTTTGATGCCGTTGAATTCGAATTCCTTGATGGCGTGCCATTGGTAATGTTCCGGAAACTCCCGGATCAATGCCTGACTCAGTCTCGCGAGGTCGCGTGCCGTCGCGTAATGTTCGGGATCGGGGAGTCCCATGCTGTTCTTGAAATGGGTGTTGGTCAGGCCGAGTCGCTCGGCATTCTGATTCATCATCTGAGCGAATACCGATTCATCGCCGGCGATGTGCTCGGCCAGTGCGACACTGGCATCGTTGCCCGACTGCACGATCATGCCTTTCAACAGATTCTCGACGGAGATCTGCGCGCCGACCTGCGCGAACATCCGGGAACCTTCGGTTCTCCATGCCTTTTCGCTGACGGTCACCATCTCGTCGAGCCTGACTTTGCCCTTGGCCATTTCGTGAAACACCACGTAGGCGGTCATGATCTTGGTCAGGCTGGCGGGTTCTAGGCGATCGTCGGCGTTGCGCTCGGCGAGCACCCGCCCGCTATTGGCATCGATCAGGATATACGCCTTCGCCGCAAGCTCAGGTGCTGCCGGAATCGCCGGCGGCTGTTCCGCAGCCCGGGCGGACAGCATTCCGAACGCCGCCAGCGCGGCATAAAAAAAGAGTCGGGCGGAGAGATGGACTGCTTTCACGATGGCGGCCGTTTCAGGAGTGACCCATTTATGGTACCACGCGAGCGTCGCCAAACGGCCACCAACTGTGGCGTTTCCGACCTCTCGACACACGGGCGGCGGGCCGCGCCGTCCCGCCGACGCAGATTTGTGCGATACTTGCGCCGAACTTCGGCGCGCATTGCGGGCCGGCCCGCGTCGGGCGGGGGGCAAGCCCACCAGGTCTCGCAGCGGCCGGCTACGACCGCACCCGTGCGCTCTGCGGGCTCGGCTTACCGCGACGCAGACAATGCACGAAACCGAATGACTTGCCCGCCGGTCGGCGGGACCGCAGGCTAATCGATGGCCGATCAGGGGCCGGTAAGACGCTCATACCATTGGCTCGTCGGAGCCTTGCTCGGAATCCTGGCGCTCGAGGCGCTGCTGTGGTTGCTCCGCCACGCCGCCGGGTGGCTGCCCGGCTAGGCCTGCCGTACGGCCTCAGCGTTCAGGTGGTTCGCCGCGGGCGCCGGGATGCCGCCGGTTCTTGTATTCACCCACAATCCACTGAAATGGCATCCATGATTGACCGAACCCGTCATATCTCCCGTATCCTCTTCGCCGCGGCGGCGTCGCTGTTGTTGACCGCCTGCCAGCCGGGCGGCGACAGCGAGCAGGCGCGGCTGGCCGAGCAGAATCGGCTGGAAGGTGAGAAGTTCCTGGCGGAGAACGCGCAGAAACCCGGCGTGATGACCACCCCGAGCGGTCTCCAGTATCAGGTTCTGCGAGAGGGGACCGGACGGTCGCCGACCGCCGATGACACGGTGATGGTCACCTACAAGGGAACTTTTCCCTCCGGCGAGCCGTTCGACGACGGTGAGGAGATCAGCTTTCCGCTAAACCAGGTGATCGTCGGATGGACCGAGGGGTTGCAGATGATGAAGGAAGGCGCGCACTATCTGTTCTTCATTCCGTCCGACCTGGCCTACGGCGACGCCGGAGCCGGCAACATCGTTCCGCCGAAAGCGACACTGGTATTCGACGTGGAACTCCTGAAAGTCAATCCGGAAGTCGCCACCGAAGATGGCGGTGCGAAGGCGGCACCGGATCAGCCGGCGGAAGAACCGGTGGAAACCGGGGACTGACGCGCCGTCGCCGGGTTCGCGTGATTCGCCCGGCCCATCGATACGCCCGGTTCTTCCGGGAGGGATGCCGCGGCGTGGCCACCGCAAATGCCAGGTGGGCATTAGGGGCCTGTTCAAATGGGATGCGCGATGCCTCAGAGGCTGTGAACAAATCGATCTAGTGTTTAATTGCATTATAGACAGATAGTAATATGATCCCCATTTTGCTTCTC
>CAZXXC010000052.1:0-15449 GCA_964644665.1 uncultured Methylococcaceae bacterium
GTCGGGGCACTCTCGAAACTAGCCCCTTCGGGTTCGCCCCAAGGGGCTTTCTTTTGCCTGCTGGTTTCCGGGTCGGGTACTCGCGCGGCCGGCCGTGATCAACCTCTGCTGCTCATATCGGGTTTACGCGATCCCGCGGTGTCGGGGATTCGGTGTTGCCGCGAATCACATCGCACTCGCGGAGCGGGTCGACTCGAGCCGGCTACGGATCGCGCACGGGACAATTGTGTCCGGCTTGTGGGCCGCCCCTGATGTGGCTGAGATCGTCGGTGTGAGTCGCGTCCGGTGCGCCGAGGGGTTCGACACATGGCAGCGCAAAGCCGAACGGTCACCCGCCTGACTTCCGGAGGCATCGGTACGGGGAGGCGCTGCCTTTGAAGAACTAGCGGTGCTTTCCCGGAGTTGCTGCTCGGGCGCTGCCGAGAGTCCGGTGTTGCGAAAGGAGGCGGCTTCGTAGCGCGCCGTTGGCGTGCAAATCGCCGCTGCTTGCGATGCGCAGGCGGCCGAAATGGCGGAGAGAGAGGGATTCGAACCCTCGATACGGTGTTAGCGTATACACACTTTCCAGGCGTGCGCCTTCAACCACTCGGCCATCTCTCCGTCCCGCTATTCTAACGATTTAGCCGGTCGATGTCAGCGGCGCGTTGTGGGTCGCCGGGGTGGATCGGGTTGTAACGCGTCCTTCGGCGGCGAGCGACGACTGGGACGCAACGCAAGCCCGCGCCGACTCGTCGGTTGCGACGGAGCCCTGCGGCACGCGCAGCGATCGAACGTCGATTGCGGGGTCAGCGGGTCAGCGGAAAGCGGTTGGCTTCGTCGCGATCGACTGGTTCCGTCGTGCGTTGTTCGCCGGCGCGGTCCCTGGGTTTCAACGTAAGCTTCGCGATGCCAGTCCAGGACGCCATGAACAGCAGCATCGCCAACATCGTGACGGTCAGCCGATCGGGGTTCTTCATGAAGAACAGAATCCATTTCGGCTTGATCATACCGACGATGAAGATCAGCAATGAGACGACGACCAGAACTTTCAGGGTGAGCACCATGAAAAGTCTCTCCTTGGGAATGGTTGTAATGTTGTCCGGGGCCGAAAATTAGACATCATTATCGCCGGGAACTCTAGTCGGCGGTGGCTCCGAGTCGAAGTCCGGGGCGTGGAGCGCGCTCAATGGTCTGTCGGTGCGGCCGATCGCGAGTTATTGATCGGATCCGTCAATACCCTTCTGGCATTTCCGGTCGCCGTCAAGGTCGCAACACGCCTCGCCTTGGCTCACGCGGCTCCTGGCTGCGCCGTGGCACCGTTTCATGGATCAGCCAGGTACTCGTGGGTCCAGTCGGTAAGTTCGGGTGACCGGGCCGGAGCGGATCGACTCGGGCGGCACCTGGAGGCCCGTTCGACTTTCCGGTCCGAGAGCCTTATCATTCCAGCGATTTCCGTCCGAGAAATTCCGTCCGGCGTATGGATTTATCGATTGCCGAATTGCTTGGTTCCGGCCTGAAGCTCATGCTGATCGGCATGGGTATCGTGTTCTTCTTTCTATTGCTGCTGGTCGCCGTGATATGGCTGTCAAAGGCGATTCTGCAGCGCCTGGAGCATCCGTCTTCGACTCCTCCGTTGCAGGCCCTAGCTGTGCCCGCCTCCGATGAGCAGCAGCTCGTCGTGGCGATCACAGCGGCGATACATCAGTATCAACAGACCGAGTCTCAATAACTAAAGGAGTCCCTGATGGCCAATCCATTAGGTATCACCGAAGTCGTGCTTCGGGATGCACATCAATCGCTGCTGGCGACGCGGTTGCGGTTGGAAGACATGCTGCCCATCTGCGACAAGCTCGATCGGGTGGGATTCTGGTCGATCGAGGGCTGGGGAGGAGCGACCTTCGATGCCTGTATCCGGTATCTGGGGGAGGATCCGTGGGAGCGGTTGCGGCAGTTGAAAAAGGCGCTTCCCCGAACGCGCATGCAGATGCTGCTGCGGGGGCAGAACCTGCTCGGCTACCGGCACTACGCGGACGATCTGGTGCAGAAATTCGTCGAGCGAGCGGCGGAGAACGGCGTCGACGTATTTCGAATCTTCGACGCGCTGAATGACCAGCGTAACTTCCGAAAGGCGATCGAGACGACGGTCAACCTCGGCAAGCACGCTCAGGCCGCCATCTCCTACACGGTGAGCCCGGTGCACACGGTGACGACCTGGGTCGATCTGTCGAAGCGGCTGGAGGACATGGGGGCGCACTCGATCTGCATCAAGGACATGGCCGGTCTGCTGAAGCCCTATGTGGCCGAGGAGTTGGTCGGGCGCATGAAGCAGGAGTTGACCGTTCCGGTCCACATGCAGTGCCATGCGACCACCGGTCTCAGCGTCGCCGCCATTGTGAAAGCCGTCGAAGCCGGTGTCGACAATGTGGACACCGCCATCTCGTCGATGAGCATGACCTACGGGCACAGTCCGACCGAGACGATCGTTGCGACCTACGCCGGGCGTGATCGCGATACCGGTCTGGACATGAAGCTGCTGGAGGAGATCGCGCTGTACTTCCGGGACGTGCGCAAGAAGTACGCGAAGTTCGAGGGCAGCCTCAAGGGAGTCGACAGTCGCATCCTGGTCGCACAGGTACCGGGCGGCATGCTGACCAACATGGAAAGCCAGTTGAAGGAGCAAGGCGCACTGTCGCGGATCGACGAAGTGTTGCAGGAGATTCCTCGCGTCCGGGCGGATCTCGGCCACATACCGCTGGTGACGCCGACATCTCAGATCGTCGGGACGCAGGCCGTGATCAATGTACTGTCGGGCGAGCGCTACAAGACGATCGCCAAGGAGACGGCCGGAATTCTGCGCGGTGAATACGGCGCGACCCCGGCGCCGGTGGACAAGGCGCTGCAGTCGCGCGTGCTGCAAGGGGCCGAGCCGATGAGTTGCCGGCCGGCCGATCTGTTGGAGCCGGAATTGCAGCGATTGACGGCCGAACTGCGGAAGCTGGCCGAGCCGCTCGGTGTCGAGCTGGCCGATCCGATGATCGACGATGTGCTGACGTACGCGATGTTTCCACAGGTCGGCTGGCGTTTCCTGCAACATCGGGGTGACCCGACGGCGTTCGAGCCGGCACCGGACAGCAAGCAGGCCGATGGACCACCCGAGGCTCCCGTGCCTTCGGCCGTCACAGGCGCTGTCCGTACCTACACGGTCCGCGTGGATGGCAAGTCTTACGTGGTGGAAGTGGCTCCCGGCGGCCAGGTGACTTCGGTGCAGTCCGCCGCGCCGGCGATGCCGGTCCAGGCGCTGTCCAGTGGCGGCGAGTCGGTGAGTGCACCGATGGCCGGTCATATCCTGCGGATCGCGGTCAAAGAGGGCCAGACCGTGGCGTCCGGGGAAGTGGTGGTCGTGATGGAAGCGATGAAGATGGAGACCGAGATACGGGCGCGTTCCGGCGGGACGGTGACCGATATTCGGGTGAAACCGGGCGACAGCGTCGCCGCCCACGATGTGCTGGTGATGTTGGGATGAGGGCGAAATAAGTCGATGGGCGGTTTGAGCGAACTCTGGCTGAGTACCGGCCTGTCCAATTTCCAGTGGGGCCAGGGCGTCATGATGAGCGTCGGCTTCCTGTTGATCTACCTCGCGGTGCGCAAGGGATTCGAGCCTCTTCTGCTGCTGCCGATCGGCTTCGGCGCGGTGCTCAGCAACGTTCCGGTGGCAGGGATCGCCGAAGAGGGCGGGCTGCTGTCGTACCTCTATTTCGGCATCAAGTCAGGCGTCTTTCCGCTGCTGATCTTCATGGGCGTCGGCGCGATGACGGACTTCGGGCCGATGTTGGCGAACCCCAAGACGCTGTTGCTGGGTGCGGCCGCGCAGTTCGGTATTTTCGGCACGCTGCTGGGCGCGCTCGCGTTGAATCTGGTTCCGGGATTGCACTTCACGTTCAAGGATGCGGCCGCGATTGCCATCATCGGCGGCGCCGATGGCCCGACGGCGATCTACGTCGCTTCCAAACTGGCGCCGGAGCTGTTGGGCGCGATCGCCGTGGCCGCCTACTCCTACATGGCGCTGGTTCCGTTGATTCAGCCGCCGATCATGCGGGCGCTGACGACGCCGGAGGAACGGCTGATCGAAATGGCTCAGTTGCGCGTGGTCAGCCGGCGCGAAAAGGTCGTTTTCCCGTTGATGCTGCTGATCCTGAGCGCCATGCTGTTGCCTTCGGCTGTGCCGCTGATCGGCATGTTCTGTCTCGGTAACCTGATGCGCGAGTCCGGGGTGGTGGAGCGCCTCAGCAAGACCTCGCAGAATGAATTGATCAATATCGTCACGATCTTCCTCGGGCTTTCCGTCGGATCGAAGTTGAGCGCTTCGCAATTCCTGCGGCCGGAGACGCTGGGAATCCTGGTGCTCGGGGTGATCGCGTTCAGCTTCGGCACCGGGGCCGGTGTGCTGATGGGAAAGCTGATGAACAGGTTCAGTGCCAACAAGATCAATCCACTGATCGGAGCCGCCGGTGTCTCGGCCGTACCGATGTCCGCGCGGGTGGCGAACAAGGTCGGCCAGGAGAGTAACCCGCACAACTTTCTGCTGATGCACGCGATGGGGCCGAACGTGGCCGGAGTCATCGGTTCTGCGGTGGCTGCCGGCGTGCTATTGGCGCTGGTGCAGTGAGTTCGCTGGCGGATTGCTGCGTCTTTCGGGTTTCGTTTCAATCCGGGCCACTCGGGCCTAGCGAGGCCCCGCTTCGGCGTCGACCGCTTCGACGACGCTGGTCAGCGAGCCCCGACCCAGGCGCGTGATCGTGGTGTCTCCCGGCGCGATTTCCGCTGCCGAGCGCACCAGCCGGCCGTCCTGTTGCCGGATCACGGCCGCGTAGCCGCGTCGCAAGGTGGCGAGCGGGCTGACGGCGTTCAATCGCTCTTCCAGCGCACTCAACGCGCCGCGACAGCCGTCGAACTGGCGGGCCAGATCGCGATGTAGCCGTCGTTGCAGCGCATTCCGGCGCGTCTCGTACAGCGTCAGCCGCGGCTCCGGGTGGTGCCTCAACAGTCGGTGCGTCTGCGCCTCGAGGCGGTCCCGACATTTGCCGAACCGGGCCGAAAGTCCTCGCCGCAGCCGCAGTTCCAGTTCGTCGAGGTGCTGCTGCTGGGTCTGCAACCGCTTGCGGGGATGCGTCTGTTCCAGCCGCTTCGCGATGAACCGGAGGCGCTGATCGTGCCGTTGCAGCAGATCCGCGATCCGTTGCCTGATGTCCTTCTCCCGTAGCCGGATTTTCGACAGAAGTTCCCGGTAATCGGGGCTGACCGCTTCCGCGGCGGCCGAAGGTGTGGCCGCGCGCCAGTCGGCGACCAGGTCTGCAATCGTGAAATCGACTTCATGGCCGACCCCGCTGACGACCGGCGTGGTACATCGATGAATCGCCCGGGCG
This sequence comes from uncultured Methylococcaceae bacterium, assembly GCA_964644665.1. GTDB lineage: Bacteria > Pseudomonadota > Gammaproteobacteria > Methylococcales > Methylococcaceae > Methylotetracoccus. Next base: position 5,403 of record CAZXXC010000052.1, read on the forward strand.
ACCGACTCCTCGTTGAACGGCCAGAGATCCTCCAGTGATCCGCCCCCCCGGACCAGCAGCAGCACATCACAAAGCCCTGAGCGGTTGGCCGTCTGAATGGCCTCGACGATCTCGGCTTTCGCTTCGGCGCCTTGCACCTTGCACGGGAAGACGATGACCGGAATCGCCGGGAAACGCCGCCTGAGCACGGTCAGGACATCGTGAATCGCGGCGCCGGTTGGCGAGGTGATCACGCCGATGCATCGCGGCAGCGCCGGCAGCGGCCGCTTGGCCGTGATATCGAACAGACCTTCGGCCGCAAGCCGCTGCTTCAGTACCTCAAAGGCGCGGCGCAGCACGCCGTCACCGACCGGCTCCAGGTAGTCGACGATCAGTTGGTAGTCGCCGCGCGGTTCATACAGGCTCACCTGGGCGCGTACCAGAACCTGGTCGCCGTTCTGCGGTAGGTTTGACAGCGTTCTCGCCTGGCCGCGGAACATCGCGCAACGCACCTGGGCCTCGGCATCGCGAAGGCTGAAATAGCAGTGGCCCGAGGAAGGGATCGCCAGGTTGGAGACTTCGCCCTGGACCCAGATCGTTCCGAAATGTCCATTCAACAGCGCGCGAGTCTCGCGGTTGAGACGCGAAACGGTATAGAACGCCTGTTGGTCGGACTGAAACTCGGCGGCGGCCATGTCGGTCCGGAGCGCGCTTATTCGAACGAGTTCTTGAAGCGATGAATCAGGCGGCGATCCCTCTTCGTCGGCCGGCCGTCCGGGGACAACTGCAGTTCCCGTTGTTCGCGCCGGCGCTCCAGTTCGGTCTGGCGCCGGCTCAGACTCTCCGGGGTTTCCTGATACAGCAGCGCCGCATGCTTTGCTGGTCCGCGGCGGGTACTCAGCGCGGTGACCAGGATCTCCCAGGCGAACTGGTCCTTGCTGATCTCCAGACGCGCACCGACGCCGATTTCCTTGCCGGGTTTCACGCGCTGACCGTTCAGATGGACCTTGCCGCCGGCGATCGCCTCATGGGCGAGTTGCCGGGTTTTGAAGAAGCGTGCAGCCCATAGCCATTTGTCGAGACGGACACCGTCCGGGCGCTCTGCACCTTGCTGCTCGCGAGCGCGGGAGGGCACGTCGGAGTTCAGCCCGCGGCAGTCGGCTTTTCGACCGGCAGACCGGCCTCACTCCACGCCTTGAATCCCCCGGCGAGGCTGCACGGCTGGGTGTAACCGAGCAACTGCAGTGTTTCCGATGCCAGCGCGGAGCGGCCGCCCGACTGGCAGTAGACCAGAATCCGAGCGTCCTTGCGCCCCTGAAACATCGGATGCGAATCGATCTTGAATTCGAGCACCCCGCGCGGGATGTTGATCGCACCGGGGAGACAGCCGGCCGCGTATTCAGCGGGTTCCCTGACGTCGAGGATCAGTGCGCTTTCCAGCAGGCCGCAACCTGCGGTCTGATCCACTTCCCTGATCTTCTGCTTGGCTTCCGCCACGAGTTGCATTGCGGTCATCGCCATTACGGTTCACCTTTCCAATAGGAATCGCAGAGTTCCCGGAATGCTTCCGCCGGGCTGCGGGGGGTCAGGCCGATCGGCGCAGGTCTTTTGGCAACGAGAAAACGACGCGCTCTTCGATGCCGGTCTTCTCGGTGATGGTCTGTCCGCCCCAGGTCTTCAGCTTCGCGACCACATCCTGCACCAGAATCTCCGGGGCGGAGGCGCCGGCGGTCACGCCCACGCGCTGCGCTCCGGAAATCCAGCTTTCCTCGAGCGCTCCGGCATCGTCGATCAGAAAGGCCCGCTTGCCGAGCTTCTCGGCGATTTCCCGAAGCCGGTTCGAATTGGAGCTGTTCGGTGATCCGACGACCAGGATCACGTCGCATTGTGCGGCCAGCTTCTTGACCGCGTCCTGCCGGTTTTGCGTGGCGTAACAGATGTCATCCTTCTTCGGTCCGACGATTTCCGGGAAGCGTCGCTTCAGCGCATCGACCACCGCCTGGGTGTCGTCGATCGACAGTGTGGTCTGGGTCACGTAGGCAAGGTTCGACGGGTCTTTCACGACCAGTCGGTCGACGTCGGCGGGCGATTCGACCAGATAAATCCCGCCGTCTGGATTGGAGTACTGGCCCATCGTGCCTTCCACTTCGGGATGGCCGGCGTGGCCGATGAAGATGATCTCGCGCTGCTCGGCCGCATGATGATGCACTTCGATGTGGACCTTCGTGACCAGCGGGCAGGTTGCGTCGAACACCTGGAGCTTGCGCTCCTTGGCTTCTTCCTGGATTTGTTTGGATACGCCGTGGGCGCTGAAAATGACTGTCGATGCTTCCGGCACCTCGGACAGTTCCTCCACGAACACGGCACCGCGTTCACGCAGACCGTCCACGACGTGCCGGTTGTGGACGACTTCGTGGCGGACATAAATCGGTGCGCCGAAGACCTCGATCGCCCGCTCGACGATCTCGATCGCGCGGTCCACGCCAGCGCAGAACCCACGCGGATTCGCAAGAACAATTTCCATCGGATCACTCGCTTGATTTCTGACCGGATTGGTCGGATATTGTCACACGTTGCACAGGGTGAATCAACGCGGCAGCGGTTTCACGCGCTGCTTGATCCACAGGACCTCGGTGCCGGATTGCCGGGCGAGTCGGCGGGCGATCACGAACAACAAGTCGGAAAGTCGGTTGATGTAAGCCAGGGACGGGGGGTTGACCCGATCGCTGCGTGCCAGCGCCACCATCAGGCGTTCAGCGCGTCGGCATACCGTGCGCGCCAGATGGCAGGCGGCGGCCGCCTGGCTGCCGCCCGGCAGGATGAAATCCTTCAGTGGAGGCAGTTCTTCGTTGCAATGGTCGAGCCAGGTCTCCAGCCAATCGACGGCGCTCTGCCCGATGACGATGTAGCCCGGGATGCAGAGTTCCGATCCGAGGTCGAACAGCGTTTGCTGAATTTCGGCCAGGCAGGCCTTGATCGGCTCGTCGGTAAAGTCCGCGGCCAGCAGCGCACCGATCTGGCTGTTCAGCTCATCGACGGTGCCGTATACCTCGATCCGGAGATCATCCTTCGGTACCCGGGTGCCGTCGCCGAGACCGGTGGTGCCGTCGTCCCCGGTGCGGGTGTAGATGCGGGTCAGCCGGTGGCCCACTCAGAGCAACTCGGCTTCGGCCACGACGATGCCATCTTCATCGACGTACACATAGTGGTTGCCGCGGAAATGGACGCCGCCGAAGGTAACCAGCGGGTCCCGTTCGCCGGTGCCGCGCTTGTGGCTGGTCATCGGGTGCGTGTGCAGCGCGCGGATGCCGATCGGCAGTTCGCTCAGTTCCACGGAATCGCGGACGCAGCCGTAAACGATGATGCCGGCCCAGCCGCGTTCGCAGGCGAGCCGCGAGATGTTCCCGCCGAACAATGCGCATCGGTGCGAGCCGCCGCCGTCGATGACCAACACACGTCCGTCGGCTGGTTCGTTGAGCATCTGGCGGATCAAGACATTGTCCTCGAATACCTTCAGCGTCGCGATGCGGCCGGAGAATGAAGGGTTGCGGCCGAACGACTTGAACATCGGTTCCGAAATCTGCAGCCGATGCGTGGCCGCGTAGCGATCGCAGAGGTCGGCGGTTTTGAAACTTTTCGGACTGTCTTTCTTCATCGGGCTGTTCACAGGTAGCGGGCAATCAGCCCATGGTGCCAGCGGCCGGGCGGAATCGGAATCCGCACCTGCCAGCCGCCGCCGGGCGCGATGGCCAGCGGGTTGCCGTCGGCATCTTCCATGTGATCGAGCACGAAGTCGCGGTTGCCTTCGGGAGAAATCAGTTCGAGTTGGTCGCCGACGCCGAACCGGTTCTTGACCAGCACCGAAGCGAAACCCTGGTGCGGGTCGGCTGCCGTGATCTCACCGACGAACTGCTGCCGGTGGCTCTCGGAATGGCCGCGCCGGTAGTTCTGGTAATCCTGGTTTCGGCGCCGTTCGAAGAAGCCGTCGGTGTACCCGCGCTGGGCCAGATTCTCGAGTACGCCCCACAGCTTCGGGTCGAACTCGCGGCCGGCGGCCGCGTCGTCGATCGCCTGGCGGTAGACTTGGGCGGTGCGGGCGACGTAGTAGTAGGACTTGGTCCGGCCCTCGATCTTCAGGCTGTCGACGCCGATCGCGGCCAGTTTCTGCACATGCTCGACCGCGCGCAGGTCCTTCGAATTCATGACATAGGTGCCGTGCTCGTCCTCGAACACCGGCATCAACTCGCCGGGGCGGGTTTCCTCTTCGAGGAAATACACTCGGTCCGCCAGCGGATGGCGCGGTTCGGCGGCTGCCTGCCCGGCGTGCCGGTTGAGTTCGCCGAGATTCAGGGTCAGCGCCCCAGGTGGAACGAGATCGCCCTCGGCGTTTTCGTCGGCGGACTCGACCTTGTATTTCCAGCGGCACGCATTGGTGCAGGTGCCCTGGTTCGGATCGCGGTGATTGAAGTAACCGGACAGCAGGCATCGCCCGGAATAGGCGATGCACAGTGAGCCGTGCACGAACACTTCGAGTTCCATGTCCGGGCAGTTCTGCCGGATCTCGGCGATCTCGTCCAGCGACAGTTCCCGCGATAGAATGATTCGCCGGATGCCGATCGACTGCCAGAAGCGCACCGCCGCGAAGTTCATCGTGTTGGCCTGCACCGATAGATGGATCGCAACCTCCGGCCAGGCTTCGCGTGCCATCAGGATCAGGCCGGGATCGGCCATGATCAGGGCATCCGGACCGAAGCCGACGATCGGCGCGATGTCCCGGATGAAGGTCTTCACCTTGCGATTGTGCGGCAGCACGTTCGCGGCCAGGTAGAATTTCTTGCCCAGCCGGCGCGCCTCGGCGATTCCGGTCCCGAGGTTCTCCGCCAGAAAATCGTTGTTCCGGACGCGCAGGCTGTATCGCGGCTGGCCGGCATAGACTGCATCGGCGCCGTAGGCGAACGCGTAGCGCATGTTCTTCAGCGTTCCGGCGGGACATAGCAGCTCGACTTTTTTCATGCAGCGTGGGCGGAATGGTAAACTCGGAAAACTCAAAATTTTAGCCTACCCCCTCCGCCAGCGCTCGATCTTTTCGCCGCACCCCGCATGAATTTTCCGACCATCGAATCCTTTGTCGGCAATACGCCACTGGTTCGCCTGCAGCGGTTGCCGGCCGATTCCCCGAACACGTTTCTGGCCAAACTCGAAGGCAATAATCCGGCAGGGTCGGTCAAGGACCGGCCAGCGCTCAGCATGATCCGGCGCGCGGAAGAGCGCGGCGACATCCGCCCGGGCGACCGCCTGATCGAGGCGACCAGCGGTAATACCGGAATCGCGCTGGCCATGGCGGCCGCGATCAGGGGCTATCGGATGACCCTGATCATGCCGGACAACATGAGCGAGGAACGCCGCGCGACGATGCGGGCGTTCGGCGCGGAGATCCTGCTGGTCCCGGCGGAGGGCAGCATGGAGGCCGCGATCGATCTGGCGCGCGCGATGGAGGCGCGGGGGGAAGGGAAGGTTCTGGACCAGTTCGCAAATCCGGATAATCCGCTGTCCCACTACGAGGGCACCGGCCCGGAAATCTGGCACGACACCCGGGGTACGGTCACCCACTTCGTCAGTTCGATGGGCACCACCGGCACGATCATGGGAACCTCCCGCTATCTGAAGGAACGGAACCCGGGGATCGAGATTGTCGGCGTCCAGCCCAAGGACCAGGCCAAGATACCGGGCATTCGGCGCTGGCCCGCGGAGTATCTGCCAAAGATTTTTGACCGCAATCGCATCGACCGGATCATCGACGTCGGACAGCAGGAGGCGGAACACACGATGCGGCGGCTGGCTGCAGAGGAAGGGATTTTTGCCGGCGTTTCCTCGGGCGGCGCGGTGTTCGCGGCACTGGAGTTGGCGAAAGAACTCGAAGGAGCCGTCATCGTGGTGATCATCTGTGACCGCGGCGACCGCTATCTGTCGACCGGCGTGTTTCCGGCATGAGGCGCAGCGAAGCGCGCAAGGCGCGGTTGCGGGCCGCTTCACCGGCACTGGCCGTGATCGATTCGGTCGCGCACGACGGCCGCGGCGTCGCCCATCTCGACGGCAAGGCGGTGTTCATCGAGGGAGCGCTACCCGGCGAGCAGGTCGAATTCCGCTACACGGCGATCCGTCGCAATTACGCCGAGGGACAGGTCAGCCGAATCCTGGCGGCGTCGGCCCAGCGGGTGGAACCACAGTGTACGCGGTATGCGGTCTGCGGCGGCTGCCGGCTGCAGCATCTTGCACTGGACCAGCAGATCACGCTGAAACAGGCACTGCTGTTGGAGCAGTTGCGACGAATCGGCAAGGCCGAGCCCGAATCGGTGCTGCCGCCGTTGACCGGCGAAGCCTGGGGCTATCGACGAAAGGCGCGCCTGGGAGTCAAGTATGTCGCGAAGAAGGGCAAGGTGCTGGTCGGCTTTCGGGAAAAATCCAGCAGCCTGTTGGCCGAGATCGAGTCCTGTCCGGTGCTGCACCCTTCGGTCGGCGATCGGATCGTCGACATCGCCCGGTTGATCGAAGGCCTGTCGATTCGCGAACGCCTGCCGCAGATCGAGGTCGCCGTCGGTGACGATGCGACCGTGCTGGTGTTTCGCCTGCTGGCCGACCCGTCCGCCGGGGATCTGGAGCGACTGAAAGATTTCGGCGCCGCTTTCGGCTTCTCGATTCGACTGCAGCGACATGGTCCCGATTCGGTCACACCGATCGATCCGGAACGGGCTGCGGCGACCCTGAGTTACAGCTTGCCGGAGCGGGGTCTCCGCTTCGGATTCGCGCCCGGCGATTTCACCCAGGTAAACCAGGACATCAATCGCAGGATGGTCGGGCATGCGCTGGATCTTCTCGAGGTCGATGCCGGACACGAGGTATTGGACCTGTTCTGCGGACTCGGCAATTTCACGCTGCCGATTGCGCAGCAGGCAAGGCACGTGATCGGCCTCGAAGGCGACAAGGCGCTGATCGACAAAGCAAGGCACAACGCCGCCGTGAACGGTATCGGCAATGCCGAGTTCCATGTCGCGGACCTGTTGCAGAGGCACGACGGTGCGCCGTGGATCGATCGGCGCTTCGACCGCGTGCTGCTGGACCCTTCGCGGGCCGGCGCCCAGGAAGTGCTGCGCTATGTGCCGCACTGGCAGGCCCCGCGCATCGTCTATATATCGTGCAATCCGGCCACCCTGGCGCGCGACACCGGCGTGCTGGTGCACCAGCATCGCTACCGCTTGACGACGGCCGGGGTGATGGACATGTTCCCGCACACGGCGCATGTCGAATCGGTGGCCGTCTTCGTCCGATGATCACCGCCGCCGCACCGCTGCGTTACCTTCGGGTCAGTCTGCCGGCGCAGCGGATCGACTGGATTGAACAGGGCCGGATTCTGGTCCGCTATCCCGTCTCCACCGCGAGGAACGGTGCCGGAGAGAGACGTGGCAGCGAGTGCACGCCGCGCGGCTGGCACCGTATTCGGGCCAAGATCGGTGCGGGTTTTCCGCCGACCGCGGTGTTCGTCGCGCGTCGCCCGACCGGCGAGTTCTACAGCCCGGAACTGGCCGCCGCGTACCCCGGGCGCGATTGGATCCTGGCCCGCATCCTGTGGCTGGGCGGTTTGGAGCCCGGCTTCAACCGTTATGGTGAGGTCGACACCGCCTGGCGCTATATCTATATCCACGGCAGCCCGGATCACGGTGTAACCGGTATTCCGCAGTCGCACGGCTGCATCCGGATGCGCTGCCCGGACATCGTTGACCTGTGCGACCGGGTCGAGAGCGGCATGCCGGTGTTCATTGCGGAAGCCGGCTGATCCGGAGAGCCGTCGTTCCCGTCGACATGGGCGGGAGCGGCACGATAGCGCGTTGCTCCGTAACGCCTTCACGGTTACACAGTCGGCAAAATACCGAGCGTCAATTCTCGAGCGATCGTAAGGAGATTCGGATGACGATTACCAACAGCCAGTCGGGCACCAATGTGCATGAGATCGCCGACGGCATCTACCGCATCAACACGCCGGTCCGGATCGCCGGTGCCGGAGGGTTCTCGTTCAACCAGTATCTCATCGCGGATGATGACCCGTTGCTGTTTCACACCGGGCTGCGCAAGATGTTTCCGCTCGTGCGCGAAGCGGTGCAGAGCGTACTGCCGATCGAAAAGTTGCGTTACCTGGCCTTTTCTCATGTCGAAGCCGACGAGTGCGGCTCGCTAAACGACTGGCTGGCGGCGGCCCCGCAGTCGGTGCCGGTCTGCGGTTCGGTGGCGGCGATGGTCTCCATCGACGACCTCGCCGACCGGCCGCCGCGCGCCCTCACGGACGGCGAGGTGCTGGCGCTGGGACGGCACAGCGTGTGCTGGTTCGATACGCCGCATCTGCCGCATGCCTGGGAATGTGGTCTGCTGCTGGAGGAGCAAACGTCGACGCTGTTTTGCGGAGACCTGTTCACGCAGGGTGGTGCCGATCTGGCGCCAGTCACCGAGTCGGACATCCTGGGGCCGAGCGAAGCCTTTCGCCGGTCGATGGACTACTTTTCGCACACGAAGTTCGTCCGCCCGATGATCGAGAGACTGGCCGCGACCAATCCTTCCACCCTCGCCTGCATGCACGGCAGCGCGTGGCGCGGGGACGGCGCGACATTACTGCGCGCGCTTGCCGATGCGCTCGCTGCATGATTCGGAACCGACTCCGCTTTCGCTCCGTCCGGGGGTATTCGAAACCGAGTGTACGGTCACGCTGATTCCGGTGCCGAGGCCGTCCGTTCGATACTGGCACGCCTTCTGCGCGCGCCCTGCGGGGTGATCGGTCGGAGCGGCACCGGTGCTATGACTGGTCAGCGGGTATAGACGTACCTCATCACCAGGCCTTTTCCGGGTATCACGGACGAATTCGCGGCTCGCGTGTAGACCGGGTAATTGGTGCTGTCGACGTTGGTCCAGATGATTTGCCAGTCGTTTACCACCTGGCCATCCAGCACGTAGTGGTTGTTCTTGAAATCACTCTCCATGGCGGGATCGGCAGCGTAGGTGCAGTCATTGCCATTGCAGCCGGTCAGGGGATAGAACGCGACCTTTTGTACCACCATTTGCGTGTTGTGAGTCGGTACCGGGCCGCCCCATCCGCCGCCGAGACCGCTGTAAATGTTCAGGTAAATGTTCATTTCCCGCCCTTTCAGATACTGAAAGCCGTGCGAGGTATGGACATCGTCGCAGTACTGGGTACAGTCGCTGGGGTAAGGAGATGGACGTGATGCGCCGTCTTGATAGAGGATTCGTTCCCTCCCGGCGCCCAAGCCGTCCAGTGACCAGCGGACATTGTTCGGCGTGTTTTCGATCGAATACGTGTGGACTTTGTTGAAATATCCGCTCGGCACTTGGTAGAACACCTGCGAATCGCCAGCCGGGCCTCCACTCGACGGTCCTGCGATGATATTGGGGGATACATAATTGGCCGCGGTGCCCGAGCCCAGTTTTCCCTGGATACATCCGTCTTCGCTCGCGAAATCGCCGCACGTGCCCTTCGCCGTTCTGCGGAAGTTCTGGGTGTTGCCGGTCACTACTTCGAAATCGATTTCGGTCCAGCCATTCGGATAGCCGTTCTGGAACTTCAACAGGAAAAAACCGTTGACGATGCCGGCGTCCGCGGACGGATCGAGCTGGAAGACGAAGCGCCCATAACCGAAGCTCTTCTTCGTGTAGATCTGTGCGCCTAGTTGTTGATCCGCCAACGCAGGCCCCGTGAGCGCGGTGGCGAGGGCGAGGGCGAGGAATCGAGCAGTGACCGGTTGATTGGCATGCATCGCGTGCTCCGGGAAGTGATCAGGTTGGCATCTACTTGTCGCGCCGCGGCCATCGTACCGGAAAGGCCGGTCAATTGCAGCGGCGCGACATTCGGGGCGGGCATTCTGTCCGCACCCTGTCAAGGCTGGGCGGTGAGCGGAGATCCGTCAATCGTCGACCCGCAGCAAGGATTGAATAATGTGAAGCGCATCACAGAATCAAAACGGACCCAGTCTCATCGCTGTCGGGATTCCGAGGCCGATGCCGATCGGG
>CAZXXC010000052.1:15549-27961 GCA_964644665.1 uncultured Methylococcaceae bacterium
CCGCGAAGGTACTCGTCTAGCGGGCTGCGGCCAGAACGTTCCGGAGAAATTCCCTTGCGGCCTCCAGAGAAGGGCGCTCCAGCAGCAACGGGGCGTCAACATGTCGTCGGTGGTCGGCATCCGTCAGTTGGGCCAGCGCAGAGTCATAGCCGCTTGCCGCAAAGGGAAGCAGATTGATGAATGCATCCGGGTTGAAGTCACAGCATACATTCACGTCGCACCATGAGATGGGTAATGTATCGGCAGTAAACGCTTCCGGAATTTTCTCGGTGTAATAACCGGGATATAGCGAATTTTCAGGGCACAAACTATACGCATAATGTTTCAGGATATCCTCCTTCACGAACTTGCTTTTATTATGGTCGGCAATCGTTTTGTCAAACGCCGGACCATAGCCGTCGACAGGCATTTGCTGCGATAGTGCAGAAAGCAGCGTTCTGCGGGGTTCCAGTAGATGTGAGCTGATCAGTGCCGCCCGCCTTGGTTTCCTGAGAAACGCATTTCCCAGCGGTTGCATCAGCCTTTCGATTTTTAACGGGCCGGCAACTCGCGGACTGTGTTTTACGGGCAACCCTTCATGGCTCCAGTCGATTTCCGCCATCCATAGCGGGAGACGGAGGTGTTTTCTCGAGTCTACGTTCAGATCACAGGAAATGCAGTAGTCTGCCGCGATGTGATCGTGTCTCACATTTTCCCAGGTTTGGAACAAAATGACGGGGCGGAACTTTCTCTTGGTCAGGAAAGGACAGTTCAGAGCCGACTCCAACCGGGCCTTGGCCCGGTCCATCCGGGAAGCGGAGCGGCGATGGGGGCCGACGATCAGAAGATCGCACTGATTCGGTGTTGTGAGTGTGACCCGTTGCGCCGCGACACTGCGGATCAAATCCACGATCAAAGTGTTTTCGTATCCGGCGTACTGATCGGCGATGGCCAGCTTGATCATGGGCTGCGATGGTCCAAGGTAGGGGACGGTAAGATGGCTTTGCTCAATGGATCAGGCGTCGACGAAGTGGTGTCACCCGTCATGCCGTGCGGGACGCCGGCATCGATTGGCGAAGCCCCACGCCCTTGCGAATGTGCCAACGCTGTGCCATGCACCAAAAGCATGTTCGGCGTCCGGCAGCCTGGCGATCCGTCAGTGTCACAAGAAAACCACTGTCGCGCCAGCTCATACGCATTATCGTCTCCCGGCTCACCCGCCGTGCACCGTATCGCGATTCGGGGATCGACTACGGCGCGGCGGACGTCGTGAAGAATGCTCTGCGCAGGATCAAGGCACTGAGACAATAAGGATGCCGGCCCCGGGCGGTTGCCACCGCCCGATTCAGGACCCGCTCAATGTTCACTTTTCCGCGCCCTCTATTCAGCGGTCGTCTCGGTTCCAGGTTGAACTTCCGGTCAACAGCGCGCGGGTCAGCGCGGATCTCTTGCGACGCGGAACCCCCGGCCGCCGTTCGTCGCATCGGTCCACTCCCAGACACGGCCGAGTATGACGCAAAGACCGCAGCGGTTGGGAGGACACCCTTACCCGTATTCATTCAGCTACCTCAATCCGTGCTGGTGCCCGGACCTTCTGTTGTGTCCCTCAGTTCTCACAAGTTGCAAGTTGAAGAATATGATTGTCAACGGGTGACGCTATCCCTCGAGCCGAAGGAAAGGCTCCGCGCAATGGCGACCCTCAATACGGGGAACGTCGGCGGCCTGGGAGTCGCGGCCCAGTGCTCATGTCCGGATCGGAACCGTCGCTCGAGGCTTTCCCGACAGGAACACGGCGCATTCGAGAACAGTGGACTGGGACCTTGGCTGATTCAATCGACCCGGGGCGTCGAATTTTCGCTGTGGACGGCTCGCCACACGCGCTGATCGAGGGCCAGGAGCCGCACGGCACAAGACCGTCGTGCGGGGTGTCCCGGTCGGTGAAGCGAAGTCAGGGCTTCGGAACTCAGTCGGTCAATTTGCAGCGTCATTGTGTGTGCGACGCAGCAATCGCGACCAGATCCGCCGCGCTTTTCCAGATTCCGTAGTAGCGGTCGCCGTTCAGCAGTTCCTCAAGTTCAACCGCTCTCTCGAAGCCATTGCCGGTTTGCAGATATAAACCGGCAACGCCGAAGGGCTCTGCGCCTGAAGGTCCTATGCCCGTCATGAATTCGGCTATGATCGCAACATCCTTCCGGCCGTCATGATTGACGTCTCCCAGTGAAATATCACGCGTTTCGTAATACGCGTATTTGCCGTTAACGTGAAAATCAGGAAATCGGTAGACCGCCTTCCCCTGTTTGTCCTTCAGTACGTAATCAACTCGGGGAGGACTGCTGTCATAATCTGGTATCGCAATGACCCGCAGCTCGCCGTGCTGCGACAGAAAGATATCGGCAGACCGTCCAGACGGCTTGACCGGGTCCTTGTCTTCTGCCGACGTGCATCCGACAATCGATCCGATCAGCAGCCACAGCCCCAACGTCTTGATTTTCATTGTTGGATTCTCGACAAACGAATATCGTGCAGTGAATTCTTGCACAACGTCCTGCAAAACGCCCGCACCAGACCGCGACCGAAAATGGCGAAACAGATATTGCTGGTTGCGTTCGCGATGTAGGGAAGCCGGCTACTTTCCACCGGACCGCACGATCGCCGCCCCGAAATTCTGATATTGCGATGGGTCGACTTTGCCTTGTCGGAGACTATATCGGAGCCGAAGGCTTCAGAAAAAAAGCATGCACTCCTATTGTGCTGCTGGCTTGCTTCTTTGGCTCTGCCACCGCGCGCGATACAGTACCGCGACACCGCTCATCGCCCCAACGATCCATTCAGAATTCGGTAGGCCGCTTCTTAAGCTGCTGCTTCCCAAGCAAGGCCTGTCAGTATATCTGTGTCCCAACGATTTTCAGAAACCAGCTATCCTGGGAAAGCCTTTGCAAACAATTTATCTTCGGTGCGATCGTCAAGTTCGCCGGTTACCGGTAGCCCTTCCCGTGCCTGGAAATCGCCGACAGCACCGCGGGTCATTCGCCCGCGGAATCCATCTATCGGCCCCGGCTTGTATCCGAGGTATGTCAATGCGACTTGTACCCGTCGAAGTCCAATGTCCGGCAACATCGCTTTGCTCTTTTGGTAGGCGGCTGCCAAGCGGCTGTCGTATTCATTCTTCCGGAACGCAGGGCCGTTATAGCAGGCTGCAAAGGATCCCCAGTCACGCCTTCTGATCGCGGTGAGGCATTTGTTGTTGGACCTGATGAAATTCGCCAAGGATTCCAGGTGCGCGTCCTCGCCCTCCACGATGGCTTTTACCATATCTTCGACGTTGGCGTATCCGGCGATTTTGAAGTTGAATCCCATGACTTGACTGAGTCCCCAAGATGCGCTCTGCAGTGCAGCCTGCTGGTCGAGGCTCACGGCCTTTTCAAGGCGCGTGTACTCGTCGGCACCGCCTTCATATCCCCCTGGTTGGCGGCCGCTGATATCGGGGTGATGTGCGTCAAATCGGTGCCCTGTCCGCTGACTGAAGATGTGGCGTTCGAATAGTATCTGCGGGCGTCTGTCTTTCAAGAAACCAAATCCGCGTGTTTCGACCGTTAGTACAGCCCAGATTTCGGGTTCCGCAACGCCCAGGTTTTCGCAAGCCGCATTCATTCCCACCCCTGTCATCGGGAGCCCGAGTTTCTTAAATTGTATTTCCATCATTAACCTCCTGATACAATGGTTCGAAACAGAGGATGTCGCCGAGCCGGCCGCGATCTCCCCGTAAATGTCCTCCGATATTAGATCAGGCTCGCTGTGGCGAGCTGCCATCGGCCTGCCTTTGAATATGCCGGGATATGGCTCAAGCGGATACTCTATCACTACCTGCCTTTGACAGGCAGGCAACCGATATTTCTTCCTGCCTGCGAGAAGATCGGGACAGGCCGGTGGGCTAGATGATCTGGTCTTGCAGTCCATCAACCAACCGGCGGAGGAAGGTTAAGGTCATGATGAACTGCGGGTCAATGAGGGATAATACGTACGGAGTTATACGTAGGGCCATATCCTTTATGCGCCCACCGGTTCGCAAGTTGGACACGGACGTGCATATTCCGGTTCGGGGTCGCCTGGTGCGATCGAGAGGGAGCTGTGGATCCTTTTAGAGGACCCTCTGCAAACCATCCGTTCGATGGCGGTCATCGACGGAATGTCGCGGCCGAGCTGAAACTGGCCCGAAGTGGCGCGTTGAGAATGGGTGCCTTGCGGTGGAGTTTTCTTCGCTGAGGAGCAAACCCAAACCGACGTTATGTTGGCCGTCGGGCATTTCTTCGGTGTTCTTCCGGTGTCGTGCATTCACCGATTCATCAGCCTGGCGATGAACACGCCATGCGAGGCGAGCAGCGGAAGTGTCGGCATTGCGGAGAGCACTTCGCTCCGGGCGCGGTGGCGCACGCGGCTCTCCGCGGCGCCGTGGCATTCCTGCCCCGGATTGACCCGGTCTATCGACGGGCCGGGTCGAGAAGACGAAATGTCCCTGCCGGTAGCCCCGCTGTCGGTTGCCGAGGCGCGATGGCCAACGGGCCATCGCGCTGGTATCACTGCCTATTCCCGGACCTGGCCGGTCCGGAAGTAGTTGCCGAGGAGTTTGCCGGGTCCACCCAACGGGGTGGACATGGATTTGGCGCCGCTGTTCGCGCATTTGAAGTTGACGAAGGAAGTCTGCGGATCCTCCCAGGCACGAGAACTCACATGGATGTTGTGGGCCTTCACGTAGGAGAGAAACTGAGGGCCGGCGACTTCCGCGTTGTCGCTGCACATCGGTGACTTGGATCCGGCGACCCACTCGGTCAGCACAACGGGGTAGCGGCTCGTTAGGTAGCCGAAATCCCGATCCCAGCCCGATGGGCCCATGTCCAGGTCCGGCGTGTGCACCCCGAATGCGAAGTTGTTGATCGGGTCGTACGGGATGGGAATTCCTGCAAGCGATTTCTCGAGTTGGAGACCCGGAATGATGATCACGTTGTTGGCCCCCGCGCCGCGAATGGCGGTGATGAGTGACTGCATCCCCACCGCCTGACCGTCCGGATTCCTCGGAAAGCTTCCGCCTTTGAGCCAGAGTTGCCAATTCCGCGGTGTCGGTGCCGGGCCAGGCTCGTTGTAAATCTCGAACAGTATGCGCTCGTCTCCCTTGAACTGTTCGGCGAGCCACCGCCAGACCCGTATCGAATTCTCGCCCGGCAGTGGTTGCTTGATCGGGGTGCCGCTGTGTCGCTCCCAGTTGAGCGCCACGATGGCGCGGAAGCCGGCCGTCAGCGCCGAGCGAATCCCGGATTTCATCTCTTCGGCATAGGATGAACTGTAGATGGCGGATGTCGGATCGAGCCCCGCCTGACTGACCATGAACCGTAGAGTATTGACGCCGTAAGCCTTGATCTGGCTGAGCTGAGCGGGCCCATAGCTCGCGTGCCGGTCGATCATTTCGCCTTTGAGGTATGCCTCGGGTGCGACAAAGGCGAGGATTTGCGCTCCCTTGAGGGTGAACGGCGCACCGTCGGACATGAATCGGTTGCCATCGACATAGACGCCCCCCTTTACCTTCGGGAGGGGGGGCTTCGCGCTCGAAACGTGCGAGGGCGTTGCGACCACGGCTTGGGTTTGCTGCTTGCGCGCTTCCCGGCGTGCCTCCTGACGCTCACGTTTGAGTTCGATCCGCTCGGCCTGCCGTAACGGGTCCGAATAGACGCAGGACGGTGACGAAAGGATGACCAACAGCGTTGCCAGAGCACTGACGGCAAGCCGCTTGCCGAGTCTGAGAGGCCGAAATGGAGTCATGACAAGCTCTCTGATATTGAACACACCGGGCATCCGGAGTCGCGCAGTGGCGATACGGTGGCGGCGAAGTATAGCAAAGTCGCCCTGAACCACTCCGCCCCCCAGGCCGGTCGAGCCTGGCGGACCCCCAGGGAATCTCCCGCCGATCAGTCAGGGTATCCCCGGCGAACGCGGCTCCCGCGCTTACCGCATCTCCTCAACCGCATCATCGTCTCGGCACGTCGGATGGCGGACGCCAGGCGGTACGGCATGTCGCTTTTCGAGCGCCGGGGGACCGATGGTATCGGCGCCGACCCGGAACGACGGTTCACTCGTCCCGATTCACGCCATTGCGTCGGGCCATCGTGATGCCTTGATGCGTCAACGTGTAACACGAACCCCTTGATAGCCCGACATTTGTCCCTCTGATCCTTCCAGGAAATACTCGATACGGTACCGCAAGCAGCGGGTTTCAAACCCCCTTCTGGAAAGATTGACCAATCGCCGAAAAAGTAACGAAGCAGTGATGTCGGGCGGGACATCGGTATGTCGTCACAAGACTTGCCCGGTATTGCGATACGGGGGATACGGGAAGCTTGCCGTTCATGGACACCACCTAACTGCAGGAGTTCGGTCCGGTACGACGCCTCCGGGACATTCTTTCGCCAAACCGCCCAGCCACAACCGGAACGATCCCAATGATAATGTCATGAAACGGCTACATGAAACGGCACCGTTCATGACCAATGCGCACTCACGGGTCGTCGCGAATCGCGATGCACCAAAAAGGGGATCGATCTGTGTATTGACAGGATATAAAAAAGCGGCTTCATTATGTTAACGATACCGAGCGTGGCCCGCATTTATTTCCTTAATTTCTGAAAGGTAAAAGCGCGATGAATGACGACGGCATGGGCGAGACGAGAAAGACGATCGAGGAGTTGTTGACGACTCCGGTGGGGCGCCGCTGGCTGCTGAAAACGGGTTTCAACCTGGCCACCGCCGCCGCGCTGTTGGGATCCGTGCCCACCGGGATGGCGTCGGAGCCGGATGAATCGGAAGCCGAGGACGATCGTCAACGAAAGACGTTGCGCCACCGCATCCTTCACTTCGCGTTGGGCACCGCCGCGGGGCTGGACGATCTTCGGGTCGTGGTCGGTGGGGAAGAGATCCCGCTGACTCCTCACACACGCATCTCGCGCGCTGCTCTCCGGCAACGGGGAAGCCTGTGGCGCAAGATCGACCGGGAGCGGCTGAGCCACTTCGCAAGGGTGACTTTGCCACGTGACCGGACACGGCTCGTCTCGGTATACGGCACGCGGCGCGGCCGGACCGTCGTGGTGTCCCAGTCGTTGTGTGTGCCGGAGCGGGTGATCCGGGCGCTGGCCCGACTGGCCTTCCGACTCGAAGGATCGTACCGGTCGGTCGCCGGTTCGCCCGAACGGCTGGGTTCGCTCGGGCTGCATGATTCACTGCTGACCTCGGCCCGGGAGATCGTGCAGTTGGAACGAGTGGTCGACACCTACCAGACGGCGGTTACGCTGACCATGTTCCATCCCAACGTGGCGATCAAGAAGCCGGACATCTCCGTGCAAGCCACCAAGTCGCTGCTCGGTCAGACACCTGAGGTCAGCACCCTCGGTACCTATATCGGCACGATGCAACGCCAGGGCAAGGATTACGCAGTCCACGAGCCGGCGGTGGACGCCAACGGTCAGCCCAGCATCATCAAGGTCGTCGGGAAGGACGGTACCAGCGAATCCGGCACCTTCGCTACCATCCAGTTGAACAAGAAGGATGCCACGTTCAGGAACACCGCCCGTTCGGCTTTCACTGCCGGCATCCGAGGGGTTCGCGATACCGACAGCCTCGGCCTGGTCCTGGACAAGCCGCTCGAGGCGGTACAAGGCGATCCCGGGATCTGGCACCAGCCGGAGGGAATCGCCGTCAGCGCCACGCCCTACATTCCCGGCGGGGTGGCAGCGGACGTGAACATTCAGCTCCAGAACACCGGCTACCTCCATGGCACCAAGATCGCGGTGACCGGCAGCTACGCGGGCGGAAAGCTGCCTTTGAAACTCTACAACAACTATGTCCGCTGGGTCTGGGTCTACGTCCAGTACCTCAAGGCCGACGGCACCAATCTCTCGCGGTCGGATTCGCCTACCTGGCCCGACACGCATCACGCCCAATCGTTGGGGCTGTTGCCGCAGGTGTTCACGATCCTGGGCGTCCCGGTGTGGGATCAGAACAACATCGACGTGACCCTCGACTTTCCTGCCGAAGCGACCGCGGCGCGGGTGCTGTTCTGCGGGCTCGGCAACGACCTGGTGGACGGCGGCTGGCGTCAGTACTTCCCCGCCGATGCCTATCCCGACGGCATCGCGCCCCAGGACGAGGTGTTGTTCGCCGCCATCACCACCGGGATCGTGACCATCGGCGTCACCACGCTGGCGCTGATCGCCGACGCGGATGCCGCCGCCTCGTGGAACAGCATCCGGAAGTTTTTCTCCCCGGACGGGAGTACGAGGGAGTTACTGGACGCCTACAAGGCCATCGTGGAAGGTCCGCAGTATCTGACCAAGGCAGAGGCCTTCACCACCGCGGTCGCCGCCGGCGCGTCCACGTATGCCGAGGTCGGCGCCAACGGAAGCGCTGACAATATCTGGACCACGCTCGGCAGCCTGGGATCCATCATCCCCAAGCTTTTCTTCAGTCCCGGTGCCGAGCCGCTCTTGGCCCAGATCGCCTTTGACATCGTAGCGACCGACTCGGTGCAGGACGTCTTCAAGGCCATCCCGATCGTCGGCGAGGTCATCGCCGTGATCGAGGTCGCGGGCGATGTCGCCACGTTGGCCGAGGCGATCGCCGAAACCGCCACCTCGCCCTGGGTGATCGCGAACACGATCTCCCTCCAATATGCGGCCACCGTGACCGTGTCGAAGGACCACCGCGCCGCCACCTGGCCGGTCAAGGCCCGCTCGTGGCGGATCGAGGCGACGATCGACGGCGCGGTGGCCCTGTCCCCGGTTACCGGAACGGTTGACGGCGGACGGCAGTCCGACGACATCGTGCTGAACCTGACCGCGCCGTTCGGCGGCAAGACCATCACCTGGTCGTTCGTGGCGCTCGATGCCGACGGCAATCAGTGCGGCACCGGTGTCACCCAACTGGCCAACAACGACCCGGGTAACCCCCCGGCCATCGTCAGCATCGAGATCACCGAGCTGCCGGCCGTGATCACCGCGGCCACCGTGTTTCAGCGGACCGACACCGTGGTCTACAGCCCCGCCGCCGGCGGCTACACCTGGCTGAGCGGGGTCGCCGACACCGGCACGGTGGCCAACAGCCCGATCCAGGAGATCACCGGCGTCACCATCGCCACCCGGCTGGGCGTCGCCGGCATCGTCTGGAAGCAGGACGACAAGTACTGGCTGCGCGGCGTTCCCGTCGCCGAGAACGGCTCGACCATTACTCTGGGAGGCGCCACCCGCCAGGGCTATACCCGTCCCCCGTTCCTGCTGTTCGATGCCTTCGTGAGTGATGCCGACCTCGCCAACCACGTGCTGCTCGAGCCCGACGACACCGAGCCCGGCTACCACATCCGGAGCCTCACCGTCGATCCCGCCACCGGGGCGCTGAGCTGGGATCCCAATACGTCCCTCGGCGACTTCACCCTCCCGGTGACCTCCGCGGCCCTGCATTCCTCCGGCCGCGTCGTGGCCTGCCACTCGGTCACCGGCCGTCTCGGCCATGTCCTGCCGGCCGCCACCGGCCCCCGGCCTCCGCTGGCCGCCTACGTCGCCGGGCCCGGGACGCAGATCGGCCTTCTCACCTCCCCCACGGGCGTCGCCATCACCAACCCCGGCACCGTGCTCGTGCTCGAGGCCGGCGCCGCGCGGCTGTCCGCGTTCGACCTCAACGGCAATCCGGTGCGTTACTTCATGAACTCATCCCTGGGGCCGTTCCGCCTGGCACTGTCCAAGTCCGTCACCTACCTCGATGTCGCCGTGGACGGTTCCGGGCAGATCTATCTCCTCTACTACCTGGGCGACGGCAGCCAGGTGGCCGACTACCACATCGACGTCTACCTGCCCACCGGCGAGCCGCTCGCGACCCAGAGCGCCGGGAACAACATCCAGCACCTGGCCGTCGACTACTGGCGCAGCCTCTTCGCCGCCAACTACACCCCGCTTCTCGACCTTGGCACCGGGCAGCCCCGCATCGACCCCGCACTCGGGGTGGCCGAGCCTTCACTCAGCCGCTTCGATCCACAAGGATGACGAGCATGCGGCGTCATGCTGGCTATGTGGCCTTGATTGCGTTTCTCGTGGAGGCCGCGGATGCGGCGGCCGCAGGCGGCAGCGCGTGTGTGTTCTCAGAAACTGCTCCCGCGCCACCACCAGGCGGCGCCGTCATCTGGATGCCCCCGTTACAGGGCACCACCGCACCCAACACGCTGATCCTTGAACTCGATGACCCATGGCCACAGGCTGCCAATGCGTGTTCAATCGTCCTCGAGCAGCCGACCGTCGTCACGGTGGCGCCGGGTGGTGCCCTCGTCGTGAAAGGCATGTCCGCGGAACCACCGTTCAACGAAGTCGTTACGGCGTGGGGTGCGGTCAGTGCCGCGTCGTCAAGCCCGCCAATCGATCTTCTACCGAACGGCGACACCTCGATGATTTCGGGCGTGCAGGTGCTCAGCCCGTCCGAGTTGGTGGCGCAGTACGGCTCCTGCCGGGCGTGCCTGTTCGATGGGCTGACGGTCACGATTCCCGTGCCGAACGAGAACGTCGCTTTCTTCCGCGATCTCTCAGGCGCCTCATTCCGCAAGGCTACGGTGAACACCGTCACCGGCGTGATTTTCGATGGGGCGGACTTCACCCGGGCGACGCTAAAAGGGAATTTCCACGGAGCGTCGTTCGGGTCCGTCACCGTTGATGGCACGGTGTTCGACGGTGCCGATCTATCCAATGCGACGCTCGACCATCTGCGCTTCTCGTCGGCACCGCCATCGTTCATATCGCCGGTGCTGGGACAAGGCACGGCCATCACGAATACGAATCTGCTCAATGCATCGTTTTCCGGAGTGCAATCGGCTGGAGGCTCCGTATCGTTTGCAGGTAGTCAGCTCTCCCTCGCCACCGCAGCCGAGATCCTGCTCGGTGCGAAGCTCAGCGCCGTCCAGTGGACCGGCGCACAGGTCGTGGCCTCGGCGGCCGATCGCAAGGCGCTGGCGGAAGCCGACCTCGCCGGCGTCAATCTCAGCGGCATCCAGTTTCTGGGCGAAAGCGTGGATCTCACCGGCACCCATCTGGACGGAGCCACCCTCACCGGGGCGAATTTCGGCCTGGCGCGTCTGACCGGCGCGACGCTCACCAACGTCAGCGCGGCCGGAACCTCGTTCGAGGACGCCGACCTTTCCGCCAACGACAGTCTTCCGGGCGCGTCGTTTGCCGGGGCTCAAACCTCGCTGCAAAAGGCCAATTTCGTCGACGCCGACGTCAGCGGCGCCAGCTTCCAGGATGCAGACCTGAGCGGGGCAGTATTCACCGGTAGCCGGGCCGTCGGCACGGCTTTCAACGGGGTCAAGGCACCCGGTGCGGTGTTCAGTCAAGCCCATGTGTACGGTGACGGCCTGGCCTTCGACCAGGCCGCCGACCTTTCCAACATCGACTTCAGCGGCGCGGTGCTGGCCGGCGATGTCACCGAGACGGGTGGCTTCGATTTCGGCGGGGCACCGCTCGCCGGCGCCCGCTTCGACAACACGATCTGTGTGGCCTGCAACTTTGCCGGAGCCCACCTGGAGAACGCCAGCTTCACCTCCGCCTACCTCCCCGGGGCGACGCTGTCCAGTGCCATTCTCACCGGTGCCTCCCTCGACCGGGCCTGGCTGTACTGCGGCAGCACGGCGAACGATTGGTGCGCCAAAGTTCCGAACGAGTCGGCCTGGGCCTGGCCGCTCGCTCTCGGCACCGACGAGGCCTACGGTCCGGTCCCGTTCGCCACGACGAACCTGACCGGAGCCACCCTGAGCGACGTTACCGCCTGCCCGGACGGCAAGGCGGGTTCGATTGCGCCCGCAGGCTGCCAGGGGCATCTCCTGCCGCGTCCGGGAGAAGCGCCGCCGATTCCCGCGGCCTGTTCGGCCTCTGCACACGGCGCCTGTCCGACCCCCACCAGCACGCTGTTCGATGCGACCTCGATGACCGATGGTGAGCCCTGGGCCGTGGTAGTCACCTCTCCGCCGACCTGGAACACCAGCTTGTCGGGCGAAGGCTATTATGTCGCTCTGGGCAATGGTACGGTGCAGCGGACCAGCCAAGGATCGACGACGGTGATCGCCGGCAGTCCCGGCAAGTCGTGTCCGGCGACGACAGCACCGTGCGGCGACGGCGGGCCGGCGACGGCGGCGCTGCTCGGCACGCCGAAAGGCCTCGCGGCAGGCCTCGACGGTTCGCTGTACCTCGCCGATCCCGTGCTCCTTCGCGTGCGCCGCATCGACCCGACCGGCGTCATCGCGACCGTCGCGGGGACCGGCACCGCCTGCACCAGCCAGGCGCCCGGGAGCTGCGGCGACGGCGGACCGGCCACGGCCGCGACGCTTGCCGCGGCCTATGGTGTCTGGGTCGACACCCACGGT
>CAZXXC010000053.1:0-26574 GCA_964644665.1 uncultured Methylococcaceae bacterium
ATGCAGCCGTCCTTGCGGATCAGCCACTCCAGCGTGCCGTTCTCCTCCGTCTCGGCGAAGCGCATCAAGGTCCAACTGTTGGCGGTCAGATCATGGGGGTTGGTGTACGAGCCCTCGTTGATGCCAACCTCCTCGCGCAGGTCGTTCCATTCCTGGCAGGCGGATTGGCAGGCCTTGCAGCCGATGCACTTGGTGACGTCGATCAGCTTGGCCACCTCCGTCATCTGCCGCTGCTGCGGGCTGGGAGTCGTGGTGGCGGAGCGGCGCACGATGTCCAGGGATTGCAGTGCCATGCTCAGCCCTCCGTCCGGCCCTTGAGGATGCGCGCCAGCCAGGACGGCCTGCCGGCGCTTTCCGCCGCGCCACCGACGCGTTGCCGGTCTTCATGCCTTTCCCCCGGCTTGTGGGTATGCGGCATGGACTCCGACAGGTCCTTTTCGACGTTGACCAGAAAGGCCTTGAACTCCGGTGTCTGCGTGTTGGCATCTCCGAGGAATGGAGTCAGCGTGTTGGCGATGTAGCCCTTCCGAGTCGCCCCAGTAAAGCCCCAATGGATCGGAATGCCGATCTGATGCACGGTCTGCCCCGCCACCGTCAGCGCCTTGATGCGCTTGGTCACCATGGCCACCGCCTTGATCACGCCGCGCTTGGAGCGCACCGCGACGCGCTCGCCGTTGGCGATACCCAGTTCGCGCGCCAGTTCCTCGCCGATCTCCACGAACTGCTCCGGCTGCAGCGACGCGTTGATCCTGGAGTGCTTGGTCCAGAAATGGAAGTGCTCGGTCAGCCGATACGTCGTCGCCACATACGGGAACTCCTCGTGGTCTCCGAGCATGGCCTTGTCACCGGCGAACACGCGCGCGGCCGGGTTACTGACCACCTTCGGGTGCAGGGGATTCCGCCCCAAAGGCGTCTCGAACGGCTCGTAGTGCTCGGGGAACGGACCTTCGGCCATCAGATCCCGGGCGAACAGCCGCGCGACGCCCTCGTCGGTCATGATGAAGGGCGAGACGCCGCTGCCGGGGCCCGCATCGGCCTTGAAATCCGGCACGTCCAGGCCGGTCCATTTCGCGCCGTCCCATTCGATCAGCTTGCGCTTCTCGTCCCACGGTTTGCCGGCCGGGTCGCACGAGGCGCGGTTGTACAGAATGCGGCGGTTCAGCGGCCAGGCCCAGGCCCAGTTCGGCGCGATACCCAACCCGGTCGGGTCGCTCGTGTCGCGTCGCGCCATCTGGTTGCCGGCTTCAGTCCAGGAACCGCAGAAAATCCAGGTGCCGCTGGCGGTCGAACCGTCGTCACGCAGTTGGGCGAAGCTCGAGAGCTGCTGCCCCGCCTTGGCCGACACCTTGCCCGGCTCCTTCGAATCCGCCAGGTCCGCCAGCGCGTAGCCGTTCATCTCCTTGGCGAGTTCGTCCGCGCCCGGTGCTTCCGGCACGCGGTACGGCCAGTGCAAGTTCACGATCGGATCGGCGAAAGCGCCGCCTTCGTGCTCGTACAGCTCGCGAACTTTCAGATACAGCTCGGCCATGATGTCGATGTCGGTGCGGCATTCGCCAGGCGGTTCGGCTCCCTTCCAGTGCCATTGCAGCCAGCGCGAGCTGTTCACCAGCGCCCCTTCCTCCTCGGCGAAGCAGGTCGTCGGCAATCGGAACACCTCGGTCTGGATGTCGGCCGGGTTGGCGACGTTGTATTCGCCGTGGTCCTGCCAGAACTCGGAGGTCTCCGTCGCCAGCGGGTCCATCACGACCAAAAACTTGAGCCTGGACAGCGCGGACGCGATCTTGCCCTTGTTCGGGAACGAAGCCAGCGGGTTGAAGCCCTGGCAGATGTAGCCGTTCATCCTGCCCTGCTCCATCAGGTCGAACGCGCGCAGGCCGTCGTAGACCTTATCCACCTTGGGCATCCAGTCGTAGCAGAAGGCGTTGCCGCTGGTGGCCGCCTTGCCATACCAGGCCTTCATCAGGCTGGTGTGGAACTTGGCGTAATTGGACCAGTAGTTGACCTGCCCGGGCCGCAGCGGTTTGGGCGTCCTCCTTTCCAGATAGGCCGCTCGGTTCGTTTCCTCATCGTGAGGCAGATTCAGGTAACCGGGCAACTGATCGGACAACAGCCCCAGATCCGTCAAACCCTGGATGTTGGAATGACCGCGCAATGCATTGACGCCGCCGCCCGGCATGCCGATGTTGCCCAGCAACAGTTGGATGATCGCCAGCGTACGGATGTTTTGCGCGCCGATGGAGTGCTGGGTCCAGCCCAGCGCGTACAGGCTGGTCAGCGTACGGTCCCTGGCGGCGGTCGAGGCGATCATCTCGCAGACCTTCAGATACAGGTCCTTGGGCGTGCCGGTGATGTCGCTGACCACGTCGGGCGTGTAGCGGGCCACATGCGCCTTCAGCAGATTCAGCACGCAGCGCGGGTGCTGCAGGCTCGCGTCCACCCTGGCGTAGCCCTGCCCGTCCAGCTCGTAGGCCCAGGTGCTCTTGTCGTAACGGCACTCCTTTTCGTCGTAGCCGGTGAACAGGCCGTCCTCGAAGCCGAAGTCCTCGCGCACCAGAAAGCCGGCGTTGGTATACGCCTTGACGTACTCGTGCTGGATCGCGTCCTGCTCCAGCAGGAAGCGGATCACGCCGCTCAGGAACGCAATGTCCGTTCCGGCGCGGATCGGCGCGTAGAAGTCCGCCACCGAAGCGGTGCGGTTGAAGCGAGGATCGACGACGATCAGCTTGGCCTTGTTGTGGGCCTTCGCCTCCACCACCCATTTGAAGCCGACCGGATGCGCCTCGGCGGCGTTGCCGCCCATCACCAGAATGACGTTCGCATTCTTGATGTCCATCCAGGTATTGGTCATGGCGCCGCGACCGAATGTCGGAGCAAGACTTGCCACCGTCGGTGCGTGTCAGACCCGTGCCTGGTTGTCGAGTGCGACGACTCCTAGACTGCGAAGAACCTTGTGGGTGATGTAGCCCGCCTCGTTGGAGGAGGCGGAAGCCGCCAGGAAGCCCACTGTGGGCCAGCGGTTGACCGTCTGTCCCGCCTCGTTCTTCGAAACGAAGTGCTGATCGCGGTCTTCCTTCATCAGCCTGGCGATGCGCTCCAGCGCCCAATCCCAGGTAACGCGCGTCCACTGGTCGGAGCCCGGCGCGCGGTACTCGGGGAAGGTGATGCGGCTCTCGCTGTGCACGAAACCGAGCAGCCCGGCGCCCTTCGGACACAGGCTGCCGCGGCTGACCGGATGGTCCGGATCGCCCTCGATGTGGATGATCTCCGCCTTGGCGTTGTGCGCCTTGTCGCCGAGGCTGTACAGGATGATGCCGCAGGCTACCGAACAATACGGGCAGGTATTGCGGGTTTCCGTGGTCCGTTCCAGCTTGAACGTGCGCACTTCCGCGAGTGCTGCCGTGGGCGAAAAGCCCAGGGCCGTCAATGTGGATCCCCCGAGCGATGCGGCACTCAGTTTGAAAAACTGGCGCCGAGTGACTTGCATGATTTCCTTCCTCACCGTGACGCGGTTGTAAAGATATGTAGTCGGCGCTCACTCTGCGCCATTTTTCGATGGATCTCAAGCGACGCGATGCTGCTGTCGACCGCTGGTTTCCCCGCTGGTCTTCACTCCGAATCAGCTCCCTTCACGGGATGAGGAAACTCACCCATGACGCGTAGCGTGGGAAAGAGCTTCAGCCACAATGCACCGACTGCAAGCGTCGCGAGGCCGCCCAGCAGGATGGACGGCACCAGTCCGAACCATGCCGCAGTCAGGCCCGACTCGAACTCGCCGAGTTCATTCGACGCACCGATGAAGATCGAATTCACGGCACTGACCCGCCCGCGGATCGCGTCCGGGGTGTCCAGTTGAATCAGGCTGTGACGGATGTAGACGCTGACCATGTCGCCGATGCCCATCAGCAGCAGCGCACACAGGGAAAGACGGAAATCACGGGACAGCGCCAACACCACCGTCGCCGCACCGAACAGGAACACGCCGTCGAACATCCAGCGGCCCACATGCCGGGAAATGGGACGAAACGCCAGCACCAGAGCGGTCAGCGCCGCACCGATCGCCGGAGCCGATCGAAGCAGGCCGAGACCCTCGGGCCCGACCTGCAGCACGTCATGTGCGTAAGCCGGCAACAACGCGGTCGCACCGCCGAACAGCACCGCGAACAGATCGAGCGAGATGGCACCGAAGATCGGCCGATTCGACCGGACGTAACGGAAACCGTCGAACAGGCCGTCCCAGCCGATCGGGTTCCCCCTGCCCTCGGCGAAGCGGACCCGGGTCAGCGCCAGCAGCATCAACGCCAGCGCGAGCAGGGCCGAGACGGTCCCGTAGACGATCCGAGGCCCGGCCAGGTACAGCACGCCGCCCAGCGCGGGCCCCACGATTACTGCGATCTGGAACGTCGATGAGCCCAGCGCGACCGCCTGCCTGAAATCGGCGGGACCCACCAGATTCATTACGATCGACTGGGTCGCCGGCATCATGAACGCACGTGCCGCGCCGTATAGCGTCATCACCGCAAAGACCGGCCAGACCGCCGCGACTCCGAACTGCGTCAGCAGCCATAGCGCCACCGCGCAGACCAGTTCCGCGCCGTAACACAGCGCGATGATCCACTTCCGGTCGAAGCGGTCGGCGGCCTGCCCCGCCAGCAGCACCAGCGGCAGAAACGGCGCGAACTGGGCCAGTCCGATCAGACCGAGATCCAGCGGATCGCCGGTCATCTGGTAAACCTGCCACCCGACCGCCACGCTCTGCATCTGCAGCGCGACCATCGCGACGAATCGGGCGGACAGGAACAGCGTCAGTTGAGGCTGGCGCAGCAGAATGAATCCCTTCATTCAATCGGCATCCGGCCGGCATGGTGGCGGCGTTCCGGCCGGTCCACCGGCCGCGCCAACGGAGCAAGCGTCACGATCCGCCCCTTCCTCACCGGCCGTCAAAACCATCCCCGATAGCGGGCCGTCAGCACCAGGATGCCAATCGTCAGCAGCAGAGTCACTCCGTTCGCCAGGATGATCGGCCAGGCACGCAACGCGAGACCGTAGATCAGCCACAGCAACACGCCCAGACTGAACGCCGCGAACGCCGGCGCCGAGATGTCGTCGGCGCGCTTGGTCCGCCAGATCTTGTAGACCTGCGGCAGGAAGGAGAGCGTGGTCAGCGCGGCGGCCAGATAGCCGGCCAGCTCGGTCGGCGCGATCGTCATTGAGCAAGATCCCGAATGGCGCAAGTTTCGAGCGTCAACGGGCGTCGCCCCGCCGACGCGCGACAGAGCCTCCGGGCACGACGACTCGACACGGGAGTGGCGATCGCGCTAGGCGGTGTCTTCGACCGCCGGTACCGGCACGTCGGTCTGCGGAGGGACCCTTCCCAGACATTCGAGTGCCGCATCGAGATCGGCATGACAGCGGTCGACCCAGGCTTCGCCCCAATAAAAGTTGCAACTGGTCTCCGCGCGCAGCAGACGCCAGTGCGCTTCATCCAGCGCGTGCCACCGCGCTTCTTCCACGGCCGCGGCGGCACTTTCCCGCTGCCGGGCGTCGCGTACCTTCGCACTGATGTCGCGAACCCGGGCAATGGCCTGCTTCTGTGCGTCCGATCCGGTCCATTGCAGAAAATCCCGCCCATGATGCCAGCCGGTATTCCACGCGCCGGTCTTCACGGTGACTTCGCCGTGCGCGCCGTACCGATCGAGATAGTCGGTGATGAAAGTCGGTTTGACGATCCCGATCGCCCTGGCATGTTCCACAAGTTCCCGGTAGAAGACGCCCCAGAAATTCGCATCGGGGTTGGTGTTCCGGAACCAGCCGCCGTTTTCGCCGTCGGTGCAGGTCGCCACCAGCGGCGGGAAGTCGCACCAACGCGTGCGCTGCTCGACTTCCCGCAGAAACCAGGCGTATTCCATGCCCGCCTCTTGCGCATCGGAAAGCTCACGGTCCCGCACCACGACTACGATCGAATCCTCGCCATAGGACGCGATGTGCGGCCGATAGCGCAGTTCGTGCCACGGCATCGGCGAGACCGGCTCGACGTGTTCGCTGTCGACGATCACATAGCGATAGCCGAATCGCTTCAGCAGCGGGATCAACTCCATCGAGAAGCCCATTTCCGGCAGCCAGAACCCTGGAAAGCTCTGTCTCCAAAACACGTGGCGCGCACTCGCCAGCCAGCGGGACAAATGTTCCGGCCGATCGTCCTCCGGAATCAGCGGCAGGACCGGATGGTAGTAGCCGGTACCGAGGATCTCGAACAGCTTCTGATTCTGCCAATGCCACAACAACGAACCGCAATCCACGGTGCCGTAGACGCGCTGCTGGAAATCCGGATCGCGCAGGCTTTCCAGCAAGGTCCCCGATACCGACAAATGGACCCGGGCGATGTCCTCATAGTCCCAGAGCGACCGCGCGATGCGGTCGTAGGCATACAGAATTTCGTTGGCTTCCCAGACGTTGTGTTCGAGAAGATCTTCGAGGTTTCCAGGCGGCTGATGTAGATTCAGGACCAAGGCATGATGAATGCTCGACATGACTTACTGCTCTGTTCAAACAAACCAATGCGGGTCGACACGGGCGTATTATGCCGCATCTCGCCCGACCCCGACCGCCGGGCGCAGCAACGCAACCGGAACCGATCACAGGGCGGCATCGGCGATGCCGGCCCCAAAACGGCGAACGCTAGTGCGACCGCGTCGCTGCGTCAGGCGATGCCGAACAAGCGGCGGTAGTTGGCGGAAGACTCCTCCGCAATGCGGTGGACGGCCACACCCCGCAGGTTGGCCAGGACTTCGGCGACATGCCGGACATAATGCGGATAGTTCGGCTTCCCTCGCAGCGGGACCGGCGCGAGATAGGGCGAATCGGTCTCGATCAGATAACCGTCCGCGGGAACTTGCCGGGCGACCTCCTGTAAGGCCGTGGCGCTCTTGAAGGTCACGACACCCGAAAACGAGATCAGGAAGTTCAGGTCCAGCGCGCGGCGGGCGGTATCCCAATCCTCGGTGAAGCAGTGGAAGACGCCGCCCACCGCTTCCGCCCCTTCCTCCCGAAGCACCCGCAGCGTGTCGTCCCGTGCATCACGGGAATGCACGATCAGCGGCTTGCCGATCTCGATCGCGGCGCGGATGTGGTGCCGGAAACGGGCCTCCTGCACTTCGGCGTCACATCCATCGCGAAAATGATCGAGTCCGGTTTCGCCGACCGCGACGACGGCCGGATCGCGCGCCAGTTCGACCAGATCGGACACCGACGGCTCGGTCGCGGGATCTTCATTCGGGTGGACACCGACCGACACATCGATCGTCTGATGCCCGCGCACGAGTCGGCGCATCGGTTGATAATCGGTCAGGTTGATGCTGACGCACAGCATCCGGTCGAGCCCGGCAGCCTCCACCTCACCGATGAATGTGGAAAAATCGCCCCCGAACGGCGAAAGATCGAGGCGATCCAGGTGGCAGTGGGAATCGATGAACATGGAATCGGTATCCTGCTGAATGGGGAGACGCCCGGCATCCGGCACTACATGGTGTGAGTCGGTCGATCCGCGTCGATGCCGCCGGCGAGGTATTTCTCGATCCGCAACCGTGTCGCGCCGCCGTCGTCCGCCGTGAACTCGACGCCGACTCCCGGCGTACGGTAACCCTCCGCCGCTTTGGGAGTCAGCCAGACAACCTTTCCGGGTACCGGAATCCGCTCCGGCTCGTCCATCAGCGAAAGGATGATGATGACTTCCTCGCCCAGCCGGTAAGGCCGATCGGTGGCGATGAACAGCCCGCCATTCTTCAGGAATGGCATATAGGCCGCGTACAAGGCCGCCTTGTCTCGGAGCGTCACCGACAGGATGCCGAGCCGGGAGTTGGCGCTGTCTTCACTCATGCTGACACTCCGGCATCAGGATTTGGCCGCAAGCCGTGACCACCGGATCGCCAGTTCTTCCATCAGCAACTGGCGATTGATCTGGCCGAGCAGGCTCTGTTTCGCCAGGCCCAGCCGGTCCAGGTAGCCGAACAATTGGCGCGATTCGAGTCGCAACGCAAGTTTGCGTAAGACCTCCTGACCGCCGGTGAGGTTCCGGCAAGGCCGATCCGGCGCGGAGCGAATCCGGATCAGGTCCTCGGTCCAGCCGGCGATCCAGTGAACGGCATCGTGTGCGACCTTCTCCCAGCTCGCCGCGACCGCGACCGGATCGACACGTCCGCCGGCGATCCCGATCCACCCGTCAAGGACCTCGCGATGCCGGGTAACCGCATCGGTATCCAAGAGTTCCAGCGTCCGCAACGGCGCATCGCGGGCGATCGCACAGAGGGTCTCGGCCTGATCAGTAGCCCCCCTCGTTGCTAGCCAGGCGATCAATTCCGCACGCGACGGCGCCGCAACGGCGATCTGCTGACAGCGGCTCCGCACCGTCACCGGCAATGCCTCGGGAGTTTCCGTCACCAGCAGGAAGACCGTGGCGGCATCCGGCTCTTCCAGCGACTTCAGCACGCTGTTCGCCGCATGCCGGTTCATCATCTCGGCCGGTGCCAGCAACACGACCCGGCGGCCGCCGAAATGCGGCCGCAATGACAGACGCACGATCGTTTCCCGAATGGCCTCGACCCGGATCGGTTTACCCGCTTCCTCGGGTTCGATCGGTAACAGATCGGGATGGGTACCCGCAGTCACCAGCCGGCAACCGTCGCAAAGGCCGCAAGGGAATTCGCCCGAGGCGTTGCGACAGAGCAGCCGCTGCGCAAAGGTTCTGGCTAGCCGGGTCTTCCCCAGGCCGCGGCGACCGCTTAGCAATAGCGCCGGCGGCAGACGCCCGGCAGTCAGGTAGGCGTAGAGCCGCCGCCAGGGTGCCGCCAGCCAGGGACAGTCAACGCCGATGTCCGAGCTCATGTGCGAATCGCCCTTGCAAGTGCGCCTGGATGTCCCGCCGGACCGACTCGCGCGAACGGCCGGCATCGATCACCACGATCCGCTGCGGACAGTTGCCCGCTCGATCGAGATAGGCCTGCCGAACCCGTTGCAGGAACGGCCGGCCCGCCGATTCGAAGCGATCCATCTCACCGCGTGTGCGCGCCCGCGCCAAGCCCGTTTCCACCGGCGCATCGAGCAGAAAGGTCAGATCCGGTTCCAACGTTCCGACCGTCCATTCTTCCAGCGCCCGGATCATGCCGACCGCGATTCCCCTGCCGCCACCCTGGTAAGCATAACTGGCATCGGTGAACCGATCGGACAACACCCAGCGGCCGGCCGCCAGCGCCGGCGCGATCACTTCCCGCGCGTGCTGCGCGCGGGCCGCGAAGATCAGCAGCAACTCCGCTTCCGCCGCCAAGTCGTCGTATCCCAGAATCAACTCGCGCAGTCGCTCACCCAGAGCCGTGCCGCCAGGTTCCCGGGTGATGACGACCTCGATACCTCGATCTCCCAACCACCCGGAGATGCAGTCGAGGCTGGAAGTCTTGCCGACCCCCTCGCCGCCTTCGAGTGAAATGAAGCGTCCTCTACGGGTCACGCCGGCCCCGCTGATAAAGGGTGACCGCCCGTTCGTGCTCGGACAGCGTATCCGAAAAGACATGCGAACCGTCGCCGCGTGCGACGAAGTACAGGCTGCTGCCGGGTTCCGGGTGCAGCGCCGCATGCAGCGCGGCCGCACCGGGCATCGCGATCGGCGTCGGCGGGAGGCCCGATCGCGTATAGGTATTGTAAGGCGTGTCCTGCAGCAAATCTTGCCGAGCGATGTTGCCGGAGTACCGTTCGCCCATTCCATAGATCACGGCCGGATCCGTCTGTAGTCGCATCCTTCTTTCGAGACGCCGGACGAAGACACCGGCGATTCGCGCGCGTTCGTCGGCCCTGGCCGTTTCCTTTTCGACGATCGATGCCAGTATCAAAGCCTCATAGGCGCTCTGCAGCGGCAGACCGGGCTGCCGGTGCTGCCACTCCCAATCCAGTATCGCGTTCATCCGCTCGGTCGCACGCCGTAGCAACTCGGTGTCAGGAAACCCCTTCGGGAAGTAATAGGTGTCCGGGAAGAACCGCCCCTCGGCGGAACCCGTTGGATAGCCTAGCGCCCTGAGGATTTCATCCGGACTCTTGTCACCCAGACGGTGCGCCAACATCGGCTGTGTACCGACCGCTGCAATGACCTGACGGACATTCCAGCCTTCGATGATCGTGAACGAATGTTGACGGACCTTTCCGGATACCAGAAGATCGAGCAGTTCGTCCCATCGCATCCCGGACGGAATCAGATACTCCCCGAACTTGAGCCGGCCTGCCGCACGGCGCCAGTACGCGAGTGCGACGAACCAGCGGGAATCCGCGATGATGCCCTGATCGCGCAACCGGGTGGCGATCTGTCCGAGCCGATCGCCCTTCCCGATCTCCAACACCACGTCCTCGGCGTTGGCAACGGGACGTTGCCCGCTGCGGTGCATTTGCCAACCGAAGCCCAGCACGCTCACCAGACACCCGAACAGCAGGCCCACGGACCATCGACGCCACTTCACGAGCCGGCTTCTCCTGCCATCACGTGCTGCACCAGCGCCGCCAGCCGCCGACTCAGCTTGCCCACCGGTAACCGAACCTGGTCGATCTGCACGACCGGCCACAGGCCGATCACCGAGTTGGTCACAAACAGCTCGTCGGCAACGGCCAGGTCGCCGACGGCGATGCTGCCCTGTTCCGTCGGAATGCCCGCTTGCTCGGCCAGTTCCAGAACGAGGCCGCGCATGATCCCTTCGACGCCGCAGCGATCGAGGCGGGGCGTCAGTAGACGACCGCCGCGTACCAGGAACACATTTGACATGGTGCCCTCGACCACGTTGTCATCCTGGTCCAACATCAGGCCCTCGGCGTGCACATCATCGCTCCACTCTGCACGGGCCAGGATCTGTTCCAGGCGGTTCATGTGCTTGACCCCGGCCAGTGCCGTATTCCAGCCCAGTCGCTGGCGGCAGATCCGGACGACGATGCCGTTTTCGCTCCGACCGGACTGGTCCACCGGCGACGAATGCACACTGAGCACCCGAGTCGGTCGCGGAGACTCCGGAATCCGGTAGCCGCGACGGCCCGGCCCGCGGGTGATCTGGATCCGGAGTATCCCCTGACTGCAGTCGCGGCAGATACGGCGCGCTTCTCCGGCGAGGATTTCGAGATCGGGGCAATCGATGCGCAAACGGCCGCAATCTCTCGCCAGGCGGAGCAGATGTCGGCGCAACAGCACTGCGCGGGCGGACCGCACCGGCATCGTGGTAAAAACACCGTCACCGTATTGAAAACCGCGATCGGACGGTTCCACGCAGGTATCGAACCGTCCGTTGATCATGACCGGTTCGGTCATGTCACCAACCGAGGAGGGCGGCCGGTTTGACGGCATCACTATGCGGTCCCGCGCGAGCCGCGCAGGAATGACGTCGCGAAAGTTCTAATCGAAACGTCGAAAAATCAATGTCGCATTGGTTCCGCCGAAACCGAACGAATTCGACATCGCCGTTGTCACCGCCAGGTCCCGTGCAGTATGAGGCACATAATCGAGATCGCACTCCGGGTCCGGCTGGTCCAGATTGATGGTGGGGGGCACCACTTGGTGGTACAGGGACAGAATCGAGAAGATCGCTTCGACGCCGCCCGCCGCTCCGAGCATGTGTCCGGTCATCGATTTCGTCGAACTGATGGCGACTGAGTAGGCATGATCCCCGAACGCCCGCTTGATCGCCTTGGTCTCCGCAATGTCGCCGGCCGGCGTCGAGGTGCCGTGCGCGTTGATGTATCCGACCTGGTCCGGATTCAGCCCGGCATTACGCAGAGCGAGCTGCATGCAACGCGCCGCGCCCTCGCCGGACTCGGGCGGCTGTGTCATGTGATAGGCATCGGCACTGGTGCCGTAGCCGATCAGCTCGGCCCAGATTCGCGCACCGCGCCGTTTGGCATGCGCCAGCTCTTCCAGCACCAACACACCGGCGCCGTCGCTCAGCACGAAACCGTCGCGATCCCGGTCCCACGGTCGACTCGCCCGCTCGGGATCGTCGTTGCGGCGCGACAGCGCGCGAGCCGACGCGAACCCGCCCAACGAGGTCGGTGATGTCGCCATTTCCGCACCGCCCGCCACCATGACATCCGCGTCGCCATACTGAATCACGCGCGCCGCTTCACCGATGTTGTGCGTGCCGGTCGCGCAGGCGGTGACGATCGCGAAGTTTGGGCCCTTCAATCCGTATTTGATCGAGAGGTTGCCCGAGATCATGTTGATGATGTTGCTGGGCACAAAGAATGGCGAGATGCGGCGCGGCCCGCCTTTCAGGTAAGCGTTGTGTCCGTCCTCGATCCCGGTGATTCCGCCGATGCCCGCACCGATCGCCACGCCGATCCGCTCGGCATCGGACTCATCCAGCTTCAGCCCGCAATCCTCCCACGCCTGACTGCCGGCGGCCATGCCGTAGTGAATGAACAAATCCATTTTCTTCGCATCCTTTTCAGCGACATAGCGCGTCACATCAAAGCCTTTCACCGCGCCGCCGAACCGCGTCGGGAACGCCGATGTGTCGAAGATCTCGATCGGCGCGATCCCGCTCCTGCCCTTCAATACGTTTTCCCAAGACTCGGATACGTCAAGGCCCACCGGTGAAACCATGCCCATGCCGGTGACGACAACACGTCTCTTGCTCAAGGATCTATCTCAATGTGGAGAGGTCGGTTCGCAGCATGGGGGCCGCGAGGATACGCCGTGTAGGAATGAATGGCGGGCGGGGCGGGAAGGCTAGACGTGGCTCACGATGTAGTCGATCGCCTGCTGGACTGTGGTGATCTTTTCCGCATCCTCATCGGGAATTTCACACTCGAACTCTTCTTCGAGAGCCATTACCAACTCGACCGTGTCGAGCGAATCGGCTCCGAGATCGTCCACGAATGAGGCTTCGTTCGAAATCTCATCCTTCACCCCCAACTGCTCGGCCACGATCTTCTTCACACGTTCAGTAACGTCGCTCATGTTTTCACTTCCTCAGTTGCTCTCGCCGTGTGCGAGGCGCACATTTTAAATGGAATTACGATCAATACAAGGAGAGTTCCATCTCGCGATTCGGCGTCCCTGGAACGACCCGGATCCGCTGTCGTCGGACCCGCGGTTCCACCCGAGGTCGGGATCTTCGCACGACTCGGGAATCCTTCGGCTGAGCACCGGATGTCCGGCCTGTCAGACCATATACATACCGCCGTTGATGTGCAGCGTGTCGCCGGTGATGTATCCGGCCTCTTCCGAACACAGAAAGGCGACCGCGGCGGCCACCTCTTCGCTGCGACCGAGACGACCCAACGGGATCGAGCCCAGCAAGCCGCGCTTCTGATCGTCCGGCAGCACACTGGTCATGTCGGTCTCGATGAAACCGGGCGCCACCGCATTGACGGTGATCCCGC
Organism: uncultured Methylococcaceae bacterium; assembly: GCA_964644665.1. Classification (GTDB taxonomy): domain Bacteria; phylum Pseudomonadota; class Gammaproteobacteria; order Methylococcales; family Methylococcaceae; genus Methylotetracoccus. The sequence continues at coordinate 13,399 of CAZXXC010000053.1, forward strand.
GCGAACCCACTTCGCGCGCCAGCGACTTGGTGAATCCGATGATGCCGGCTTTCGCCGCGGCGTAGTTGGTCTGCCCGGCATTGCCCATCACGCCGACCACCGACGTGATGTTGACGATACGACCGCTGCGGGCCTTCATCATGCCCTTCAGGCACCCTTTGCACAGCCGGTAAACGGAAGTCAGGTTGGTCTGGATGATGTCATCCCATTCCTCATCTTTCATCCGCATCAACAGGTTGTCACGGGTGATCCCGGCGTTGTTGACCAGGACGGTCGGCGCTCCGAACTCGCCGGTCACCGAACTCAGGAAGGTGTCCACCGATGCACCGTCGGCGACGTTCAGCACGCGCCCCGCGCCTTGAACACCGGCGTCTTGCAGCATCTGTCCGATCGCCGCGGCCCCCGCCTCGGTGGTCGCGGTGCCGATCACGAAATGACCATCCTTCGCCAGACGCGAAGCGATGGCCTGACCGATGCCCCGGCTGCTGCCGGTAACGATGGCAACTCGGGAAGTCATTGCAGGGACTCCAGCAGGTTGTTGAGAGATTCCTCGTCGTTCAGCGAGGTGGTGGTACCGCCCGGGACGATCCGCTTGTTCAGACCGGCCAATACCTTCCCCGGCCCGCACTCGACGAATCGGGATACCCCCGCCGCAGCCAGCGCCCGGACGGTATCGCTCCAGCGCACCGGAAGGTACATCTGCTCGGCCAGTGCCGTGCGGATTTCGTCCGCACCCTGATGGGGCCGCACATCCACATTGTGCAATACCGGCACACGCGGACATTCGATGGGGATCCCGGCCAGTGCCGCTGCGAGCCGGTCGGCCGCCGGCTTCATCAACGGACAGTGCGACGGCACACTGACCGGCAGCAGTACCGAGCGCCTGGCACCTTCAGCCTTCGCCGCATCGACCAGGCCCTTGACGGCCTCCGCATGTCCGGCAACGACGACCTGACCCGGCGCATTGAAATTTGCCGCGGCCACCAGCGCATCGGGCCGGCTGACGGATTCGCAGAGTTGAATGATCCGCTCATCGTCCAGGCCCAGCACCGCCGCCATCGCACCGACCCCCGCCGGCACCGCCTTCTGCATCAGACGGCCACGCTCCCGAACGAGCGGCACGGCGTCTTCGAAGCGCATGGCTCCGGCACAGACCAGGGCCGAGTACTCGCCGAGGCTGTGGCCCGCCAGCCAAGCCGGCCGACGCTCCGAAGCCTCGCACCAGATCCGCCAGATCGCGACGCTGGCGGCCAGCAGCGCCGGCTGCGTGTTTTCCGTCCTGTTGAGTTCCTCTTCTGGCCCCTGCGTCGTCAACACCCAGAGATCGAATCCGAGCAGTTCGCTGGCTGTGGCAAAGGTTCGCTCGATTTCCGGATGTTGGGCGGCCCATTCGAGCAGCATTCCTGGGGCCTGCGAGCCTTGACCGGGAAAAATGAACGCGACCGTGTCGTCGGCGCCAGCCATGCCGAACTCCATCAGAATCGAAAAAGCGCCGAGCCCCAGGCGAATCCGCCGCCAAAAGCCTCCAACAGAACCCTTTGGCCACGCTGGATTCGCCCATCGCGTATCGCTTCATCGAGGGCCAACGGTACCGATGCCGACGAGGTGTTGCCCTGCTTCTCGATGGTCACCACCACGTGATCCATCGACATTCGCAGCTTCCTTGCGGTCGCCGAGATGATTCGGATGTTCGCCTGGTGCGGGACCAGCCAGTCGATGTCGGACTTCTTCAAATGGTTTTTCGCCAGCGTCTCGTCGACAATTCGGCCGAGTGTGTTGACCGCCACTTTGAACACTTCGTTGCCCTGCATTTGCAGAAAGCAAGGCTCGCTGTCGCCGCAGCCCCGTGGCGATGCGTTCGGCAGATAAAGCAGATCCTGATACTGGCCGTCCGAATGGATATGCGTGCTCATCACACCGGGTTCATTGGCCGCCTCGAGCAGCACCGCCCCGGCACCATCGCCGAAAATCACGCAGGTGCTGCGGTCATTCCAGTCGACGATGCGGGAATTGATCTCGCTGCCGATCACCAGCGCCCGCTTGGCGGTACCGGCCCGGATGTACTGGTCGGCAATGCTCAGCGCAAAAATGAATCCCGAGCAGGCGGCCTGGACGTCAAAAGCCGCGCCGCGCCGTATGCCTAGACGTTGCTGGACCAGGCACGCGGTGCTGGGAAAAACCCGGTCCGGGGAACTGGTCGCGAGTACGATCAGGTCCACTTTCTGCGGGTCCAGACCCGCCATGTCCAGCGCGTTTCTCGCCGCGATCTCGCCCATGGTCGACGCCGTTTCCGTGGCATCGGCGATGCGGCGCTCGCGGATCCCGGTGCGTTCGACGATCCAGGCATCGGACGTGTCGACGGTCTCGGCGATTTCGTCGTTGGTGAGGATCTTCGACGGAAGATAGCCTCCCGTTCCGACGATACGCGAGAAGCGACTCAAGCTGTCTTCCTCTGCGCGAATACGCTGGCGACGCGCTCCTCGATTCTGGCCGGCACGGCTTTGTCGACCTCCTTGGCGGCAATGCCGATCGCATTCGCGAATGCAAAGATGTCGGCATTGCCATGACTCTTGATCACGATGCCCCTGAGGCCTACCAGGCTGGCGCCGTTGTATTGCCGGGGATCGATCTGTTTCTTGAACGCATTCAACACCGGCAGCGCCATCAATCCGGCCGCCCGCGTCAGCCAGGTGGCTTTAAACTCCTTGCGGATCAGCTGGCTGACCATCTTGGCCAGACCTTCGCTGGTCTTCAGCGCGACGTTACCGACGAAGCCGTCGGTCACGACGATGTCGACACTCCCGGAATAAAGATCGTTGCCTTCGACGTAACCCACGAAATTGATGTGCGAATCGGCGATCAGGCGGGCCGCCTGCTTGACCTGCTCGTTACCCTTGATCTCTTCTTCGCCGATGTTCAGCAACCCCACTTTCGGATTCTCGTTGTCCTCCACTGCGCGGACCAACTCGTAACCCATGACGGCGAATTGCAGCAAATGCTCGGCGGAGCAATCGACGTTGGCGCCGAGGTCCAGCACATAGGTGTGGCCGGTCACCGAAGGAACCGCCGAGATGATGGCCGGCCGGTCGATGCCCGGCAAGGTCTTCAGCACGAACTTGGCGATCGCCATCAGCGCACCGGTATTACCGGCGCTGACACAGGCATCGGCGACGCCCTGCTTGATCAGGTCGATCGCCACCCGCATCGAAGAGTCTTTCTTGTAGCGCAACGCTTTCGACGGAGACTCGTGCATCTCCACCTGCTCCGAGGCATGGTGCACCGACAGGCGATCACCCAGATTCTGCCTGGCCGCCCCCAGACGCTCCAGAATCTGCTTTTCGTCACCGACCAGAATCAGTCGCAGAGACGGATCCTTCCCGACACAATCGAGCGCCGCAGGCACGACCACAGCGACACCGAAATCGCCTCCCATCGCATCGAGTGCAATCGTCGTGGTCTTGGTCACGCCTTTACACCAGTCCCATCGGTCTCACTCATGAACGCCGCACGGCCAGATCCCCGGCTCATTCGGCGTCGGCTTCGCCCTTCGGCACCACAATACGGCGGCCGCGGTAATAGCCATCCGGGCTCACGTGATGCCGTCGATGCGTTTCGCCCGTCGTCGGGTCGGTTGACAGCGCGCTCGGGCGAAGTGCGTCGTGCGCCCGCCGCATGTCGCGTTTCGATCGGGTTTTCCTGTTTTGTTGAACAGCCATGACTATCCTACTGATTTATTGGATTTGACAAGTGAAGAAAGTTCGGCGAACGCCCGCGCTCCATCCGATGAAGCCCCGCTCGCAGCCCGTGCGGACCCCGTCATGCAGACCGGATGCTGCGGCACGTGCGGCGTGGCAAGCAGCAACTCGTCTTCGATCATCTCGATGATCGAGATGTCACCGCCTTCATCGACCAGCAGGGCTTCCAGCGATTCCGGAAGCAACTTGCCCTGCTCGATCGACGACACGATTCCCAGCGCGAACTCGCCTTGAACCGACAGCTTCAGCGGTGCCAAACAACACTGGCATTCCAGCGTCAACTCGGCAGTCACCGATCCACGGACAATGCCGATCCCCCCTTCTCGCCCGAATTGCACCCGGAAGAAGGCTTCCCCTGAATGCTCCACCAGCATCGTCGACAGCCGCTGCATCCGCGCGATCGGGACGCTACCCTCAAAAGAGCGACCCTTTTCGGCAGCCGTAACCGGATCGATACGTTCTGGCGGGGTCTTGGGCATAAGCGATAAAGGATAGCGCGAATGTGTGATTTTTGTCCAGACTGACAGCGAACGCGATCGGCTGTCGCTCGGTGGCGTTTTTACGGTAACGGACTTGCCCCGAGTCCGCCCGCACTTTGAACAGCACGGACAGTCTTCACCGGTCGGCCTCGGCGATCAGATGCGACGCCATTCCGTCGGCCAGCTTCGGCTCGAACCAAGTCGATTTTGGCGGCATGACCTCGCCGGCATCGGCCACGGCCATCAGCTCCGCCATGCCGGTCGGATGTAACGAGAATGCGGCAGCCATCTCGCCGCAATCCACACGCCGCTCCAGCTCGGCCAACCCCCTGATGCCACCCACGAAATCGATCCGCTGATCACGGCGCGGGTCGGCGATGCCGAGTATCGGCCCGATCAGATGGTCCTGCAGCAGACTCACATCGAGACGGGCAACCGGATCGTCCGGAATCAGAGCGCCGCGAATCGTCAGCGTTCTCCAACCGCTCCGGAGATACAACCCGAACTCACCCGCCTGCCGCGGATGCACGGCCTTAGCTGCGTCCGACACCTGAAAATCCCGAGCAATCCGGCTCAGAAAGGCGGCCTCGTCCATGCCGTTCAAATCCCGGACCACCCGGTTGTAGTCCAGGATTTTCATCCGTCGACAGGGATAGATCACCGCCAGGAAGTAGTTGCAGGACTCACTCCCGTTGAGTTTCGGGTTGCTGCCGCGGCGCGCCGCAGCCACACGCGCCGCAGCCGCGGCCCGGTGGTGTCCGTCGGCAATGTAAAGGGCCGGCATCGCATCGAAACGCTGCATCAATTCCTTGATCAGTTCTGCGTCTCGAATCACCCAAAGGCTGTGCCGCACATCGTTGAAATCGGTCGCGTCGGCGTCCGGTGCTGTCGCGACGATCCGTTCGAGGCAATGTTCCACCTCCGGAGCATCGGGATGGGCGAGCAACACCGGGCCGGTCTGCGCCTGCACCGCCTCGATCTGGCGAACCCGATCGTCTTCCTTGTCAGGGCGCGTGAATTCATGTCGGCGAATGCGATTGGTATCGTAATCCGCCACATTCGCGGCCGCCACGATGCCGACCTGGGTGTGATCACCCATGATCAGCCGGTACACATAGAAGCACTCGTCCGCATCCTGGATCAGCACGCCGGCATCCCGCATCCTCTGCAGATTCCTGGCCGCGGTGACATAGACCTCGGGCGCATAGGGATCGATGCCGACCGGAAGATCGACTTCCGGCTTCGAGATATGCAGGAAGGACCACGGCCGGCCCACGGCCAATTCCCGCGCCTCCTCGGTATTCACGACATCGTAAGGCGGCGCGATGACTTCCTGTGCCCGACCGGGTGCCGGGCGCAGCGCTCGAAAAGGACGAATCAGCGACATCGGATACTCCATGAAAAGTCGCGCATTTTATCATTCCTTCCCCGTAGCGCCGATCGCGCTCGCCGAACCTGAGCCGGTTCCATCCGCCGCCCGGATGACAGATAATGGAGTCGACACGCCAGCACCCACTCAAGACGCCCGCTGCGGCGGTTCGGCGTCGCACTTCCAACCCCAAAGCGGAGCGAGGTCACCATCCAATTCCAGCAGCGGGTCGGCCGGACCCGGCCGCTCAAACTTCATTGCCGCCGCGACGGTGCGGCCGGCTCCCCAGTGATGATTCTGCACGGCTTACTGGGTTCCGGTCGCAACTGGCACACGATCGCACAGGCTTTCGCGAGCGACCACACGGTGATCACCGTGGATCTCAGGAATCATGGGCAGTCCCCGCACTCCGCAGACATGGGGTATGCCGAACTGGTCGGCGACGTCAGCGACCTGCTGCACCAGCAACCGATCGAGCCCGTGCACCTAGTCGGCCACAGCCTAGGCGGCAAGGTGGCGATGGCGCTGGCATTGACCTACCCGCAGGTGGTGCGAACACTCACGGTGGTCGACATCGCACCGGCCACCTACCATGATCGCTATTCGGCCATTTTGCAAAGCATGAAGCGGATCGCCCTGGATGCCGCACCGAGCCGATCGGCCATTGACCGACAACTGTCGCGGTGGATTCCGGCTCCGGAGTTGCGGCAGTTCCTGATGACGAACCTGGTCAGGGAGGCAGCCGGCTTCCGGTGGCGGGTCAATCTGGACCCGCTGCAGAGCGCCCTGCCAGAACTCTTGTCCTTCCCCGAATTGGACTGCTCCACACGCTTCACGAATCCCACGCTGTTCATCGCGGGGGCACGCTCCGACTACATCGGGCCGGGCCACCATGCGGAAATACGGCGGCTGTTCCCGGACGCGCAGGTCGATGTGATCCAAAACGCCGGGCATTGGCCGCACTTCGACCATCCGCAAGGCTTCAACCAAAGCCTGCGGTCGTTCCTGCGGACTTGGACGTGAGGACATTCCGCGCGGACTGTATCGCGCATTCGCCTCGATGAACCCCGCGACAGAAGGACTGAACGGCAGGAGTATCCGGGGGCGCTGAAAAGGCGGCCTACCGGGTGCTTGCCGGCGCTCACCTGGAAACACCGGTTTCGGCCGGACGTGCGCCAGCGCGGACAGCGATCTACCGGCCATTGCCCACCAAGCGGCACGCCTACCATCGGCCGCCGTACAGACAGCCAACATGCCGACGCAGGATTTCGTCGCAAACGGCAGCGGAGCGGACCGTTGCCTTCGGCATCGGTCCGGCTATCCGCCGCAACACCACCCGCGATTTTCCCTCGGGCCAGCCGATCAGTTGGGCGATCCGACGAATGGTGTATTTTTCACGGCGAAGTCTGCGGATGCGCAGGATCAGACCGGCCGACACGCCGCTCAGATCCAGGTTTTCCAGCGAGTCGCTGTTCATGGAAGCCGCTCCAGCACAGGGCATGGACTCGGCTCGTGACATCTCTGACACCGTTCCCTGATGTGGCACCGGTTCCGGGTTTCCGTCGTCGCCGCCCCCGACGGCTTTCGGGACCGATCAAGGCGGCGGACTCACGCGTTCGCCCGCCCGGTTCGGCCTGCCCGCGAGAACCGGCCCGATCGACACCTGACGCGCGAATCCGTGACGTAATGAAGCTTAGGCTGGACTCTCGCGTCATCCGGGTGCCGATATCGATGTCCAGGGCCTTGATGAAAAGTCTAGCTTTCCGACCCGTTCGCCGCGGCCAAAAAGCCCATGCCGGAACGGGACGTGGCGGGCACAAAGCGCGTCCAGCATGCCGCGCAGCCGCTCGCTTGCAGAAGGCCGATCAGACGCGAAACAGCGCCCCCAGCTTCTTGCCCAACACTGTACCGGCCGCCACTATCGTGATCGTCAGGAACAGCATCGACCAGACCCCCAGCGCCGAAGCCAGCGCCGGACCGTCACCCAAAGCCGATGCCAGTGTGTAGATGGCTTTCGTGATCGGGAAATGCGCCGCTTGCTGCGCCAGGATCATCGAGTCACTGACTTCCAGCATCGCAAACGCGAACGCGAGCAGGGCACCGGCTACCAGATTGGGAGTGACGAGCGGCAGCGTGATCCGCCACAAAGTCCGGGCCGGTGAAGCGCCGAGATTCCGCGCAGCCTCTTCCAGCGTCGGGCTGACTTGCTGAAATCCTGCCGATGCGGAGCGCACGACATAGGGCAGGCGGCGCATCGCATAGGCCACGACCAGCAGCAGCACCGGATCCTCGCCAATCACCAGGCCGTTCAACGGTTGGCCTTCCCGAGACAGTGCCAGATAGCCGAAGGCCATCACGATCCCGGGCACTGCCAGCGGCAACATCGCCATCGCATCCAGGATCTGGCGACCCTTGACCTCGGTCCGGACGACGACATAGGCGATTCCGATCCCCAGTGCCACATCCAGCAGCGTCGCCAGAGTGGAGTACTTCAGGCTGTTCGCGATCGCATTCAGCGTCAGCTCATGGCCCAACGCTTCGCGATAATGGGTCAGCGTCAGCGATTCCGGAAGGACGGTGCCGTACCAGTCCCGCGCAACGGACAGCAGGATCACGCCAACATGCGGAATCAATGCTAGCCCGGTCAGCGCCGCGAAAGCGGCGGAACAGAGCAGGCCCCGCGTTCGGGTCGGCGTGATCGTCTCGCGCCCGGTCGTCGCCCGGCCACCGCCGGCGGCGACGTTGCGTTGGAACGCGAATTTGCTCATCGCATAGAACAGCGTACTGAAAAACAACAGTACGACCACCAGCGCGTACGGCAACGGATTGTTGCCGAGGTCCTTGATCGCACTGAAAATCTGCACCGATGTCACGCGGTTGAAATCGAAGATCAACGGCACGCCGAGCTCGGTGAAAGCCCAGATAAAAGCGATCGCACTGCCAGCAAATATCCCGGGCATGGTCAGCGGGAGCGTCACCCGCCAGAACCGGCGCCAAGGGGGGCACCCCAGATTCGCGGCGGCTTCCTCGAGCGCCGGATCCAGGTTCGCCAGCGAAGCCGCCGCATTCAGGTAAACGATCGGGTACAGATGCAACACGTTCATCAACACCACCCCGAACATCTGCGCTTCACCGAGCCAATCGGCCGGGCGGTCCCGGCTCATCACGCCGAGCACCATCAACAGGCTGTTGATCGCACCGGCCTGACCGAGCATCGCCTGCACCCCGATCGCGCCGACGAACGGCGGCAGGATCAGCGGCGTCAGCACCAGCGAATTCAGCAACGCCTTGCCCGGGTAGTCAAAGCGCACATAGATCACCGCAAGCGGTAGCGCCGCGATCAGGCAGCCCAACGTCGTCCAGATGGCGATCAGCGTAGAGTTCAGCAGTCCTTCAAGATAGAGCCGATTGCGAAAGACCTCCGCCACGTAGGCTACCGTCAAACCACCATCCGCGCCGACAAGCGCGGTGCGCAGCGTGCCCCAGATCGGCAGCACGAAGAACATGCCGAAGAAGCCCAGCATCAGCACGATCACCCAGCGAGCGGCCGAGCTACTCATCGTGACGTCCTGCCGCGGTCGCTTGCTGCGCCGCCAGTCGGTACTGGCCCCGGAAGGTATCCGCCAGACGCCGTGCGAGGCGGGCCTCCTGGACCTTGTCCTTGGCGCGCAGCACCGGACCAATCGTGCGCAGGGCCTCGTCGTAGGTCGCGAACCGGAGGTCGTGAAACAGCGCCATGGCCGCCGGCGGAAAACCGCTGCGGCGCAGCGCTTCCCATGCCTGTTTCAGCTCGTCGTGGGTATCGACGCACATCACCCGAATCAACAACCGGATCGCGGCAAACACCGGCCCCGTCCATTCCGGCCGATACTCGAATGAAACAGCCTGGGCGTATGGCTGTTCATCGGGGTCCGCCATGTAGCGGCGATTCCGTTCGGTGTAGAAATCCTTGCGTACCGGCAGCCGGCGCAATGCGGTTTCGGCGGGGCCGCCCGGCGTTCCGGCACGAAAGGCCCACAGCCGCTGTCCTTCCGTAGACAACACGAACTCGATGAACGCCGTAGCCAGCTCCGGGTCCGGCGCGCCTCTGAGCATCGCGATCGCATCGACGCTGATCGAAGTGCCACCGACCGGCGCGACGAAGCCCACCCGCGATTTGCCGTCCGGCCGGCGGACGAATTCCTCGGTCGCCCGGCCGTAGGCATCGATCGCCATGCCGGCCGCGGCATCGCCACGGGAGACCTCGAGCGGAATCTTGGAGGCCGAGTCAGTGAAATAGCGGGCATTCGCGCTGATTCGCTGGATCAGCCGGAGACCGGCCTCCCAGCCCCGACGCACGCCCTCCGCTTCCAACTCGCTCGGACCGGCCTGCGGCTCACCGCGTGCCTCGAGCGCGCGCACCGCCTGTTGCATCTGTTGCTGAATGATCAACTCGAACGCTTTCGCGACCGAGCCGCTCTTCGTGGGGTCGGAAAGCGCCACCTGACCGGCGAGTCGTGCATCCCCCAGGTCGTTCCAGGCCGATGGTTCGGCCGTGACGCCGAGTCGCCGAAGGACGTCCCGGTTGTAGATGATGCCGAAACTGGCCAGAACCACGCCGACCCAGCGCCCATGTGGGTCGCGGAACGGTTCACCGCTGACGCGTTCCGGAATGACCGGATTGGTGAACCAGTCTGGATACCGGCGGGCCACTTCCAGCGGCCCGAAAGATCCGTCGCGGCTTTGTCCGACCAGAAAACCGGCCTCCGCGTGCTGCTGGAAGTCGTAGGAGCCACCGCCGAACAACAGGTCGACACCGATGCCGACATCCGAGGCGAGAAAGCTTCGTCTCGCGTCGGAGGCGGCACCTGCCCGCGGATCGGCAAATGTGGCGGCCGCTTCGGCATCCCAGACCCGGCCCAGGCGATGTTCCCAATGGTAGCGAAACGCACCGTTGAACTCCGATTTCAGGAACATCGCGATCTCGGAAGAGCCGCCCGGAATGCGCCAATCCAGATACAGCGGCTCGCCGGTTCGGGCCTTCCAGACCCGCGCAAACGCCCGGCCGAATTCCTTACGAATGCGCTCCGTGTGCGGCGACAGAATCACCAGCCGACGGCCGTCGGCCGTCGGCGAGACGGAATCGCTGGTCCGGAGCAGAAAGGGGCCGGCCAGCGTGGCCAGCAGCGCCGACAACAGCCAGGCCTCCTTACTGCGCAACAGAGCCCATCCGCGACCCCAGCGTCGGAAAGCGCCCGCCATGATCTCATTCCGGCAACAGAACAAGATCCTCAGGCGCCGCCTGAGCCACCACGGTCGCACCGGAAACCGGAAGGATTTGCAGGGGATTCATCTGCGTCAGTTTCAGATTCAGCCCCGATGCGATCTGCAACCGATACTGCACCGTGGAACCCAGATAGGTCGTATCCAGAATGCGCCCGATGAACCGATTCGGTCCGACATCGGACGCAGCGGTGACGCGCAGGGCCTCCGGGCGGACCGACAGAGACACACGCTGCCCTGTTGCCGGCCGCGGCGCACCGGTCCGACACCGCGCCAATAGCGCGCCGGCCGGAGTTTCGACCTCGAAGGCGCCGGATTCGGCGTGCTGACCGAGGATGCGGCCGGGGATGAAATTGGTTTCGCCGATGAACTCCGCAACCATCCGGTTGACCGGATCCCGATAGACTTCGATCGGCGAGCCGATCTGTACCAACTGGCCCTTATCCATCACCGCCAGCCGGTCCGCCATCGACAGCGCTTCCTCCTGATCGTGCGTCACATAGATGGCGGTCAACCCGAACGCCTTGCAGATCCGCCGGATCTCCGCCCGCATTTCGAGGCGAAGCCGGGCATCGAGGTTGGACAAAGGCTCGTCGAGCAGCAGACATCGCGGCCGCACGACCAACGCGCGCGCCAGCGCCACACGCTGTTGCTGCCCGCCGGAGAGCTGTTGAATCCTGCGATCGCCGAGCCCCCCCAACTGCACGGCGTCGAGCGCCTCCTCGACGCGCACGAGGATCTCCTGCCGTGGCCGCTTTCGCTCCTCCAACCCGAACGCCACGTTCTGCGCCACGGTCAGATGCGGCCAGAGCGCATAACTCTGGAACATCATGCCGGTGCCACGGCGATGCGCCGGCACCCCCGTGACGTTATCCCGATCGAACAGGATTGCTCCGTGGTCCGGCTGATAGAACCCGGCTATGTGGCGGAGCAGTGTGGTCTTGCCGCAACCGCTCGGCCCGAGCAGAAAGAACAGTTCGCCGTGCCCGATGGTCAGATCGATCTGGTTCAGTACGGTTGCCGTACCGAAGCGCTTCGCCAAGTCCCGGACGACGATCATCACCATGGATCGGTCCTACCGGGAAATGCCGGAATACAAACGCACGCCACCGCTCGGACCCGTTGCGGCTTTTTGCGTCGCTGGTCGCGCCGTCTCAGAACTCGCTCGGCGAGGCGCGAACCGCTCGATCGCGCGCCCATCCGCGGATGTGATCGACCTGTTCCTTCATCGTCTTCGACAGCGGAACCAGCTTGCCCCCCGCATGCAGCAGGTCTTCCAGCGTGACCTCGCGCCCGGCCAGCCGTGCCGAGGTGATCGCCGACACGACGCACTGCTCGACCTCGGCCCCGGTCCAGCCCTTGGTCAGTTTGGTGAGCCTTTCCAACCCCAGAGGCTCCGGATCGACACCGCGGCGCAGCAGGTGGATCCGGAAGATGTCGACTCGCTCGGCATCCAGCGGCAAATCGACAAAGAAGACCTCGTCGAAGCGGCCTTTGCGGATCATTTCTGCCGGCAGCAGATCGATCCGGTTGGCCGTCGCCGCCACAAACAGTCCGCTCGCCTTCTCCTGCATCCAGGTCAGAAAAAACGCGAAGATGCGCCCCTGCTCACCCGAAGACTCGGCCGACGTGACGCCCATTTCGATTTCGTCGAACCACACCACCGCCGGCGCAACAGCTTCGAGCATGTGGCATGCACGGGCAAAAGCACCTTCCGGCTTGCCGTGACGCCCCGAGAAGATCTCGCTCATGTCGATCCGGTACAGCGGCAGCTCGAAACAGGAGGCAATGGCCTTCACCGAGATGCTCTTGCCGCAGCCGGAAATTCCCATTACCAGAACGCCCTTGGGGACGATATCCGCGCCCAGCGTATCCCTCTGCTGAAACAGCATCCGGCGATCGAGCAGCCATTTCTTCATGATTTCCAAACCGCCGACATGATCGATCTGGGCGCCGTCTGCGACGTATTCGATCATGCCGCTGCGGTTCATCAGCAGTCGCTTTTCCTCGTATAGCGCTGGCAACGCACTCTGATCGAGCCGCCGGTGGACGGCCAGCGCGCGCCGGATCGCGAACCTGGCCTCATCCAGCGTCAACCCCTGAAGCGCCGCACTGATCTGGTTCATCGCGGCCTCGCCGGTATCCACCGAGCCACCGCCCGCGGCAATCTCGGCAGCCTCGGCACGCACGAACTCGCCGAGTTCCACGCGATCCGGGAGCTGTAGCTCCAGGTAGACGATGCTGCGGCTCAACTCTTCTGGAATCTGCCGGACCGGCGATGAAATGAAGACGAACTTGCCCTGATCGAAAC
>CAZXXC010000054.1:0-25800 GCA_964644665.1 uncultured Methylococcaceae bacterium
GGCTCGGCACCGGCATCAGCCTTGCGGCCGATGTTTGCCTTTCCAGCCGCCGGGCCGGAACATATCGAAGCTTTTATCGAAAATCTGACGCTGTTCCGGTGTGAGCGTGCCGTAGAAGGTTTTGGTGGCGGCAAGCCCTTCCTCCAGTTTCGCGTGACGCTCCTTGCCGAAGGCAAGCCACTTTTCCATCCGCTCCGGCGCCGGCAGGTTCTGGATTGCGTCGAAATCGGGGCGCTTTTCCTTCCATTCGGTCATCTGCTTGCGGACATGATCGGCCCAGGCGTTCCAGGCGACTTCCTGGTCGGCGCTCAACTTCAGATCAGCGTGCAGCGACGACAGTTGTTTCTGAATACGCTCGAGCCGATCGGCATGGCGCCCCGGACCGAAGCGCTCCACGCACGATTCGGCCCCTTCGGGACCGGGACCCTTTTCCAGCTTTTCCTCCGCTGCGAACGCCGTGAAGCCGGCGAGACCGACCAATGCCAGAGCGACCGCCGTGAGTTGGTTTGCGTGTTTCATGATGGACTCCATCGTTGGTGTGGATTGAATCAGTGTCTCAGTGACCCGACTCGAACGGATGCGTTCGCCCGGAGCGTATCCCAATGCGAAACGGCCGCCTTCGACAGGCTCAGCCCGAACGGAATCACCAGGGCATTCCAGGGCCGGGTCTCTGGTTGCGGACATCATCGATGCCGCGAGGGTTATTGAAATGCCGGAATGTATCCGTCATGTGTCCGACGCCTGAGGTATCGGTGTCCGTTTGCATCAGGCCCGGCCGCCGACACAAAGCGATACATTCGGCGCCGAAACGCTGATGACAAGTCGAGGCCAACCCGGGTAAAAGGTCTGCATGGAAATCGAACCGCACATCCTGATAGTCGATGACGACCGGGAAATCCGGGCGCTGGTGGGCGACTATCTGCGCCGCAACGGCTATCGGACCAGCTTGGCCGCCGATGGCCGGCAGATGCGCAGGATTCTCGATGACGCGCGCATCGATCTGGTGATCCTCGATCTGATGCTGCCCGGAGAGGACGGTTTGAGCCTGTGCCGGGACCTGCGTGCCCGGTCGAACCTGCCGGTGCTGATGTTGACGGCCAAGGGCGACCCGGTAGATCGGGTGATCGGCCTGGAGATGGGAGCCGACGACTACCTGGGCAAGCCATTCGAACCCAGAGAGCTGCTGGCCCGGATCCGTAGCGTCTTGCGCCGCACCAGCGCACTGCCGGCGAATCTGGCGCCGGACGGAGTTCGTCGCTACCGGTTCGCCGGCTGGACCTGGGACAGTTCACTGTATCAACTGGTCTCGCCTCAAGGCGTCGTCGTGGTGCTGTCCGGGGCCGAGTACCGGCTGCTGCAAGTCTTCATGACTCACCCCAACCGTGTGCTGACGCGCGACCAGTTGATGGACCTGACCCGAGGCAAGGATGCCGATCCGTTCGACCGCTCGATTGACCTGCGTGTCAGCCGCTTGCGCCAGAAACTCGGCGACGATGCGCGCTCCCCGGCGCTGATCAAGACCTTGCGCGGTGAAGGCTATGTTTTCGCGGCCGAGGTGGAAGTGGAGGATTGAACGATGCTCCGGCTGCCGCGGTCGTTGTCGGTTCGGCTGTTCCTGATCATGATCGGCGCTGTGATCCTCGCGGTGCTGTTGACGATGACGCTGGCCCAGCGCGACCGCTCCAAAGCGCTACGACAGATAAGGCTGCATGCGGCGATCTCCCATCTGACGGATGCGATCACGCTGTTGGCCCCGCTGCCTCCCTCCGCCCGTATCGCTGCAGCGGTCGGCCTGAATCCTCGGGAGTGGGTCGTCAGCTTCGACCCGGCGGGAGCCGAACGCCGCGACCGGCCGGTCCCGGAGCTGGCATGGGTTCTTTCGAAGCGGCTGGGTGCGCGGGCACGGGTGGAATCCGGGTGGATCGAGGAGCCGTCGGATTGTGGAGCGAAGCCCGAACCTTGCGTTCTCGCGGGAAAGACCGCCGTGGTCGATGTCCGATTCGAAGATGGACAGCGCCTGCAGCTCGGCTATCGCAGGGTCCGTGAACGCCCCCCGCCACATGAACAGAAGGGATTCCTGGTCGGGGTCGCGCTGTTCAGCGGCATTCTCGCCGCGGCCAGTTGGTGGGCCGTCAGGCTGGCGCTACGCCCGCTACGCCGGATGACTCGTGCGGCGGAGGATTTCGGCCGGGATGTGATGCATCCCCCGATGGACGAAACCGGGCCTCAGGAAGTCAGGCAGGCCGCCCGGGCGTTCAACGCGATGCAGCAGCAAATCCGGCATCATATGGCCGAACGCACGCAGATCCTCGCGGCGATCACCCATGACCTGAAGACGCCGTTAACGCGGATGCAACTGCGCCTCGAGCAGTGCACCGACCGCGCACTGCAAAACAAACTGCGGGACGATCTCGCCGCGATGCGCTCGCTGGTGGACGAGGGGCTGGAACTGGCGCGCAGCCTCGACAACGCCGAACCCCTGCAGGTCGTCGACCTCGGCGCGCTTTTGCAAAGCCTTTGTGACGATGCCGCCGACACCGGCCAGGATGTGGTCCTCGAGAGCGCGGAAATCCCATCTGGCCTGCTGGTCCACGGGCGGCCAAATGCGCTGCGCCGAGTCTTCGAAAACCTGATCGACAACGCGGTCAAGTACGGCCGCCATGCCCGGATCCACCTGGACCAGCAGAGCAAGCGGGTCCAAGTCCGGATCCGCGACGCCGGCACCGGGATTCCGAAGGACCGGCAGCGGGACGTGCTGCTCCCCTTCATCCGTCTGGAGGACTCCCGCTCACGCGATACCGGCGGGACCGGGCTGGGATTGGCGATCGCGGCCAATCTGCTGTCGTCGCAGCAGGGCCGACTGGCACTCCGCAACCACCCGGAAGGCGGACTCGAAGCCACCGTCGAATTGACCTTGATCGCACCCGCGCCGACCGCCCGCCGATGATCCAAGGTCCGCCCGCGAGCAACCGAGAATGTGATACCTTGCGCGGTTGCGATTGACCCCGACGGCCATGGAGACCGATGACCGAAGTCCTGCCCTTTGAACGCATACCACTGAAGGATTTCACCGAGAAGGCGTATCTGGACTATTCCATGTACGTGATTCTCGACCGCGCGCTGCCGCACATCGGCGACGGCCTGAAACCGGTGCAGCGGCGCATCGTGTACGCGATGTCGGAACTGGCGCTGTCCCACCAGGCGAAGCACAAGAAGTCCGCCCGCACCGTGGGCGACGTGCTCGGCAAGTATCATCCGCATGGCGACATGGCCTGCTACGAAGCGATGGTGCTGATGGCCCAGCCGTTCTCGTACCGCTATCCGCTGATCGACGGTCAGGGCAACTGGGGTTCTCCTGACGACCCCAAATCGTTCGCAGCCATGCGCTATACCGAGGCGCGACTGACCGCCTACGCCCAGACCCTTTTGGCGGAACTCGAGCAGGGCACCGTGGACTGGGCGCCGAATTTCGACGGTACGCTGGAAGAGCCGGCGCTGCTTCCGGCCCGTCTGCCCAACCTACTGTTGAACGGCGCCTCCGGCATTGCCGTCGGCATGGCCACCGACGTCCCGCCGCACAATCTGCGTGAGGTGGTCGCCGCATGTATCCATCTGATCGATCATCCGGGAGCCACGCTCGAGACGATCTGCGAGCTGGTCAAGGGACCCGATTATCCCACCGAAGCCGAGATCATCACCCCGCGCGCCGAGATTCTCCGGATGTATCAGACCGGGGGCGGCTCGGTGCGGCTGCGCGCCCGCTACGAAACCGAGGACGGCAATATCATCATCACCGCGTTGCCCTACCAGGTCTCCGGCGCGCGGGTGCTGGAACAGATCGCTGCCCAGATGCAGGCCAAGAAACTGCCCATGGTCGAGGATCTCCGGGATGAGTCCGATCACGAAAACCCGACCCGTCTGGTGATCATGCCGCGTTCGCGTCGTGCCGACGTCGGGCAACTGATGTCGCACCTGTTCGCGACCACGGACCTGGAAAGAAGCTATCGGGTCAACCTGAACATCATCGGCCTGAACGGCAAGCCTCAGGTGAAGAATCTGCAGGAGATTCTGCTCGAATGGCTCGGCTATCGCAGCGAGACGGTTCGGCGCCGGCTGCAACATCGGCTCGACAAGGTCCTGGCCCGATTGCATGTGCTGGAAGGACTGCTGATCGCATTTCTGAACATCGACGAAGTGATCGCAATCATCCGCCGGGAAGATGAACCGAAACCGGTATTGATGGCCCGCTTCGGTCTCACCGACATCCAGGCGGAGGCGATCCTGGAGCTGAAGTTGCGACATCTGGCCAAGCTGGAAGAAATCAAGATCCGCGGCGAGCAGGATGAATTGCAGGCCGAACGCGCCCAACTGGAATCGACCCTGGGCTCGACCGAGAAGCTGAATGCCTTGATCAAACAGGAACTGCAGGAGGACGCCGCCAAGTACGGCGATGCGCGCCGTTCACCGATCGTGGTTCGCCAGACCGCCCAGGCGATCGATGCGAGCAGTCTGATCGGCAGCGAGCCCATGACCGTCATTCTGTCGCAGAAAGGATGGGTGCGAGCCGCCAAGGGTCATGAGATCGATGCGACCGCTCTGACCTACCGCTCCGGTGACGGCTTTCTGGCCACCGCGTATGGCCGCTCCAATCAGCCGGCCTATTTTCTCGATTCCACCGGCCGCAGTTACAGCCTGCCGGTACATGAACTGCCTTCCGCCAGAACCCAGGGAGAACCGCTGACGGCCAAGTTGAACCCGCCGGCCGGTGCGGCATTCAAGGCCGTACTTGCCGGCGCCGACGAGGATTGGATGCTGATGCTGAGCGACGCCGGCTACGGCTTTCTGCTGCAATTGGGCGAGCTGGCAGCGAAGAACCGCGCCGGAAAAGCGGTGTTGACGCTTCCGGCGGAAAGCCGGGTGATCGCGCCGGTGCGGGTCACCGATCCGGACCGGGATTTCGTTGCGGTGTGCTCGCTGCAGGGACGGCTATTGGTACTGCCGGCGTTCGAGATCCCGCGGCTGACCAAAGGCAAAGGGAACAAGCTGATCGACATCCGCACGGCCGACCTGGAATCGCGCCAGGACCATGTCGTATCGGCCGTGTGTTTCGCGCCCGGCCGCGGACTCAAAGTCCATGCCGGCAAACGGTTCCTGACCCTGCAACCCGGCGACATCGATCATTACCGCGGATCGCGCGGCCGCCGCGGCAATCCGTTACCGCGGGGCTTTCAACGGGTCGACCGATTGGATATCCCGAGCTGAGCGTCAGCAGCCGGCGGTCGGTCAGACGCTCAGCAACAGCCGGGTCGGGTCCTCGATCAGTTCCTTGATGGTGTAAAGGCACTGCACGGCATCCTTGCCGTCGATGATCCGGTGGTCATACGACAAGGCCAGATAGATCATCGGCCGGACCACGATCTCACCATTTTCGACCACCGGCCGTTCCTTGACCGCATGCATGCCGAGGATCGCGCTTTGCGGCGGATTCAGGATCGGCGTCGACAGCATCGACCCGAAGATGCCGCCGTTGGTGATCGTGAATGTGCCGCCGGACAGTTCCTCGATCGTGAGTTTGCCTTCGCGGGCGCGCTTGGCGAATTCGTTGATCGACTTTTCGATCGTAGCAAAATCGAGGCGATCGGCGTTGCGCAATACCGGAACGACCAGCCCCCGATCGGTCGAAACCGCGATGCCGATGTCATAACGCTGGTGATAGACGATGTCGTCGCCGTCGATCGATGCGTTGATGATCGGGAATCGCTTCAACGCCTCGACGGTCGCCTTCACGAAGAACGACATGAAGCCCAGCTTCACCTGATGGGCTTCTTCGAAGCGTGATTTCAGCCGGGCACGGATGTCGTAAACCGCCTTCAGGTTCACCTCGTTGAACGTGGTCAGCGTTGCCGTCGTCTGCTGCGCCTCCAGCAGCCGCTCGGCGATCCGTGCCCGCAGCCGCGTCATCGGCACCCTTCGCTCGCCCCCCACATCGGATGGTGTCGTCACTGCGGGCTGGTCGACGACCGCAGCCGGTGGCGCCGCACGGGCCGTCGGCTTGGCATGGGTCGCGAGATAATCCAATACGTCCTGCTTGGTCAGTCGGCCTTCGCGCCCGCTTCCGCGGATTTTCGAGGGATCGAGCTCGTATTCGGTCACCAGACGACGGACCGCCGGACTCAACGGTTGCGCCATGATCTCCTCGCGCTGCGCGACGGGCGCCGGCGGTTCCGCGGTCGGCGGCACCACCGGAGCGGCAACGCTCGTCGTAGCAACCTGCTCCGGCTCGGCGACCGCAGCGTCGGTCTCGATCACCGCCAGCAACTGGCCGCTGGTGACGATGTCACCGCGGGTGCCGATCACTTCACGAAGCACCCCGCTCTCCGGCACCGGCACCTCCAACACGACTTTGTCTGTTTCCAGATCCACCAGATTGTCGTTACGCCGCACCGCTTCGCCCGGCTTCTTGTGCCAGTCCAGCAGCGTGGCATCGCTGACCGACTCAGGAAGATTGGGCACGCTGACTTCTATACGCATGGACGATTCCTACAGGTTCTTCATTTCCGCGAGACCCGAGCAGCGCGGCCTCGATCAACTCTTTCTGCTGTTCGATGTGGCGTTTGAACTGGCCGACCGCCGGCGAAGCCGACATCGGACGACCCGCATAGCTGAGCGCTACGTCACGCCCCACCACGCTCGGGAAGCGGTGTTTGATCTGATGCCAGGCACCCTGGTTCTCCGGCTCGTCCTGGCACCACACCAGCTCCCGGAAATTCGGAAACGTCACGAGTTCGGCCAGGAATTCGTCGACCGGGAACGGATAGAGCTGCTCGATCCGGATGATCGCGACATGGTCCAGATTCTCCTTGCGCCGATGTTCGAGTAGATCGTAGTAGACCTTTCCGGAGCACAACACCACGCGGCTGATCGCGTTGCGGTCCAGCGGATCGCATTCCCCGATCACGTTGCGAAAACCGCCAACGCTGAGTTCCTCGAGGCTGGAGACCGCCAGTTTGTGACGAAGCAGGCTCTTCGGCGTCATCACGATCAACGGGCGACGAAACGGTCGAAGCAACTGCCGGCGCAGCAAATGAAAAATCTGTGCAGGCGTGGTCGGCACGCACACCTGCATGTTCTGTTCTGCGCACAACTGCAGATAGCGCTCCAGCCGGGCCGAGGAATGCTCCGGCCCCTGCCCTTCGTAGCCGTGGGGCAGCAGCATCACCAAGCCGGACAGACGTCCCCATTTCGTTTCACCGGAGGAAATGAACTGGTCGATGACCACCTGTGCATTGTTTGCGAAATCGCCGAATTGTGCCTCCCAGATGACCAGCGTGTCCGGATCCGAGGTGCTGTAGCCATACTCGAAGGCGAGAACGCCCTCCTCCGACAGCAGTGAATCATACAAGTGGAAGCGACCTTGCCCAGGCGCCAGATGCTGCAGCGGGACGTACACATTGCCGGTGTTCTGGTCGTACAGCGTCGCGTGGCGGTGGAAAAAGGTCCCGCGTCCGACATCCTGACCGGTCAGACGGATGTTGCGCCCCTCCCACAGCAGGGTCGCATAGGCCAGGTTCTCGGCGTAACCCCAGTCGATCGGCTGCTCCCCGGCCGCCATCTGCTTCCGCACCTGGATGATCGCGCCGGCGCGGGCATGCAACTCCAAGTTGGCGGGCAGTTCCAGCATCCGGTCCGCCACCTGTCGCAGCGTCTCCGGCGGCAGCGCGGTCTCGCAGGGCGAAGTCCACGACGCACCGATGAAATGACTCCAGCGGGTCTTGATGTAACTCGCCACATCCGCCAATTTCGGACGCAACACCGCTTCATCGCCCTCGGTGATGCTGTTCTGATAGGCCTCATCCATCGCATCCGCATCGTGCTGCGTCAACACACCTTCGCCGATCAATCGTTCGGCGTAAAGCTTGCGCACCGACGGGTGCTGACGGACATAGCGATACATCAGCGGTTGCGTGACAGCCGGTTCGTCCGCCTCGTTATGCCCCAGCCGCCGATAGCAGATCAGGTCGATCACCACGTCGCGATTGAATTCCATCCGATAATCGACGGCCAGCCGGGTCGCGAACAGCACGGCTTCCGGATCATCGCCGTTGACGTGCAGCACCGGCGCCTGCACCATGTTCGCGACATCGGTGCAGTACAGCGTGGAACGTGCGTCGAACGGATTGCTCGTGGTAAACCCGATCTGGTTGTTGACCACGATATGGATCGTTCCGCCGGTCGTGTAGGCGCGCGTTTCCGCCATGTTCAACATTTCCATCACGACGCCTTGCCCGGCGAATGCCGCATCACCGTGGATGATTACCGGCAGCACCTTGCGTTCGACGTCGCCTTCGAAGCGGTCCTGGCGGGCGCGGACCGACCCTTCGACCACCGGCCCGATGATTTCGAGATGCGAAGGATTGAAGGCCAGAGCCAGATGAACCGGGCCGCCGGGCGTCTCGACGTCCGACGAAAAACCCATGTGATACTTCACATCGCCGCTGCCTTCGGGCTGATCCGCCACTTCGACACCCTCGAATTCACGGAACAGCAGGCAGGGTTTCTTACCCAGGATGTTGACCAGCACATTCAGACGACCGCGATG
Organism: uncultured Methylococcaceae bacterium; assembly: GCA_964644665.1. Classification (GTDB taxonomy): domain Bacteria; phylum Pseudomonadota; class Gammaproteobacteria; order Methylococcales; family Methylococcaceae; genus Methylotetracoccus. Next base: position 8,600 of record CAZXXC010000054.1, read on the forward strand.
AGCCATACCGATCACCACCTCCCGCGTGCCGAGAGTGCCCGAGCGCTGAATGATCTCATCCAGCAGCGGGATCAGACTCTCCCCGCCTTCCAACGAGAAGCGCTTTTGCCCCACGTACTTGCGGTGCAGGTACTTTTCGATCCCCTCTGCAGCGGTCAGCAACTCCAACAGCCAGCGCTTGGTCTTTGCGTCGAAATGCCACCGCCCCCGCGCAGCTTCCAGACGGGACTGCAGCCAGCTCTTGATCTCCGTATCCATGATGTGCATGTACTCGGTGCCGATCGGACCGCAGTAGGTGGCGCCCAGTAGGGAAAGAATCTCGCGCAGCGGAAGCTGCTCACGGCTGTGCAGGATGTCCAGATAAAAAGGCTGGTCGAGGTCGCCGTCCTCGAGGCCATAGGTGACGGGTACCAGTTCCCTGATCACCGGCGCTTCGGCGCATTTCAACGGATTGTTGTCAGCGGCCTGATGTCCCAGAGTGCGGTACTGGTCGATCAGGCGATCGACGGCGGTCTGCTTGCGGAGCCGCTGCTCGATCGACTGCCGCTCCGCTGGCAAGGCAAGGGTCGAAACGGGCGCCGCTTCCCGCTCATCCAGGCTTTCCGGTACGGCCGCGAAGGTCTGCCGCCAACTCGGATCGACCGACTCGGGGTCTCGCAGGTATTTGCTGTAAAGATCTTCGATGAAACTGGCATTGTCTTCGGAGAATGCCGAACTGGTTTGCAACCAGCGCAAGAGGTCAGTCATCGCGGGGTTCCACCGAGCGTCAAATGCGGCTCGAACTGTCGATCCGGGTCAAGTCGCGCAAGCATAGGTTGATTTTAGCGAAACGCCAAGCATTCCGCGTGTTTTAACCTGTTTCTCATCTGTTTTAACGGATTTAACGGATCGCGGCGAGGGCGTCGGCAAAGTTCGGAACGGCTTGATCTAGACGCCGAAGCAGAGTTGCGATGGCCGGGCGGTCGCGTCAGCCGGGGAAATTGTCAACTCCCGACACATCGAGAACCGGACCGGAGTGTCGCTCCCGATCGCTCGCCGGCCGATCGGTGTGGCGCTTGTCTTGCAGACATCGGGAAAATTTTGAACCATGAAGGGCCCAATGCATATCAGGCCCTTGCACACAGCGGCATACTCGTGACCCCTTCGATTCTCGACATTCTGGAAAGTTCGGACCCGCTGATCGCCGTGGTCGGCGCCAACGACAACCCGGACAAATTCGGCCATCGCATCTACCGCGACCTGAAACGTCAAGGCTATCGGGTCGTTCCGGTGAATCCGAACCGTGCCACGGTCGATGGCGACATCTGTTACGCAACCCTCCGTGATCTGCCGGAACCGCCCGACATCGTAAATATCGTGATTCCGTCCGCGGCTGCACGACGTGTCGTGGAGGACTGTCTCGCACTGGGTTGGCGAAACGTCTGGCTCCAGCCGGGAGCGGAGAGCCCGGACCTGCTGGAGTTTCTCGAACGACACCGATTCAACTTCCTGGCAAATGCCTGCATCATGGTGGAAAGCCGTCTGAGGAAGACCTGACTGCCGCCTTCACGCCTGACGCAAGGCCGAGAGCCGGCTCCGGAAGGGCCGCGACGCATCGGCTCGAACCCGAACCGGGCAATTCCCGACTACTCCGCTTGGTCGGTTTCTCCGAACGTGTGACAATTTGGCGAGTCTCAATGACATCAACGTCGCGACCCATCCGAACGATGCCATGAACCGGCCTGTCCCCGCCTCCCTCACCGACCGCTTCGGCCGGCGCGTGGATTACGTGCGAATCTCGATCACCGATCGCTGCGATTTCCGGTGTCTGTACTGCATGAGCGAGCAGATGACGTTCCTGCCGCGCGCACAGGTCCTGAGCCTGGAGGAAATCCATACACTGGCCCAGGCTTTCGTGGAACTCGGCGTCCGAAAAATCCGTATCACCGGCGGTGAACCGCTGGTCCGTCGCGGCGCGCTCGGGTTGATCGAACGGATCGGGGCACTCCCCGGCCTCCGGGAACTGGTGCTGACGACCAACGGATCGCAACTGGAACATCAAGCGCAACCACTGAAGGAGGCCGGCGTCCGCCGCATCAACGTCAGCCTCGATTCGCTGCGCCCGGATCGCTTTCGGGCGATCACCCGGACCGGCGACCTGGACAAGGTGATGCGTGGCATCGATGCGGCGCTCGACGCCGGCTTCGAACGGCTGAAAATCAACGCGGTGATTCTGAAGAACCGGAATCAAGACGAAATAGTCGATCTGGCGCGATTTGCCGTCGGGCGCGGGATCGACGTCAGTTTTATCGAAGAGATGCCGCTGGGCCTGGTCGACGGCCATGACCGGGCCGAGGAATACTGTTCCAGCGACGAAATTCGCGCCGAACTGGAACGTCATTTCACGCTGATTCCATCCACGGAAACGACCGGCGGACCTTCGCGTTATTTCCGGCTGCACGGAAGCGCCAGCCGCGTGGGATTCATCTCGCCGCACAGCCATAACTTCTGCGGCAGTTGCAACCGGGTCCGGCTGACGGTCGAGGGCCGCTTGCTGCTGTGCCTCGGAAACGAGCATTCGGTGGACCTGAAGAGCGTCCTGAGACAGTTCCCCGGCAACTCGGTAAGGCTGAAGCAGTCGATCACCGAGGCGATGGAGATCAAACCGGAACGGCACCATTTCGATCTGAAGGCCCAGCCGCTAATTTTCCGCCACATGAGCGTGACCGGCGGCTGACCGCCGAGGAACGATGGGCCGGTACCGGAGGGGAGTCAGTAAATCGCCTTGACGGTGTAGCCGCGCTTCTCCAGCAACGACAGCAGACCACCTTCGCCGGGCAGATGCAGTGCGCCGACGGCGATGAACACACTGCCGCGCCGAAGCGGGACTTCCATACGGCGGACGAGACGGTCGTTGCGTTCGGACAACAGATTCTTCATCAGGCGCCGATAGCGTTCGGTCTCCATCAACTCGTAGCGATGAGCGGCGGCGACCAACCCGGCCAAGTCGCGATCGAGGTACAGCCGCTTCATTTCGCGTATGTCGGCCTGCAGCGTGTCGTAATAACAGACTGCGTCCTTGACCAAGGCCACCTGATCGCCCAGCGGCAGTTGCGCCACGATGCCGACCTGTTCAGTGGCCGTCTCCAGGCCACTGACCGGCTTGCCGGATTGCTGCATACGCGCGGCCAACGCCAGATCCAACGGCAGTCCCGTGATCTGCGGCGGGCTGCTGAGGGCGAGATAGACTGCCCAGGGTTTCATCCGATCCACGACCTCGCCTGAAATACCGTAGCGGCTCAGCAGCGCGGCCGCCCGTTCGAACAATACCGACCCCAGTTGCGCACGCAACGACGGCCCGGCCGACGAGACCATCGTCTCAGTCCATTGCAGCACGTCGTCACCGTCGAAATTCGCCTCCATCACGAACTCTCGGCTCCGATCCAATGCCTGAGCCACCGGCGCGGGGATGTGCATCAAATCCTCGTCCCCCAGATGGATCGTGCCGAACAGATGGCTGGCAGCGATGCCCGGCTTGGCGATCTGCCACAACAGCCCCTTGCCGTGTTGGACCGCCACCCCCGCGCGCGCGGCAATCGTCAGGCTCGGGCAGTCAAGTGTGTCGCCACCGGAAACGCGCCCGGGGAACGGCAGGAACATCAACAGCAGGAGTATGCGCTGCGAGCGATGCAGGGTCATGACCGTGGCGGACCTCAACCGCGGAGATCGGCCGATTCCAGGTATTCCGGCACCCGGACCGACCAGCCGAAGGTTTCCTCGATCCGAAGGCGGAGCGCATCGGCCGATGACGGCTCGCCGTGGGTCAGGAACACCCGTCGGGGCGGCTGTTCGAAGCCGCGGAGCCAGTCGAGAGTTTCCTGATAATCCGCGTGCGAGGACAGATTTTCGATCAGGCCGACCTCGGCGCGAACCGCGACATATTCGCCGTGGATTTTGATCGCATCGGCGCCGTTCAACAGACTCGCCCCACGCGTGCCGCCCGCCTGGTAACCGGTCAGCAGAATCGTGTTGCGGTGATCCGGGGCGAATGCCTTCAAGTGATGCAGAATCCGCCCGCCGGTCGCCATGCCGCTGGCCGAGATCAGCACCATCGGCAGGCGCCGGCCACTCAGCGCGCGCGATTCCTCCGCCGTATTGACATACTGCGCCGCGCGGCACATCGCGGCACATTGCTCGGCGCTGAGCCGGTGCTCGCCGGAGTAGCGCCGGAATATCTCGGTGGCATCGATCGCCATCGGGCTGTCCAAATAGATCGGGACGTCGGGAATCAGCCTGCGGGACTTCAGTTGCTGCAGACAATACAGCACGGTCTGCGAACGTCCGACCGCGAATGCCGGAATCAACACCACCCCGCCGCGCCCCGCGGTGCGGTTGATCACACCCGCCAGGATGTCTTGAGGGTCGACCGCCGGGTGACGGCGGTCACCGTAGGTGGATTCCAGTACCAGATGATCGGCATGGCGTATCGTCGCCGGCGGGCGCATCGTGAGATCGTGCGGTCGGCCGAGGTCGCCGGAAAAGGCCAGCGTCCGGCCCTGGTGTCTCAGCGTCACGCAACTCGCCCCCAACAGGTGTCCCGCCGGTGTCAAACGGCAGCTCAGGCGCTTGGCCAGTTCGAACTCGGTATCGAAATCGACCGCCCGCAGCAGCCCCAGACAGAACTCGGCATCTTCCATCGTGTAGAGCGGCAGCGCCGGTCGGTGCTTGGAGTAGCCTCGCCGATTGGCATATTCGGCCTCTTCCTCCTGCAGATGGGCACTATCCGGCAACAGGATCTGGCAAAGATCCCGCGTCGCCGCAGTACAGTAGATCCGTCCGCGAAACCCGTTCTTGGCCAGGAGCGGGAGATAACCGCTGTGATCGATGTGGGCGTGGGTCAACACGACAGCCTTGATGCTCTGTGGAGCGACCGGCAGAGGTTCGCGGTTGCGCAATCTCAGTTGTTTGTAGCCCTGGAACAGGCCGCAATCGACCAGGATCCTTTCCTCCGCTGTCGAAACCAAGTATTTCGACCCGGTCACGGTTCCCGTCGCCCCCCAGAATGTCAATCGCATACCGTGAGCCTCCCGGGAAACCGGCTCCGAACCGCCGGAAATCTTCGCCGACGGCCGCTCCGGGCCGAGGACCGAGTTACGCCGTAATTCACCATGGGAATGTCACCTCGCGAAGAATCGACACCGGACCGATCGCGGTCACGCGATCGAGATCTTGCCGCGATTTCACGAACAACGAACCGGTGAACGCCAGCGCGTTGATCGAAATCGCCTCGAACCGCTCCCTGGTACGCGGGACCAACATCACCCATTCGCGTGTCAACAGCAGATTGTAGGGTTTGGCTGCACGCACGGCACGCTGTGCGTCGATCGGCGCAATGCCGGCCGCATCAAGCAATAGGCCGTATAGGGCCTGTGTCTTTTCGGCGAGGACCAGAGGATCGTCGGCCGCGGTATCGGTCAACGGCGCAATCACGTGACGGAACGGCAGCCCATCGAGTCTGCCGCGGGCCATCGCCCGCGAGTCGAACAGCGGCGCAAACGGGAAGTCGCGGCAGTCCCCGGCGAAAGGCAGCGGAACGATCTGCAGATGTTTGTGGGTCTGGCTGGCGCCTGCGTCGCCGCCGCTGTTGTAAAACGCAACGCCTTCCACCTCCGAGAAGCAGCGCCACAGCGCTTCGAAATCGGCGAAAGTCAACAGGTCTTCCTGATGCTCGTAGTGGCGGGTAACGACCAGCATGTGGTGATCGACTACGTTGAACTTGTTCAACAAGCAAAGGTGCGACGGCGTCACGTTGCAGACAAAAAGATCCGGGTCGTAAGGCAGGAAAGGATTCGGAGAGCGCTCGTCGTCGTTCGGGTCGCGCTCGGCGGCTTTCCTCGCCAGATTGACCGCCACGCGGACGATGAATGGCAGCCCGCCGTCGCAAAGGGTGACGGCTTCCGTTTCGATCGGTTGCAACGCCCCGCTGGTACGCGCACGGGCCGCCCGCCGCAACACGATATTCCAGAACTGCCCCGGGGGGAAACTGTCGACCATACCGGTACCCTCGTCACATCCCAGACGACGCACGTTAGCATGCGGGGCGCGGTTCGTCGAAGTCCGGTTTGCCCGGCCGCATGCATCGCGCCCCATCGGTTAGAATCCCGACCCATGAGCAAATTGAAACAACCCGAACTGTACCTCAGCGTCGACATCGAGGCGGACGGTCCCATCCCCGGCCCACACTCGATGCTGAGCCTGGGCGCGGTCGCCTACACCGCCGATGGCGAGTGTTTGCAGGAGTTCTCCGTTAACCTGGAAACACTGCCCGAGGCCGAGGCGCATCCTGCCATGACGCAGTGGTGGCAGCAGTATCCGGACGCATGGCGCGCCTGCCGGCAGGACCCCAAACCGCCGCGGCAGGCCATGAACGAATTCGCGGACTGGGTGGAGCGACTGCCGGGTCTGCCGATCTTCGTCGCATGGCCTGCCACCTGGGATTTCATGTGGGTTTATTGGTACCTGATCCGCTTCACCGGCAGGCGACCGTTCTCCGAGCATGGCATCGACATCCGCTCCTATGCGATGGGGATGCGCAGAAAGCCGTTCGGCAAGAGCGGCAAGACCTATCTGCCGAAACGCTGGCTGTCCGAGCATCCGCATTCCCATGTCGCGCTCGACGATGCGAGGGAGCAGGGTGAGATGTTCATCAACATGCTGCGCGAGAATACTGGGAAGTCGGGCGAGAGCTGAGTCGACGCCCATCTCCGACTCGGACCGTCGGCCGGCGCCCGCTGGACAAATTTCAATCCGGATCGCCGGCGAGTTGTCTCGGCATCGGGGACGTTATATTATAACACTTAGGGTCGCGAGGCAGCTTCTCCAAATGCGCGTACAGCGTTACGCACGGCCTGGCCGGACGCGTCCCCTCCTGGCGGCGACCGGAAAACGCCACGCGGGTATTGCCTGATGAGTAGCGTGCGCTGGACATTCTGACCTGTGCGTGCGGCCGATCAACGTAACGTAATAACATCATTAAGCCAACTCGATGCACGTTGGAGAAATCATGCGCCGACGATTCACCTCCGCTTTGGCCGCAGCTTTGACTACCGGCGCCGAGTCGGTACATGCTGCAGAACCGCAGCCGACGGAACTGGACCCGGTCGTCGTCAGCGCACCGCTGGAGGAAAAGGTATCGGAGACGGCGCGCCCGGTGACTGTGCTGAAAGGCGAACCCTTGCGCCTGAAGATCGGGCCGACCATCGGCGAGACGTTGAAACAGGAGCCTGGCATCGAAAGTCAGTCGTTCGGTCCCGGAGTCGGCTTGCCGGTGATCCGCGGTCAGACAGGCCCGCGCGTGCAGGTCATGACCAACAGCCTGGGTACCGGAGACGTCTCGCAGATCAGTCCGGACCATGCCAATGCCGTGGAACCGGTGCTGGCCGACCGGGTCGAGGTGCTGCGCGGCCCGGCGACCTTGCTGTACGGAAGCGGAGCGATCGGCGGCATCGTCAACGTGATCGACAACCGCATTCCCGGCTCGTTGCCCGACAGGCTGCTCTCGCCGACGTTCGAGCAGCGCTACAACTCGGTGTCGGACGAGACGATCAGCAATCTGAAGGTCGAAGGCGGGAAGGATATTTTCGCCTATCACCTGGACGGTTTCTACCGCGACTCCAACAACCTGCACATCGGGGGTCCGGCGATCGCCGAGAATGCCGCGCGCCAGACCGATCCCGTGCTACAGGGCGTAGACGCGATCCAGAATTCCTACGGCGTGATTCCGAACACCAGTGCGCGCGCCAAAGGTGGCACGGTCGGCTTCTCGCTGGTGGGCGACCCGGGCTTCGCCGGCCTGTCGATCAATTACCTCGGAAACAACTACGGCATTCCGCCCGACGGCGCAGGCGGGCCCGATGTGCGGATCAACCTGAAGCAGACCCGGTACGCGTTCAAGAGCGAACTGACGAAACCATTCGAATTCGCCGAGGCGGTCCGGATGTGGGCGAACTACATCGATTACACCCATACGGAACTGAGCGGAGGCGAACCCGGCGCGAAGTTCTTCAACAAGACCTACGAAGGACGCATCGAACTGCAGCACCATCCGCTCGGACCGATCAAGGGCGTGGTCGGGTTCCAGGGACGCTCCGGTAATCTCCAAGCGTTCGAAGTGGTCGGACCGGGCGAAAGGGAGCCCATCCTTCCGCGGTCGCAGATCAGCAGCTACGGCGTGTTTGCCGTCGAATCGCTGACTTACGGACCCGGAGTGTACGAACTCGGGCTGCGCGGCGAAAGCGATTCGATCGATCCGGAACAGGCCGGTTTGAACCGCAGCTACGCACCGATCAGCGCGTCCGGCTCCGGACAATGGACGATCGACGAGGCCAACACGGTCAGTTTCGCGGTCACCCGTTCCCAGCGTTCACCGCAGGTTCAGGAACTGTTCTACAACGGGCCGCACGAAGCGACCCGCAGTTTCGAGATCGGCGATCCAAACCTGAAAATGGAGACATCCTACAACCTGGACCTCGGGTACCGGTACAGCGCAGATGGCATCAGCGGCCAGCTCAACTTCTTCCAGAACTGGGTCAACGACTATATCTACCAGCAGCAACTGGCAGACGTGCTCTACAACGAGGCCGCTGGCGATTTCCAGTCGCCTCCCTGCACCGATCCCGGCGAATGTCTACAGGTTACCGCGACGCAACAAGCCGCGGCGACGTTCAAGGGATTCGAGGGAAGCGTCAAGTTTCCGCTGATGGAAAACCGCTACGGCGTGCTGGACATGACCCTGTTCAGCGACTACACGCGCGGACAGTTCGTCGCCGGCGGCAATGTGCCACGCATGCCGCCGTTGCGTTACGGCTTGCAACTCGATTATGCCTATGACGACCATTGGAGCGCCAACCTGCGTCTGACACGCGGCGAGAAGCAGGAGTATGCGGGAGCCAATGAGTCGGAAACCAACGGCTGGGTGCTGTTGAACGTCGGCGTGCAATATCAGGTAACGGCATTCAACGACACCCGGATACTCGCGTTTGCCCAGGGGAACAACCTGTTGAACGACAATATCCGAAACTCCACGTCGTACCTGAGGAACTTTGCGCCGGAACCGGGCCGAGGCGCGCTGCTGGGAATCCGTATGAGCTACTGACGGCACCGTCTTCATCCGAGACCGGGGGATTTCCCGGAGCGTGTCGCGGCGTTCCAGGGCGCAGCCCGGTCGGCGTTCAACATCTCGATCACCGGGGCGGTTTGCGGGCGCACTCCGCGCCACAGAAGGAAGGCTTCCGCCGCCTGCTCCACCAACATACCGATGCCGTCGGTACTGATCGAGGCCCCATGCACCTTGCCCCAACGGACGAACGGGGTCGGCTCATGGCCGTAGGCGAGATCGTAACTGCAACCCCCTGGCACGAGCAGATCGTCCGGCAACGGCGGTACGGTCCCGCTCAGACTCGAGGCGGTGGCGTTCAAGACGAGGTCGAAACGGCGGCCGGCCAATTCCCGAAAACCGCAGCCGCACACCTCGCCGAAGCGGGAAAACTCGTCGGCGAGCCGTACGGCCTTGTCGACGGTGCGGTTGGCAATCACCAGAGCGGCCGGCTCGGCCTCCAACAGCGGAGCGAGGATGCCGCGGCTGGCACCGCCGGCACCGAGCAGCAGGATTCGCTTTCCGGCCAATTCGAGCCCCAGATTGCCGGTCAGATCGCGGAGCAGACCGATTCCGTCGGTATTGTCTCCGAATATCCGGCCGTCGCATTCCAGCACCAGCGTATTGACCGCCCGGCTGCGCTCCGCGCGGATGCTGCGCCGGTCGGCCAAGCGGTAGGCCGCCTCCTTGAGCGGGATCGTGCAATTCAGCCCCAGGCCCCCGCCGCGGAAAAAAGCGAATACCTCCCGCTCGAAGGCCGGCAGGTCGACGTCCTGCGCGAAGTAAACGAGGTGCTGGCCGGTCTGTTCGGCAAACTGGGCGTGAATGTAGGGGGATTTCGAGTGGCCGATCGGATGACCGAACACCGCGTAACGATCTGGCGCCGTGTACGTCACCGCACGAGCTCCGGGCTTACCGCTCGTCGAGCCATGCCGCAGCCGCCTTGGCGAAGTACGTCAGGATACCGTCGGCACCCGCCCGCTTGCACCCGAGCAGGGTTTCCATCACGGTCGCCCGCTCATCCAGCCAGCCGTTGGCCGCAGCGGCTTTCAACATCGCATACTCGCCACTGACTTGGTACACGAAAGTCGGCACACCGAATTCCCTTTTGACCCGGTGCACGATGTCGAGATACGGGAGCCCCGGTTTCACCATCACCATGTCCGCCCCTTCCCGAAGGTCGAGTGCGACCTCCCGCAGCGCCTCGTCCGAATTCGCCGGATCCATCTGGTAGCTATGCTTGTTGCCAACGCCAAGATTCGCGGCCGAGCCGACCGCGTCGCGGAAAGGGCCATAGAAGCTGGACGCGTACTTGGCCGAGTACGCCAGGATGCGCGTGTTGACGAAGCCGGATTCTTCCAAGCCCCGGCGGATCGCGCCGATCCGTCCATCCATCATATCGGAAGGAGCCACTACATCGGCTCCGGCTTCGGCATGGGACAGCGCCTGTCGCACCAGAACGTCGACGGTTCGGTCGTTGGTCACATAGCCCGTCTCGTCCAGCAAGCCGTCCTGACCGTGCGAGGTGAACGGGTCGAGGGCGACGTCGGTGATGACGCCGAGTTCGGGGCAGGACTTCTTCAGGGCTCGGACGGCGCGTTGCACGAGGCCGGCCGGGTTGTAGGCTTCGGCGGCATCCAGGCTCTTCGTCTCGGGCGGCGTCACCGGGAACAGCGCGATGGCCGGGATTCCGAGCGCGGCGACCTCTTCCGCTTCCTGGAGCAACCGATCGACGCTGACGCGCTCGATACCGGGCATCGATGCGATCGGCTCGCGCCGATCCTTGCCTTCCAGCACGAAAACGGGGTAGATCAGATCATCGACGGTCAATGCCGATTCGCGCATCAGTCGGCGGCTGAAAATGTCCTTGCGCATGCGGCGCAGCCGCGTGTTCGGATAATTCATGGCAGGATCGATGATCACTTCGCGCGTCCATGGTCAGGGGTCGAAAAGGGGGGCCGTCTGGCCGGCTACGGCGGGGCTTTTTGATAGTCTATTCACTCGGGCCGCGTTATGATAATCGGCGTTTTCGTGTTTTTGGAATTTGGGGATGCGATCGATGAGTTTTCAGCGCACGGTGAGCTTGGTTCTGTTCTGGATGGCGCTGGCCGCCGGCTCTCTGCCGGGTCTCGCGCTGGCCGATGACGGGGCGGCATTGACCCCGGCACAAAAGGTGATCCAGGACACCGCAGATCAATTGCAACGCAATTTGCAGAAACCGGAGGTCAAGAACGATTTCGCCAAGGCGACCGCGCTCGTCGACTCGATCATCGAGCCGCATATCGATTTCGACCGTGTGTCGGTCCTGGTCCTGGGAAAATTCTGGAAGACCGCGACGCCGCAGCAGAAGGAGCGGTTCAAGAATGAATTTCGGCGGCTGCTGGTCAGAACCTATACGACCGCTTTCACCGAATACGCGAACTGGAAGATCCGCTATCTGCCCTCGCAAGGAGAGGCCGGCGGCGACAAGACGATGGTACGCACCGAAATCCTTCAGGCCGGCGCCCAGCCGGTCGCCGTGAATTACCGGATGATCAACAACAAAGGTACCTGGAAGGTTTACGACGTCCTCATCGAAGGCATCAGCCTGCTGCAGAATTATCGGACCAGCTTCACCAACCAGATCGCCGAGGGTGGTTCGGTCGAGCAGTTGATCAAGGATCTGACCGTTCGGAATGACACCGCACACAAGGAGCCGTTGCAGGGCGGCTCCCCTTCCGACTCATAACGACAGCCAGTCACGCGGCTTCAGGTACCCGCGATACAGATCTTCCTCCTTGCTGCCCGGCTCGGGCCGCCAATCGTAGCGCCAGTTCACGACCGGCGGCAGCGACATCAGGATCGATTCCGTTCTCCCTCCCGACTGCAGCCCGAACAACGTGCCGCGGTCATAGACCAGATTGAACTCCACGTAGCGGCCGCGCCGATAAAGCTGGAACTTGCGCTCCCGTTCGCCGTACGGCGTGTTCTTCCGCTTCTGCACGATCGGCAGGTAGGCCGGCAGATAATGATCGCCGACGCTGCGGATGAACGCGAAGCACTGCTCGAAACCCCATTCGTTCAAATCGTCGAAAAACAGGCCGCCGACGCCGCGTGTCTCGTTGCGGTGCTTCAGGTAGAAATATTCGTCGCACCACGTCTTGCAACGCGGATAAACCTCGGGGCCGAACGGCTCGCAGGCAGCCAGTGCGGTGCGATGCCAGTGAATGACGTCTTCCAGAAACGGATAATACGGGGTCAGGTCGAAGCCGCCGCCGAACCACCAGATGGCTGGTTCGCCAGCCTTCTCGGCGCGGAAGAATCGCACATTGGCGTGCGAGGTCGGCAGGTAGGGGTTCAACGGATGGATCACCAGCGAAACGCCGACCGCCTGAAAGCTCCGCCCCGCCAGCTCGGGACGATGGGCCGTGGCCGAGGCCGGCAATCGGCTGCCGTACACATGGGAAAAGTTCACGCCGGCCTGCTCGAAGACGGTACCGTCGTACAAGACACGCGTACGCCCGCCACCTCCGCCGGCATGTTCCCAGAGATCCTCGCGGAAGCGGGCGGCGGCATCCTCCCGTTCAACGGCGCTGCAAATTCGGTCCTGCATGTCCAGCAAATACGACTTCACACGATCGACGACGTTTTCGTTCATGCCGGAAGGCTCCGAAGATTGATGCGAGAACCGAGACCACTGCGCCGCGCACGCGGAAGATCGCCCCTGCCGCGCGCCCATGGCCGCGCGAGTCTAACACAGACACGGCTTCGTCCTTCGTGCTGATGCCGGAACACCCTGCCTACGCAGCCCTGCTGGATGCACAGGAGTCGCCGCTGCCGGCGGCCTGGCGAGACCGGCTGCCGCACCTTCTGGCATCCGCCTTCGACCCTGCCCGCGATGGCCGGTGGCCCGCCTGGATGGAAGTACTGGAACAGTTGCCGCGGCTGACCGCAGCGCATTGCGACTTCAGCGGCGATGTCGTCACCATCGGCCGGCCGGACCGGGTGGAACCGGACGTCCGCAGCGACATCGAATCATCGCTGCGGGCACTTCACCCTTGGCGCAAGGGCCCGTTCAGCATCTTCGGAGTCACGATCGATGCCGAGTGGCGGTCGAATCGAAAATGGCGGCGGCTCGAATCGCATCTGGCCTCGCTGCAGGGGCGGACCGTGCTCGATGTCGGGTGCGGAAATGGCTACTATGCTTGGCGCATGTTGGGACGAGGGGCAAGGTTGGTGGTCGGCATTGATCCGGGACTGCTGCCTGTGGTGCAATTTCTCGCGATCAGGCATTTTGCGGGCGATCAACCGGTTTACGTGCTGCCGGCCGGAATCGAGGACGTTCCGCCCGACTCGGGCTTCTTCGATACGGTGTTTTCGATGGGAGTGCTTTATCATCGCCGTTCTCCGATCGACCACCTGCTCGAATTGAGAGGCTGTCTGCGCTCGGGAGGTGAACTGGTTCTGGAGACCTTGATCATCGACGGCGAGGTGGGGCAGACACTGCTGCCGAACGATCGCTATGCACAGATGCGCAATGTCTGGTTCATCCCCAGCATTCCCACGCTGGAATGCTGGCTGAAACGATGCGGCTATCGGCATGTGAGAGTGATCGATGTGAGTGCGACGACGGTGGAGGAGCAACGCACGACGTCCTGGATGCGCTTCCAATCGCTGGCCGACTTCCTTGATCCGCAAAATCCGGCGCGCACGATCGAAGGATGGCCGGCTCCGCACCGAGGTATTCTGCTGGCGGAGGCGCCGTGAACGAATCTGCGATGGCGCGACGCGGCCGGCCAGCGACCATCACATCGCTCGGCAAGGCATTGCTGGCGCTCGCCCTCGGCCTGCAATTGTGGGGCTGTTCCAGCACGCCAAAAGTGGCCGCACCGCGGCCCGCGGCGCGTACGCCGGCGCAGTCCCCACTGCTGCGCGACGCTCTGAGTCTACAAGGCGTACCTTACGTCTGGGGCGGCACCTCCCCGGTGCGTGGCTTCGACTGCAGCGGCTATGTGCAATACGTATTTCGCCGTCACGGCATCGAACTTCCAAGAACCGCGCGCCAAATGGCGGCAGCCGTCCAGCGGGTATCCAAAGGGGCGCGCAGCCCGGGCGATCTCGTGTTCTTCCAGACAACCCGCGAACCGTTTTCGCATGTGGGCATCTATCTCGGTAACGACTCGTTCGTCCATGCCTCCAAAGGCCGCGGCAAAGGCGTGCAGGTATCGAATCTGCGCGCGCCTTTTTGGCGCCGGCACTGGCAGGCGGTCGGCCGTCCACGCGCACACCGCGGCACGCGGCACATCGCCGCACAATCGATAACCCTGGCAGATTGAACGGATGAAAGCGATCGTGATGACCGAGGCAGGCCCCCCGTCGGTCCTCGAGTGGAGAGAAATGCCGGAACCGGTGCTACGCTCGCCGACCGACTTGAAGGTAAGGCTGCATGCCGCGGGCGTCAACCCGATCGACACGAAGGTGCGGCAACGCGGACTGTTCTATCCGGACGCCTGCCCAGCCATCCTCGGATGCGATGGAGCCGGCGTCGTGGTCGAAACGGGACCCGGCGTGAGCCGTTTCCAGACTGGGGACCGAGTGTGGTTCTGCAACGGCGGATTGGGCGGCGACCCAGGCAACTATGTGGAGTATACGGTACTGGACCAGCGCTGGGCCGCCGCCATGCCCCGGCAGCTCTCGTTCGAGCAAGCCGCTGCAGCACCCTTGGTGCTGATCACCGCATGGGGCGCGCTGCATGACCGCGCACGCCTGAAGCCGGGCCACACGGTGCTGATCCACGCCGGGGCAGGCGGCGTCGGGCATGTGGCGATCCAGCTCGCGAAGATTCACGGTGCCCGCGTGTTGACCACGGTCGGCTCGCCGGAAAAGAGCGCTCTGGCCAGGCATGTGGGCGCGAATGAAGTTATCGACTACCGATCGACCGACTTCGTGGAAGCGACCCAGGCGCTGACATCCGGAGAGGGCGCGGATGTCGTGTTCGATACGGTCGGACCGGAGGTCTTTCGAAAAAGCATCGAGTGCACGCGGCACTTCGGCGATCTCGTCACACTGCTCGATCCGGGCGAAATTCCGCTACACGAGGCACGCATGCGCAACCTCCGGATCGGCTTCGAACTGATGTTGACGCCGATGCTCCGAAATCTCGATCGGGCCCGGGACCATCACGTCGAGATCCTCGATCGCTGCGCAGCCTGGATCGACCAGAACCTGCTGCAGGTGCACGTGTCCGAAGTCCTGCCGCTGGCGGAGGCCGCAGCCGCACACCAAATCATCGAAGCCGGGCATACCGTCGGCAAGATCGTTCTGAAGATCACATGAATCGCCTCGCCTGACAAACGGCCCGGATCCGAGCGGCCCGAGTAGCACCATTGTTTCACCCTCGTTCGCAATCGTTGGCAAGTCGACGCAACTAGCGCGAATTGCGACGCCGAACGGCTCGCCAACTCGCGCACCGCATGGGATTGCGCGGTATCAGAACAACCGAAATCCGTCCACAAGGACGGCCGATCACGCCGCCAGCACTGTTGCCGGGCCGCAACTCCAGAGTTGCATTCAAGAGACCGGCACCCGCCGATGCGCTATCATACGCACCATTTGGTGCAAGCAGGGCCGGGCGGCATCCAAGATCATTCACTGAGCATCCAGGAGTCGGATTCGCTATGAGCAAGAAGTACGTTTATTCCTTCCAGGAAGGCGACGGCAAGAACAAACACCTCCTCGGAGGCAAGGGCGCCAATCTGTGCGAGATGACCCAGTTCGGCCTGAATGTGCCGCCGGGCTTCGTGATCACCACCGAAGCCTGTCTCCAGTATCTGGACGACCGGAAGCTTCCGGACGGGCTGGTCGAGGAAGTCCGCGGCCATATCGCCGCACTGGAGAAGAAAACCGGCAAGGGATTCGGCTCCGCAACCAACCCGCTGCTGGTGTCGGTACGGTCGGGGTCCGCGATGTCGATGCCGGGCATGATGGACACGATCCTGAACCTCGGCCTGAATCAACAGACCTTGCAGGGGCTAATCGCGCAGACCCAGAATGAACGTTTCGGTTATGACGCCTATCGCCGATTCATCCAGCTGTTCGGCAAGGTCGCCCTCGGCGTCCCGGACGAGTTGTTCGACCATCAGTTCGACGAAGTCAAGAAACAGGCCGGCGTCAAAGCCGACATCGGACTGAACGCCGGTCATCTGAAAGACATCAGCGAGCGCTTCCTGAACGTCGTCCGCGACCACACCGGCAAGCCCTTTCCGGAGGATGTCTACACCCAGCTCGAGATCGCGATCCAGGCGGTGTTCAACTCCTGGATGGGCAAGCGCGCGGTCGACTATCGCCGCGAATTCCATATCACGCCGGAGATGGCCAACGGCACCGCGGTCAACGTCGTGACCATGGTGTTCGGCAACATGGGCGATGACTGCGCGACCGGCGTCGGCTTTACCAGGAATCCCGGCACCGGCGAGAACGAAATGTACGGCGAATACCTGGTCAATGCCCAAGGCGAAGACGTGGTCGCCGGCATCCGCACGCCGAAGCCGGTCCATGAAATGTCCAGGGAGATGCCGGACCTGTACCGCCAGTTGGTCGAACTCCGGAACAAGCTGGAAGAACACTATCGCGAGGTCCAGGACTACGAATACACGATCGAAAAAGGCGTGCTGTATTGCCTGCAGACCCGCAACGGCAAGATGAACGCGACCGCGATGGTGCGGAGTTCGGTCGAGATGTTCCAGGAGAAACTGATCACCAAGGAACAGGCCCTGCTGCGTGTGAAACCGGAACTGCTCGAACAGTTGTTGCATCCGGGACTCGACCCGAAGCACGGTGAGACGCCGCTGGCACAGGGCCTGCCGGCCTCGCCCGGCGCCGCCAGCGGCAAGTGCGTGTTCGACGCCGATCAGGCGGAACTGCTCGGCCGTGCCGGCGAGAAGGTCATCCTGGTCCGCGAGGAAACCAAACCGGAGGACATCCACGGCTTTTTCGCTTCCCAGGGCATCCTGACCAGCCGCGGCGGCAAGACTTCGCACGCCGCCGTGGTCGCTCGCGGCATGGGCAAGGCCTGCGTCGCCGGCGCCGA